>NZ_JBHYIM010000006.1:0-412136 GCF_042739655.1 Mesorhizobium sp. NPDC059025 | reverse complement strand
TCGACATGAAGGTGACCGACAATGCCACGCTCGGCATCTCCTACAATGGCGAGTTCGGCTCCGGATCGTCGACCAACGGCGTCGACGCAAGGCTCGGCATCCGCTTCTGATGCCAGCCAATAGAGTGTTGATCGGCGCGGCGGCCTTCCTGGCTGCCGCGTCTGCCGCTTCCGGGCAGGAACAGCAACCCGCCGCCGGCTCGGCAGCTGCCGCAGGCGGACCGTCGTCGCTGTCGGAGACCTATGAGGACTGGCGCGTCGCCTGCGTGGCGGCGCCCGAGAACAAGAAGCAGTGCGCCTTCTCGCAGGGCCAGGTCAGCCAGAACGGCCAGCGTGTGCTCACCATCGAACTGATGCCTGCCGACGATGGCGGCTTGAAGGGCCTGCTGGTGATGCCGTTCGGGCTCAACCTCGACAAGGGCGTGACCTTCTCCGTCGACGACACACCGCCGGGCAAGCCGTCGCGCTTCCGCACCTGCCTGCCCGGCGGCTGCGTCGTGCGGCTCACCTTCACGCCGGCAACCACCAAGGCGCTCAGCACCGGCACCGCGCTGAAGCTCGGCGCCTTCGCTTCCGACACCGAAAAGGACGTCGCCTTCTCCATCTCCCTCAAGGGCTTCAACCAGGCCCTCGAAAGAACCATCCAACTGGGGAAATAACGAAGGGAGGCTAGCGCAATTCTAGGAAAAGTGTGTAACGGTTTTCCGTCCGGAATTGCGCAAAAACAAAGAGTTAGAGCTTTTCCGCGTTTCTGTGAAACCGGAAACGCTCTAGCCCTCCCTTTCGCATTCTGGAATGTCGCTTAGGCATTCGAAATGCCCTGATTGTCGAGCCCCAGGCGATCAGCTCCTGCCCCTGATCGGGATGCACATCATGCCTGGTGGCTTGCGAACGAAACTTGCCGACCTTTTCGTTACCCGGAACGACAGGCCGAATGACGCCGAGCGGGCTCAGGCGACCTTTCGTCTCGGGGCGGCGACGCTGTTTACGGTCGGCATGCTGAGTGTCTTTTCGTCGAGAGGCGACACGGCATTCAGCACGACCCAGACAATCCTGTCGTTCTCATCCTACATCCTTGTCTCGGCGCTGATCCTGTTCTGGATTGTGAAACGGCCAGGCGAGAACCTGCTTCGGCGTGCCATTTCGATGGTCAGCGACTACATCGCCGTCGGCGGCATCATGACGTTCGGAGGTGCTGCCCTGCTGCCCGCCTATGCGCCGCTGTTGTGGGTGACGGTCGGCTATGGCCTGCGCTTTGGCTCACGTTATCTGATTGCCTCGACCTGCATGGCGCTGATCAGCATTCTGGTCACCGCCTATTTCAACCCGTTCTGGCGCGAGAACCCCTATGTGACGATCACCCTGATCCTCACCACGGTTCTCGTTCCGGCCTATGCCTACAGCCTGCTTGAGCGTGTCTACACGGCCTTCAATGCCGCCCGCGAAGCCAATGTGGCCAAGTCGCGTTTCCTTGCGCAGGCGAGCCATGATCTGCGCCAGCCGATCCATGCGATCAGCCTGTTCACCGCCTGCCTCAAGGATACGGGTCTCGATCGGGAACAGCGCCAGATGGTCGAGAATGTAGATCGTTCTCTGCAGAGCGTGTCGCGTCTGTTCCGCTCCCTGCTCGATATCTCCACGCTCGACAGCGGCAAGGTGACACCGTTCTTCGAGCCGGTCGCGGTAAAAGACCTGTTCGAGGATATCGTCAGGCAGAATTCCGAGGCGGCGCAATGGGCCGGAGTCGATTTGCGGGCGGTTCCGACACGAGCCTACGTCACCGTCGATGCCACCTTGATGACCACCGTCCTGCAGAACGTGGTCTCGAATGCTCTGAAGTATGCGCCGGATCACCCGGTCCTGATCGGTTGTCGTCGCCGGAACGGGCAACTCGCCATCGAAGTTCATGACCGTGGTAACGGCATCGCCGCGCATCATCTGCCGAAGGTGTTCGACGAGTTCTACCAGGTCCGGGAACGCGGTGACCGCGACGTCGACGGCGTCGGCCTCGGCCTGCCGATCGTCAAGCGACTGACGCGGCTGATGGGCATGTCGGCCTACCTGCGCTCCGTCCCAGGTCGCGGCACCACGGTGATTATCGAAGGCCTGCAAATCTCATCGCAGGCGGCAGCGGCCAAACCGAAAGCAGAGGGCCCGAGGCCGGCGATCGAAGGCCTGCGTGTCCTGCTCGTCGAGGACGACGAGGACGTCTTGCTCGCCACTGCCACCTTGTTGCGGAAATGGGGCTGCATCGTCGACATCCAGCCGTCGATCCCTGACGAGGTGACCGAATGCGATCTGATCGTGACGGACTTCGATCTCGGTGCGAAGGCTACGGGAGCTGATTGCATTGCACGTGTGCGGCATCTGCTGAAACGCAAGGTGCCTGCCATCGTCATGACCGGCCACGACGAAAACCGGGTGAGGGTCGATCTTGGTGATCCGGAAATCGCGATCCTGGCGAAGCCGATCCGTCCGGCAGAACTTCGCTCGATGATGACTGCGGAAAAACTCAAGATCGATCGTTTGGCCAGGCAAACCGGTGCGATTTCGCACTGACCGCAGACGTTGGCGAGTTCACACAGGGACGGCGTCGGTGTAGGGGGAAGTGTCGGCGCCGCATACGGCCCATGGAGTGGGGCAATTTTGAAGAAGCGTGACCATGCGGGGCTTCCGCCCGCAAGAATGGGAGGTGCCCCCGAAACCAGGGAGCAGGAGAGCTATGATGCCGAGCGCTCCCAGGCATTCGTCAGGATCGTCTTCGTGCCGATTCTGGCGGTGTACATCTGGGTCGTCGCCTGGCTCGACAACGCGGCGACATCCTATGCCAATGGTTTTGCCGGCTACTACTTCGCCTACGTTCCCGTTTCGTGGTTGCTGCTGTGGTGGGTTGTTTACAAGCCGGTGGTCTACAAGCCCCGCCGATTGGTTTCGATGGGGTGCGACTATCTCGCATTCTTCTCGGCGATGTCTATCGGCGGCGCGGCATTGTTGCCGCTCTATGCCGCGCTGCTTTGGGTAACGGTCGGCAACGGGCTTCGTTTCGGACCGCGCTACCTGATCCTGGCTACCGCGATGGCGCTGGTGACGATCGCCTTGTCATCCTATTTCAACGCCTATTGGCGTGAGAACCCTTATGTGGCGCTGACCCTGGTGATGACCACCATCCTGGTGCCGGCCTATATCTATGCTCTGCTGCAACGCGTCTATGAAGCCTATGATGCAGCGCATGAGGCGAACCTTGCCAAGTCGCGCTTCCTGGCGCAGGCCAGCCATGACCTACGCCAGCCGATCCACGCCATCAGCCTGTTCACCGCCTGTCTGCGCGACACCGGGCTCGACCGCGAACAGAAGCAGATGGTCGAGAACATCGACCGCTCGCTGCATTCGGTGTCCGGCCTGTTCCGCTCGCTGCTCGACATCTCGACACTCGACAGTGGCAAGGTCACACCGCATTTCGAAGTCGTCGCCGTGCAGGACATCGTCGATGAGGTGCTGACGCAGAATGCCAACCGGGCCGAATGGTCGCAAACGACGTTCAAACTGGTGCGTACAAGGCTGCATGTGCGCACCGATGCCGCTCTGCTCACCACCATTTTGCAGACATCGTTTCCAATGCGCTGAAATACGCGCCGGGCAGCGAGGTGCTGATCGGCTGCCGCCGCCATCGCTACGGCCTGTCGATCGAAATCCACGATCGCGGCGAAGGCATCGCCGAGGAACATCTGCCCAGGCTGTTCGACGAATTCTACCAGGTACGCGAGCGCGGCGACAAGGACATCGAAGGTGTCGGCCTCGGCCTTTCTATCGTCAAGCGGCTGGCGCATCTGATGTCCTTGCGGGTCTCGATCCGCTCGGTCCGGGGACGCGGCACCAGCGTGCGTATTGCCGGCCTGCCGGTGGTGTCGGCACCCGAGCGCACGAAGAAGATCGCCCCGGAGCGGTTCTCGTCACCGTTGGAAGGCTTGCGGGTGCTGCTTGTCGAGGACGACGAGGATGTGCTTCTGGCGACGGCCTCGCTACTGGAGAAATGGGGCTGCGTCGTGCAGGCCGAAACCGGAGCGGATCTGTCGGTCGCGGCCTGCGATCTGGTCGTCACCGACTTCGATCTCGGCGGCGGCATTGTCGGTGCCGACTTCATCCAGGAAGTGCGCCGGCAGGCGGGCCGCGACATCCCCGCCATCGTCATGACCGGCCATGACGAGAACCGGGTGCGCGAGGAACTCGGGCAGCAGGACATCCCGATCCTGTCGAAGCCGGTGCGACCTTCCGAACTGCGCTCAACCATGATCGCGCTGTCGCTGGGGCGCACCAGGGAGCGTGCACGTGCCTGATGGCGGGCTTAGATCCGGTCGACCCAGCCCTCGTTGAGGGCCTTGACCGCTGCAGCCGAGCGCGAGCCGACATTGAGAACACGCAACAGAGCCGAGACGTGGATGCGCACGGTGTAGTGCGAAATGTCGAGCGTGCGCCCGATTTCCTTGTTGGATTTGCCGTCGGCAAGCAAGCGCAGAACTTCACGCTGGCGTTGCGTGAGGCTGTTGAGGATGTCCGCGTCTTCAGCAGGGTAGGGCACCCGATCCGACGACTTGAGCTTGATCACATATTCGCCGTCGCGGACCGCGGCGATCGCCTCCATCAGCTCGCTTGGCGGCACGGATTTCGAGACGAATCCGTCGACGCCGCCGGCCATTACCATGTCGACCGTACGGCGATCGTCGACCATCGATACGACCATGATGGACGACCGCTGGAATTCCTGACGCAACTCGGCAAGCGAACGTTCCGCGACGAGGCCGGGGAACAAAAGGTCCATGATGAAGAGTTTGGGCTGGCGTCCTGCGCGCGCGGCAGCCAGGACTTCGTCCATTGTTTCGGCTTCGACGATGTCGGCGTCGGTCTCGACTGTCTGTACGACACGGCGCAACCCTTCCCGAAAAACGGGATGGTCGTCGGCAACGATGATCAGATCTTTTGGCACTGCTTCCCCCTGGCGGCGGTTGGCTATCGGGGGCAGGTCAAGCTCGGCTGTCGCATCGGCGCTATGTAGCATTGACCAAATGGTCAAACAACACGGGTTACCCCAAGGATACCCCATCTTGGGCTAGTGCATTTGCACTATGGTGATGCCACGTAGTGCGATTGGAACGTGTTGGGAGCTGAAGAAATGACGCCTGCGGACTGAGGAATCTCAGCGCAGCCTTGGTGAGGCCGTCGTTTCTCTCACGACGAGCGGCCCATCGATCTTTACGGTCATCGGACGGAATTGTTTATGGTGCGCCACCATGTCGATCAGCATCTCGGTCGCGCGCTGTCCCATTTCATAGTTTGGCAGCACGAGCGTCGAAAGGCGTGGATGGGTGTAGCGAGCGAGCTCCTGATCGTCATAACCCATCACGCTGAGCTCAACCGGAACCTTGATACCCATCTCGTTGGCGGCTTCAAGAGCGCCAAGCGCCATCAGGTCGTTGCCGCAGAATATGGCGGTCGGCGGATTGTCGGTCGACAGCAGGTCGCGTGCATGGTGATAACCGGTCAACGGCAGCCAGTCGCCGCTGCGTACCAGCGTTTCGTCGAAGGCGATATCGGCGGTGGCGAGTGCCTGCCGATAACCTTTGAGGCGGTCGATGGAAGCATCCATCCACGGCTCGCCGTTGATGAAGCCGATGCGGCGATGGCCCAGGCCGGTGAGATGGGCGGTCGCGGTGAAGCCGCCGGCAACTTCGCCCGGCAGGATCGAAATGTGGCGCCGCGCTTCGCCGTAGCAATTCAGCAGGATAGTTGGGAGTCCCTGAAGGGCTTGAGGCACTGTCACACGCCTGGTGAAGATCGAGGAGTAGATCACGCCGACGATCGATTTGTCGCGTTTGATCGCTTCGATGGTCGCTGCTTCCAGTTGCGGATTGGAGCGCGTCACATAGGCGGCCACCAGAAAATCCTGCTCGAAGGCGAAGTCACGCGCGCCATCGAAGCTGACCACCGGATGCGGACTGGTGGAGATTTCGTCGACGATGTAGGCGATCGTCCGCCCCTCGGCATCGGATGATATCTCCCCCCTGATCCCCGGTAACTGGTAGTTCACCTGCCTGGCAGCCTCGAGCACGCGTTGCCTGGTTTCCGGAGATATTCGGGCGCCCGTCATCTGGTTCAGCACGAGCGAGACGCTTGACTGCGAAACGCCGGCAATACGGGCGACGTCCGTCATGGTCGGTCGTCCCTGGCGTTTCTCGCCGCCGTTGCTCTGACTCACAGCGCTGGTCCTCGCCTTGAATTCACGATCGTGCCCGCAATGGTTTCTCGACCCGTCGATAGCATCATAGTCATTTGATCATAAAATTATCAAGCGGTGATCGGATTTTGGAACGGCAGGTCTCTGTATGACTGATTTTGCGCGGTTTTTCTATTCCGAGCGACTGTTAACCCACTGATTTTGGCAGGAATTGGCGCATTTTACCCGTATTTGAGGCATATCACGCTCCTGCTTTCATGCCGGGTTTCGATAATGCCGTCTCGCAAATATCCCGCATTGACTGCTAATAAAATTATCGTAGGATTGATCGGTGATCAGCAGACCGACGTCTGCCCGGCTGGAGGAGCCGGTTGCCCATCTGGAGGAACCCTCGATGTCACTGACCCGCCGTACTTTATTGATGACCGCAAGCGCCTTCGGCGTGCTGGGCCTTGTGTCCACCGTGGCCATGGCCGCAGATCTGCCGCCGCTGGCCAAGAAGGACAGCTACAAGGTTGGCTTCGCCCAGACCGAGTCCAACAATCCATGGCGCATCGCCCAGACTGAAAGCATGAAGGCCGAGGCCGCCAAGCTCGGCTATCAGTTCGTCTACACGGATGCGGCAGGCTCCGCGGCCAAGCAGGTTGCCGACGTCAATTCCATGATAGCGCAGGGTGTCGATCTCATCTTCCTGGCGCCGCGCGAGGAAAAGCCGCTGATCCCGGCGGTGCTCGCCGCCAAGAAGGCAGGCATTCCGGTCATTCTCCTGGACCGCAGCGTCGATCCCAAGCTGGCTGTTGCCGGCAAGGACTACGTCACCTTCATCGGCTCGGACTTCGTCGAGGAAGGCAAGCGCGTTGCCGAATGGCTGGTGAAGAACGCCAACGGCAAGACCAAGATCATCGAGCTGGAAGGCACCACCGGCTCGTCGCCGGCCAATGACCGCAAGAAGGGCTTCGACGAAGCCATCAAGGCGGCCGGCGGTTTCGAAATCGTCGCCTCGCAGTCGGGTGATTTCGCGCGCGACAAGGGGCGCCAGATTGCGGAGGCGCTGCTACAGGCGCATCCCGACGCCAATGTCATCTATGCCCACAATGACGAGATGGCGCTCGGAGCGATCGCAGCGCTCGAAGCCGCGGGCAAGAAGCCGGGCACCGATGTGCTGGTGCTGTCCATCGACGGTGGCAAGGAAGCCGTCCAGGCAATTGCCGATGGCAAGATCGGCGCTGTCGTCGAATGCAATCCGCGCTTCGGCCCGATCGCCTATGAGACGCTGAAGCGTTATGCCGGTGGCGAAAAGATCGAGGCCTGGGTGAAGAACAAGGACAAGTTCTACGACACATCCAACGCCGCGGCTGAGGTGTCAGGCGCTTACTGATTCATCTCCCCACCTGCGGTCGGAACGTATCGAGGAGCGTTTCGACCGCTTTTCTTTTGCGCATCCCGGGTTGAGTGTACAAACCATCACCAAGGGAGGATTTGCGATGCTGTTGTCGATGACGGGCATCAACAAGAGCTTTGGTGATGTCCGCGTTCTCACCGACGCTTCGCTTGCAGTGGAGCCTGGCGAAACCATGGCGCTGATCGGCCAGAACGGCGCCGGCAAATCCACGCTGATCAAGATCCTGACCGGCGCCTATGCGCATGATACCGGCAGGATAGAGTTCCAGGGCAGGGAGGTCCGGTTCGGCTCCACTGCCGAGAGCCAGGCGGGCGGCATTGCCACCATCTACCAGGAGATCAACCTCGCGCCTAACCGCACCGTGGCGGAGAACATCTTTCTCGGTCGCGAGCCGCGCCGCTTTGGCCTGGTGGACCGTGCAAGGATGCAGGCAGATGCCGCGACAGTGCTGCGACGTTTCAAGCTCGATATCGATGTGAGCCGGCCGCTGCAGGATTTCGAGGCCGCGACCCGGCAGATGGTCGCGATCGCACGCGGCGTCACCCAGAACGCCAGGCTGCTCATTCTCGATGAGCCGACGTCCTCGCTCGACGAGCGCGAGGTCGCCGTGCTGTTCGAAACCATCCGGACCTTGAAGGCCGACGGTGTCGCGGCGATCTTCATCAGCCACCGGCTGGACGAATTGTTCGCCATCTGCGACCGGGTCACCATCATGCGCGATGGCCGCACCGTGGCGGTCAGCCCGATGAAGGACATATCCAAGGTCGAACTGGTCAGGACCATGCTCGGCAAGGAACTCGCCGCCTTCACCTTCAAGAAACGCGCGCATGGCGACAACGAAGGGGCCGCACTCGTCGGCGTCGAGAACCTGGGCGCGGGTGTCCGGGTGCGCGATGTCTCTTTCAACATAGGCAGGGGCGAGATCGCCGGTCTCGCCGGGCTACTTGGCGCCGGCCGCACCGAAACCGCGCGATTGATTTATGCTGCCGACCGCAAGGAGCGGGGAACCGTCAAGGTCGATGGACGGGAGAGCAACTATATCGCTCCGGCCGACGCCATCGCCGACGGCATGGGTTTTGTTTCCGAGGACCGCAAGATCGAAGGCATCGTGCCGGAGATGAGCGTGCGAGAGAACATGACACTCGCCATCCTGCCGAAGCTGCAGAAGGCCGGTATCATCGACAAGGCCGCCCAACGGGCGATCGTCGAAAAATACATCGCCGCACTCGGCATCAAATGTTCCTCGCCCGAGCAGCCGATCCGTGAACTCTCGGGTGGCAACCAGCAGAAGGTCCTGCTTGCGCGCTGGCTCTGCATGAATCCGCGTCTGCTGATCGTCGACGAACCGACGCGCGGCATCGATGTCGGCGCCAAGGCCGAGATCCTGAAGCTGCTGCGCAGCCTTGCGGATGAGGGCTTGAGCGTACTGATGATCTCCTCCGAACTCGAGGAGTTGATCGCCGCGGCTGATCACGTCACGGTCTTGAGCGATGGCCTCTCTGTCCGCCGGCTGGCATCCGAGGAAATCACTGAAGCCAATCTCCTGTCCGCCATGGCCCATCAGGAGGTGCCGGCATGACCGCTGCGCAAGACACTGCCGGTCCCGCGAGACGCTTCAACCTCGCTGCATGGCTGAGCCGTTACGGTACCTTGCTGGCGTTTCTGCTGTTGATCGCCTTCAACGTCATCGCGACGCCGAATTTCCTGTCGCTCCAGACCCTCAATGTGAACCTGACCCAGGTTGCCACCATCGTCATCGTCGCGGTCGGCATGACATTGGTGATCGCGACCGGGGGCATCGACCTGTCGGTCGGTTCGCTGATGGCGATCGCCGGGGCGCTCGCGCCAATGATCCTGATGGGGGGGCTGGCGCCCACCACGAACCCGCTGGTGGTTCTGCCGCTGGCGTTCATCGTGCCGCTGGTCGTGGCCGGCCTGCTCGGCTGGTTCAATGGGTTCCTCGTCACCCACTATTCGATCCAACCGATCGTGGCGACCCTGGTTTTGTTCACCGCCGGGCGCGGCATCGCCCAGGTGATGACCAACGGCAACCTCCAGGTGTTCAAGAACGAGGCTTTCCAGTTCGTGGCGCTGGGGCATGTCTTCGGCATCCCGACGCAGGTGCTGATCATGGTTGTGGTGGTGGCTGCGGCCGCCTTCCTGATCAAGGGCACCGCATTGGGGCGTCAGATCCTGGCTGTCGGCGGCAATGAAAAGGCGGCACGCCTTTCGGGCATTCCGGCAAAGCGGGTGAAGCGCTTCGTCTATGTCATCAGCGGTGTGCTGGCGGGCCTCGCCGGGCTCATCGTCGTGGCGAGGAACTCGGCCAGTGACGCCAATCTGGTCGGGCTTGGCATGGAGCTCGATGCCATTGCCGCGGTCGCGGTCGGCGGCACGTTGTTGACCGGTGGCAGGGCAAACATCATCGGCACCTTGCTCGGCGCCTGCGTTATCCAGCTCGTCCGTTATACCTTGCTCGCCAATGGCGTGCCGGATGCCGCCGCACTCGTCGTCAAGGCAGGGCTGATCGTGGCGGCCGTCTACATCCAGCAAAGCGCGGACCGGACATGATGCAGGAAACTTCGCGCTCGAATGTCGTCGCGGCGTTGATACCGCATTCCAATCTTCAGCTCGCGCGGCTGTGCGTGATCACGGTCGTGTTCGCTTTGCTGATCTTTGGCGCGTTGCGTTACGACAACTTCCTGTCGAGCTACAACATCCTTTCGTTCCTGCGCTACAATTCCATGTTCATGCTGATCGCGCTCGGCATGGCGCTGGTGATCATGACCGGCGGCATCGACCTGTCGGTCGGTGGCACAGCAGCGATGACCAGCGTGGTCGCGGCAATATTGTCGCCCTACGGATGGCCGGCAGGACTTCTGGGAGGCATGGCCGCGGGTCTCGCGGTTGGCATCGTCAACGGGCTGGTCGTCACGCGGCTGCGTATACAGCCGTTCATCGCCACCCTGGCGGCGATGCTGGCCACTTACGGCACGGCCCTGCTGCTGTCCGGCAATCAGTCCGTCTCCGCATCCTATGACACTGCCTTTGTTTCGATCGGCCAGGATGATTTCCTCGGTTTCCCAATCCCGGCCTGGATCGCCATCGCCTGCTACGTCGTTGGTTGGATCGCGCTGGAGCGCCATCCGGTCGGCCGGCGTATCCTCGCAGTCGGGGATGGTGAGGCGACGGCGAAGCTGATGGGGCTGAAAGTTGGGCGAACGTTGCTTGGCGTCTACGCGACCTCCGGCCTTCTCGCCGGACTGGCTGGCGTCATCCTGGCCGCGCAGTTCGGAGCTGGCCAGCCGACCGAGGGCGTGGGCTGGGAGCTGTTTGCAATTTCGTCCGTCGTCGTCGGCGGCACGCTGTTGTCCGGAGGGGTCGGTTCCGTCGGTGCGACCCTGGCAGGCGCCATCCTGCTTGCGATGGTTTTCAACATCCTCAATTTCGAGAATGGCCTTGGCGTCATCTCGCTGTCCGCCTACTGGCAGTCGGTGATACGCGGCGCCTTCCTGCTGGTCGTCGTCATCCTGCAGGCCAAATTGATGAACGGGCGCTCACCGCAATAGGCGGTGAGCGCCGTCATTTCCGTCAGCGCCAGCCGAGCGCTGGCGCGACATGCTTGACGATCGACTCGATGACATGGGCGTTGTAGTCGACGCCCAGCTGGTTGGGCACCGTCAGCAGCAGCGTGTCGGCTTCAGTGATGGCGTCATCCTGCTTCAACTGCTCGATGAGCACGTCGGGTTCCGCCGCATAGGTGCGGCCGAAGACCGCCCGTGTATCCGCTTCGATGTAGCCGAAATGGTCCTGGCTATCGCTGCCGCCGAAATAGGCGCGGTCGCGATCATCGACCAGTGCGAAGATGCTGCGGCTGACTGAAACCCGCGGCTCGCGTGTGTGGCCGGCTTCTTTCCATGCCGCGCGGAAGGCCCGGATCTGTTCAGCCTGCTGGATGTGCAGCGGCTTGCCGCTTTCATCGAATTTCAGCGTCGAGCTCTGCAGGTTCATGCCGAGCTTTGCAGCCCATTCCGCCGTGGCGTTGGTGGCCGCACCCCACCAGATCCTGTCCCGCAGCCCTTCGGAGAACGGCTCGAGGCGCAACATGCCGGGTGGATTGGGGAACATCGGGCGTGGATTGGGTTGTGCGAAACCCTGGCCCTTGAGAACGTCGAGGAAGACTTCCGCATGGCGTCTGGCCATGTCGGCGTCGCTCTGGCCCTCCGGCGGTGCGTAGCCGAAATAGCGCCAGCCATCGATCACCTGCTCCGGCGAGCCGCGGCTGATGCCGAGCTGCAGGCGCCCGCCGGCGATCAGGTCGGCCGCGCCGGCATCCTCGGCCATGTAGAGCGGGTTTTCGTAACGCATGTCGATGACGGCCGTGCCGATTTCGATACGGCTCGTCCTGGCCCCGACCGCTGCGAGCAATGGAAAGGGCGAGCCCAGCTGGCGGGCGAAATGATGCACGCGGAAATAGGCACCGTCGGCGCCCAGTTCCTCGGCGGCGACGGCAAGGTCGATCGATTGCAGAAGTGCATCCGACGCCGAGCGCGTCTGCGATTGCGGGGAGGGCGACCAATGGCCGAAGGAGAGAAAGCCGATGTTTTTCATGGCAAAGGATGTAGCACATCGATCCCCGGCTTCAATGGAAGGCAATGCAACGCACTGTCGCTGCGGCAGAGACAATCGGACCACTTCCCGCAAAGTGGAACTTGCGGACAGCGGGGTCGATCGGTTCCTTCGCGCTGCCAACAAGCGGGAGGAAAACCTTGACTGAAGATCAGAAGATCGTTGTCGCCAACAACAAGGGCGAGTTCTGGACCGACGAGCGCTGCTACATCACCGAATTGCACAACACCGAAGCATCGCCGGAGGCATCATTGGCGGTGGCGCGTGTCGAAGTTGGTGTGACCACACAACTGCATAGCCTCACCGGCGTGATCGAGCGCTACATCGTTCGCCAGGGCGAAGGGATACTCGAAGTCAACGGCGTCAAGCGCAAGCTGATGGTGGGCGATCAGGCGGTCATCCCGGCTCAGGCGCCGCAGCGCATCGAAAATACCGGTTCGGTCGACCTGGAATTCTATTGCTTGTGCACGCCGCGCTTCTTCCCGGAATCCTACGTCAATCTCGAACAGTAGGACGATCGCCTCGCTAGGCTGCTGTCCTTCGTAGCGCCAGGTCGGAAATCGTTTCGATCGCAAACTGCATCGTCTCGGCCGGACGCACGAAGGGCAGGCGAATGAAGTCGCCGAAATTCTCCTGCGCTGAATAGCCCGGCCCGGCAGAGAGCAGGAGGCGGTGTCGCTGTGCTTCCTGGCACAGCGACACCGTGTCGACGCCCGGCATGTGGATCCACATGGCGGTGCCGCCGGCCGGTTGCGACCAATGCCAGCGACCGTGAGCCCGTCCGGAAATCAGGTCTTCGGCGACCTTGAGATGGCTGCTGATCTCCTCGTGCCGATACGCCCGCGCCGCCTGGATGTTTTCGAGCAGGCCGACGGCAAGGTGCTGGTCGAACATCGAGCAGCCAAGATCGTTGACCGCCTTGAAGCTTGCCAGCCGTTTTATCATCGGCGGGTTTGCACGGATCCAGCCGATACGGATGCCGCCCCAGAACAGTTTGGAGAGCGTGCCGATCGTGGCGATCTGGTCGGACTTTGCCTGGCCGGCGATCGGCCGCGGTGTTGCCCCGGCGATCGTCGACAGCTCGTTCTGTGCGCCATCCTCGACAAGGAAGGTCGGATAGCGGTCGAGCAGGTCGACCAGGTCGCGGCGGCCTGCGTCGTCCAGCGATCGTCCCGTCGGATTGTGCACTTCCGGGAAAAGGTAGAGCAGCTTTGGCCGGTTCTTGAGCGCCCTTTCAAGCTGGTCCATGTCCAGGCCGTGGGCGCTGATGCCGACCGGCACGATCCTGGCATTGCGGCGGCGAAAGACCTCCAGCGAGCCGCGATAGGCGGGATCCTCCACGACCACCGCGTCCGACGCATCGACCAGGGCGTTGGCCAGCAGCCACACCGCCTGCTGCGCACCGCTGGTGATGAGTATGTTGTCGGAATGCGTGGGCAAGCCGAGGTCCGTATAATAACGCGCGACGGCCCAGCGCAGTGCCGGCAGCCCGGACGCATCGTAGCCGAGGCCGGACGCAACACTCGCCAGATCGGCGCCCCGCAACGCCGCCAGTGCCTCGGTCAGGATGGGAGACGGCGGCAGGGCACCGCTGGTCATGTCGATGTCTTCGGGCAACGCCTGCATCTCGCCGGCAAGGCGCGTGTGCGCGACGCCGGGTGCGTTCGCCGATGCGATGATGCGGTGACCGCTGCCATGGCGGCTGTCGAGCACGTCGGCGTCGCGCAGCGACGCGTAGGCTGCAACGACGGACCCACGGCTGACCGCAAGGGCGGTTGCCAGTGTCCGTTCCGACGGCATCAGGGCACCCGCCGGCAGCTCCCTGGCCGTTATCAGCCGGCCGATCGCCAGGCTGAGCTGCTGAGGAACCTTGCCTTCGGCCGTTTGCCAGCCGCCGATGAGCCGGCTGATGCGCGCGGGTGAAATCCTGTTCATACGTGGTCCACTTCTCGACAAGTGGACTTTGCCAGATGCCGCCCAGTAGAGCAATTTCACTTTCGGGAAAACGGATAAGAGGCCTCGATCTGGAGGTCCAAGGGGAGGAGATATGGGCTCTTTTGCCACCAGGGGCGAACATCGCCCGCTGGCCGTGCGCCAGGTTGCGCCGGTACGGTCACACGCAAACAAACGTTATCTCGTTCTTGGCGGTGCAGGCGGTGCCGGCAAGGCTGCGGCTGCATTGCTCGCAGCCGAAGGCGCCTCGGTGATCATCGGCGACGTGCGCGAACAGGCACTGACCGAAGCGATTGCGGATCTCAACAAGGATGGCGGCAGCACGAGCGCCGTCGTGGTCGACCTCGGCAATGCTGGCTCGATCGCGGCTGCGATCGATCAGGCCGAGCAGCGTCTTGGCGGCATTGACGGCCTGGTGAACTGCGCAGCCATTGTCCGTCACGTCGATCCGCTTGAAACGCCCTGGACCGACTGGGAGCGTGTCTTCGCCATCAACGTCTTCGGCGCCTTCGAAGCCTCACGTCTCGTGGCCAAGGCGATGATCGCCAAGGGCATCAAGGGCGCGATCGTCAATGTCGCATCGGAGGCCGGCAAGAAGGGCCACACCCAGTCGCTCGCCTACAGTGCCAGCAAGGCGGCGATGATCAATTTCACGCGGGTGCTGTCGGAAGTGCTCGCCCCCAACGACATCAATGTGAACTGTGTCTGCCCTGGCGGCATGGCAACGGACATGCTGCGCGAGGTTGCCGTCGCCTATGGCGACCTGGTCAAGCAGGCCCCGGATGACGTGTTCGAGCAGCTTATCAGCTCGCAACTGCGTCGGCATATCGATCCAGTCGAGGTGGCAAGGACGATTTCGTTCCTGCTGAGCGACGACGCCATGATCATCCGCGGCCAATCCATCAACACCGATGGCGGCGATACGCCGTATTGAGGCTATTTCCCTGGCGGACTACGCGGCATGTGCGTGTGTTCCGTTGCAACATTCATGCTTGCCTGTGGGGTTCAAAAATGACGACTGCCAGCAAACTCTTGCATCTCTGCCTGGGCTCGGTACTTGCCCTTTCTGCGGCATCCGTTCCGGTCCGCGCTGAAGAAAATTCGTTCGTCCTGGTCACGCCGAGCCGCATCGGTGTGAACAAGTTCCTCGGTCTGGGGAAGACCGGCATCGAAAAGGCGGCCGCAGATCAGGGCGCCAAGGCCAAGATATTCGAAGGCACCGATCCATCCACCCGCCGGCAGCATGTCCAGGCGGCAATCGACATGAAGGCGTCGATCGTCGCGGTCATGGGGTTCGAGTTCGGCGACATCATCGCTGACCTTGCGCCGGAATACCCGGACACGAACTTCGTCATCGTCGACACCTGCATTCCGGATGCACCGAAGAACGTCTATTGCGCGGTCTTCCGCGAACAGGAGGCAGCCTATCTGGCCGGAGCCGAAGCTGCACTGACCTCGACCAGCAAGACGGTCGGCGTCATCGGTGCGCTCGATATCCCGTTCCTGCATCGCTACACGGATTCCTTCGCGCTCGGCGCCAAGGCGACCCGTCCCGACATCAACGTGCTGCCCACCTCATGGATCGGTGGGGACAACCCGTTCCAGGATCCGGTGCGGGCGCAGACGCAGGCGACCCTGCAGCTATCGAACGGCGCGGACCGCATCTATGCGGTTGCCGCCGGCAGCAATGGCGGCGTCTTCAAGGCAGTCGCCGATAAGCCGGGCGCGATGGCCATCGGTCTCGACGTCAATCAATGCGGCGATGCGCCCGGCGCCATCCTCGACAGCACCTTGAAGAAGGTGGACGTCATTCTGCCAGCCACCATCGACGGCATCCTGAAGGGGTCGGCCAAGCCGGTGGTGAGCTTCGGTCTTGCCGAAGGTGGCCTCGAACTGGTCGCCACCACGGACGCGGTCGCCTCGTCGGGCTGCAAGATCGCCGAGAAGCCGGAAGTCATCGGCCAGCTCAAGGATATCCAGGCCAAGATTGTTTCGGGCGCGATCACCGTGCCTGATCCGATGGCGCAATAACGCGACCTTGGAGCGCGATGATGACCTTGCTTCAGATGGAGGGCATCACCAAGCGATTTGACGGTGTCGTTGCCAATGACGGGATCAGCCTGTCTGTCAACAGCGGTGAGATCCATGCGCTGATGGGGGAGAATGGGGCAGGCAAGTCCACCCTTATGAACATCCTCTACGGTCTGCTCAAACCCGACGCCGGGGAAATCCTGGTCGACGGCAAGGCCATGGATTTCGCCAGCCCGCTGGGCGCGATCGCAGCCGGCATCGGCATGGTCCACCAGACCTTCAGGCAGTTCCCCGATCTGACGGTCTGGGAAAACCTGGTGTTCCAGAACGAGCCCAGGCAAGGGCCGTTTGTCTCCGCAGATGCCGCGCGCGATTTCGTCCGGCGTCTCGGCTCCAGGCATGGTCTCGAGATCGATCCGGACAGCCGGGTCCGCGATCTGGCGGTGGGCATCCGCCAGCGCCTCGAGATCCTGAAGGCGCTGTCGCGCGAGGCCAGGATCCTGATCCTGGACGAGCCGACGGCCGTCCTCACGCCGCAGGAGCGGGACGGCCTGTTTTCCGCCATGCGCGAGCTGGCCGGCAAGGGCATGGCCCTCATCCTCGTCACCCACAAGATCCCTGAGGTGATCGCCATCACCGACAAGATCACGGTCATGCGTGACGGTCGCGTCTCCGGCACCCTGGCGACCCGGGAAACGAACGAGGCCGAGATCATCAGGGCGATGGTTGGCCGCAACGTGCCACCGACGGTTGCGTCGAAGGTCACATCCGATGCCCAGCCGATGCTTTCGGTCAAGGATCTGTCGGTTCGCAAGGGGGCCGTCACGGTCGTGGACAGCGTTTCCTTCGACGTCCGTCCGGGCGAGATCGTCGGCATCGCCGGTGTTTCGGGGAACGGGCAGCCGCAGCTGATCTCGGCGGTCATGGGCCTTGAGCCGTCGACAGGCATGGTGAGCATCGGCGGTCAGGACATCTCCAGGTTTCCGATTGCACGCCGCCGGGCGACGGGCATCTCCTATGTGCCGGAAGATCGTCATCTGACAGGCACGGCACCCGCGGCCTCGATCGCCGAAAACATCGTCTTCGGCACGCACCGCAATGCTGCTGTCTCCCGAAAGGGTTTCCTGCGCAAGGATGCGATTCGCGCCCAGGCGCGTAAACTGATCGAACGGTTCAGGGTGAAGGCTGCCTCCGAGCAACTGCCGATAGGCTCCCTGTCGGGCGGCAACATGCAGAAAGTCGTGATCGCCCGCGAAGTCGAACACGGCTCACCGCTGATCATCGTCGAGGAGCCGACCCGCGGCGTCGATGTCGGCGCCATCGAATTCATCCACCAGACCTTGATTGCCGAGCGCGACAAGGGCCGGGCGATCCTGGTGGTGTCGTCCGACCTGACCGAACTGCTCGCGCTTTCGGACCGGATTCTCGTGATGTTCGAGGGGCGCATCAACGCCAGTCTCACCGGAAGCGACATGAACGAGGACACTGTCGGCCGCTGGATGATGGGGGGAGCGGAAACCAGATGATTGCAGCGGCTCTCGATACGAAATCCCGCCTGGCGGCAATCCTGTTCTCCATCGCGGCCGCGGTCGCGCTTGGGGGACTTGTCGTCGGGCTCACCGGCGCCAATCCCATCTCGGTCTACCTTGAGATCGCCAAGGGGGCTGTTCTCGGACGCGGGTTGGACGAGACGCTGGCCCGCTCCGTGCCTCTGGTCGGCATGGCGCTGGCGGCTGCGATCGCGTTGCGGGCGGGGCTGGTTAATCTGGGTGGTGACGGGCAGATGCTGATCGGCGGTCTCGCCGCCGCACTGGTCGCGCTTTACCTGCCTGTTCCAGGTGTCGCCCGGGCGGTCCTGGCATTGGCCGCTGCCATCTGCGCCGGCGGACTCTATGCCTGGCTTGCCGCGGTCCTGCAGCTCAGCCTCGGCATCCCCTTCCTGATTGCAAGCCTGCTGTTCAGCTACATCGCGCGCGGCCTGACATCCTATCTCGTGCGCTATCCGTTGCGCGACCCGGCCACCGGCATGCCGGAGACCTATCGTGTCGCCTCGGGAGCGCGGCTGCCCGCCCACATCTTCGACCTGCCGGTCAGCATGGCCATGGTCATCATGGCGGTTGTGGCCGTCGTGATCGTGGTCAACGACAGAAGCGGGGTCAACGGCTTCGAATGGCGCATGACCGGCCTCAACGCTCGCTTCGCGCAGTATTCGGGCGTGAACCTGTCGCGGCAAACACAACGCGTGGCATTCCTCAGCGGTGCACTGGCCGGCCTCGTCGGCGCCCTGCTGATCCTGGGGCAACAGTACCGCTTCACCGACGGCGCTCTGCTTGCACCTGGTTATACCTGGTCCGGGCTGATGGCCGCCGTCCTTGCCATGGCCAGCCCGATCGCGACGATCGTCACATCGGTGTTCTTCGCCGCGCTTCAGGTCGGAGGCTTTTCCATGGAGAGGGCGCTGGGTCTGCCGGCGGTCCTGACATGGGTGTTGCAGGCGCTGATCATCCTTTGCCTCGCCGCGCGCCCGATCCTCTTCAGGAAGCGATAGGCCATGCTCAACATGCTGCTTTCGCAAGTTCTCGACCTGATGACGCCGGTGCTGCTTGCCGCGATGGCCGGTGCCTTGTGCGAGCGCGCCGGCGTGTTCAACATCGCACTGGAAGGCAAGATGCTGGTCGGCGCCTTTGTTGCCGTCGCGACCAGCATCGCCTTTGGCTCACCTGTCCTTGCGGTTGTCTCGGCTGTTTTCTGCACGGCGATCTTCGCCTCGCCCCTGGCGCTTGGCGGTGCACGTCTTGGCGGCGATCCCATCGTCATCGGTATCGGCCTGAATCTGCTCGCCTCCGGCCTGACCACCTATCTGCTGGGGGCGATTTTCGGCGTGACCGGCACGCTGGTCGATCCGTCGGTCACTGCACTGCCCAGGTTCGACATTGCAGCGCTGGCGGACGTGCCGGTGCTCGGCGCGATCCTCGGACACAACGCGCTCGTCTATCTGTCCTGGCTGCTTGTGCTCATCTTCAACATCTACCTGTTCCGCACGCCCTGGGGGCTGCGTTTGCGCGGCATTGGCGAGGTGCCGTCGGCAGCGGCGGCAATGGGAGCGAATGTCAGCCGCTACCAGACGGCGATCATCATCCTGGCTGGCGGCCTGTGCGGCCTGGCCGGAGCGCAACTGGCGCTCGGCTCCGTCGCGCTCTTCGCGGAGAACATGACGGCCGGGCGCGGTTGGATAGCCGTCGTCGCGGTGATGCTGGGACGCGCCCATCCCTTGGGCATTGCGCTGGCTTGTCTCGGTTTCGGGCTCGCCGATGCCGTCGGGTTGCGGCTGCAAGGGCAGGGATTGCCCAATCAGATCACCGACATTGCGCCCTATGCCATCACGCTGCTCGCGATGATCGGTCTCGGCCTGCGCGGCATCAAGAAAAGAAGCGTTTGAGGAGGAAGAGATGAGCGTTCCAAAGACCGTCTATGTGGCTGGTTCCTGCGACACCAAAGGTGATGAACTCCATTATGTGACCAGGATCATCCGGGCACAGGGCGTTTCGGCTGTGCTGGTCGATCTTTCCACCGACAAGCCGTCGGCCAATGCCGATATCGACGCCAAAACGGTCGCTGGGTTTCATCCCGGCGGCGTCGCGGCAGTTTTCACCGGAGACCGCGGTTCGGCGGTTTCGGCCATGGGGCTTGCCTTCGAGCGGTTCATCCTGTCGCGGGATGATGTCGGCGGCATCATCGGCCTCGGCGGTTCCGGCGGCACCGCCATGGTGACGCAGGCCATGCGTGTTCTCCCGGTCGGCACACCCAGGGTGATGGTCTCCACCGTGGCTGCCGGCAATGTGAGCGCCTATGTCGGTCCCAACGACATCGCCATGGTCAACTCGATCACCGACATCGCCGGCCTCAACCGGATATCGCGGACCGTCCTGTCGAACGCCGCCAATTCGATTGCCGGCATGGTCCGCAACCGGCAGGAACTTGAGCAGGAAGACAGACCGGCGCTCGGCCTGACCATGTTCGGTGTCACCACGCCTTGCGTCACCCAGGTCGTGGAGCAATTGCACGACCGCTTCGAATGCCTGGTTTTCCACGCCACCGGCATCGGCGGCCAGTCGATGGAAAAGCTGGCGTCTTCCGGCTTCCTTGCAGGCGTGCTCGACATCACCACCACGGAAGTCTGCGACCTGCTTTTCGGCGGCATCCTGCCGGCGACGGAAGACAGGTTCTCTTTCCTGGCGCAGTCGCCCCTGCCTTATGTCGGTTCGTGCGGCGCGCTCGACATGGTCAATTTCGCGGGCATCGACACGGTCCCGGAGAAGTATCGCAATCGCAACCTCTACATCCACAATCCCCAGATCACGCTGATGCGTACGACGCTGGAGGAAAACGTGGCGATGGGCAAATGGATCGGCGAGCGCCTGAACCGCAGCATTGGCCCGGTGTGTTTCCTGCTGCCGCTCGGCGGCGTCTCGCTGCTCGACGCTCCCGGCCAGCCATTCCACGATCCGGCAGCCGACGAGGCCCTGTTTGCCGCCATCGAGAGCACGGTCCAGCAGACCGCCGAGCGCCAGGTGCTCAGGGTGCCGCATGCGATCAACGCCCCGGAATTCAGTTCCGAAGTCGTTCGCCACTTCAATGAAATCAGCAAAGGTCGGTAGTATGAGATTTGAACGAAGCCAGTTGCTGGACAAGTTTCGCGCACAGATCAAGGCGAAGATCCCCATCATCGGCGGTGGTGCCGGCACCGGCCTCTCGGCCAAATGCGAAGAAGCCGGCGGCATCGACCTGATCGTCATCTACAATTCCGGCCGCTACCGCATGGCCGGGCGCGGTTCGCTGGCCGGGCTGCTCGCTTATGGCAATGCCAACGAGATCGTCGTCGATATGGCGCGTGAAGTGCTGCCGGTGGTCAAGCACACGCCGGTGCTCGCCGGCGTGAATGGCACCGACCCATTCTGCCAGTTCGATCCCTTCCTGGATCAACTGAAGGAGATCGGTTTTGCCGGCATCCAGAATTTCCCGACGGTCGGCCTGATCGACGGCAAGTTCAGGGCAAACCTGGAAGAGACCGGCATGGGTTATGCGATGGAGGTCGACCTCGTTCGCCTGGCGCGCAGCAAGGACATGCTGACCACGCCCTATGTCTTTTCGGTTGATGATGCCCGGGCGATGACGGAAGCCGGCGCCGACATCATCGTGGCGCATATGGGCCTGACCACAGGCGGCACGATCGGCGCCGACACGGCGCTGACGTTGCAGGATTGCGTCGGCGAGATCAACGCCATCGCCGCGGCCGCCCGCGCGATCAACCCGGACATCATCATCCTTTGCCACGGCGGCCCGATCGCCGAGCCTGAGGATGCCCGCTACATCCTGCAGCAATGCCCCGGCTGTCATGGCTTCTATGGCGCATCGAGCATGGAGCGCCTGCCGGTGGAAAAGGCCCTCGTCGCACAGACGCAGGCCTTCAAGAATCTGGTCGTCCAACAATAGGAGAGGAATGTGGCCAAGGCTTATGCAAGCGCGGTGATCGACGCGCCGATCGAAACCGTGTGGAAGACCGTGCGCGACTTCAACGGGCTGCCGACCTGGCATCCGGCGATCGCCAAAAGCGAGATCGAGGGCGGAGCGGCGAGCGATTCCGTCGGTTCGATCCGTTCCTTCTATCTCCAGGACGGCGCCCATGTGCGCGAACAACTGCTTGCCCTCAGCGACAGCGAGCACTCCCTGTCCTACAGCTTCGTGAAGCCGGCCTTCCCGGTGAAGAACTATGTCGCCTCGATCCGGCTGCTGCCGATCACGGACGGCAACCGCACCTTCGCCGAATGGGTCGCCAATTTCGACGAGGAACCGGAAGACACCGGAAAATACGTTGAGATCGTTTCCGATCACGTTTTCGCGGCCGGCTGGAAAGCGCTGCAGGAACATCTGGCCAAATAGCCGTGTTTGCCTGAAGCGGGCTCCCGAGCGGTACGTTGGCCGCTCGGGAGCAATTCCTGGCTAGGATTGCAGGATCATGTCCGCCGCGCGCTGGCCGATCATCATGCTCGGCGCGTTGGTATTGCCGGCGATCAGCTTCGGCATGATGGAGGCGTCGGCGACGCGAAGTCCCTCGAGGCCACGCACTTTCAGGGTTCCAGGATCGACGACCGCCATGGCGTCGTCGCCCATCTTGCAGGTGCCGACCGGATGATAGACGGTCAGCGCCTCGGCGCGCAGATAGGCAAGGATCTCGTCGTCGGAACGGACGTCCTTCCCGGGCAGCATCTCGATACCCCGCACAGGATCGAAGACTGACGATGCGAAGATCGCACGAGCGACCTTGATGCCTTCGACGAGAACCCGTGCGTCCTGTTCATCCGAGAAGAAACGGTGATCGATCTGCGTGGGCGTGGACGCACCGTCACGTGTGAGCGTGATCTCGCCTATGCTTTTCGGACGCAGCACGCAGGTGTGGATGGCATAGCCGTGGCCGTACTCGATCAGCCTGCCGCGATGGCTGCGATAGCCCGGCACGAAGTGGAACTGGATGTCGGGTTCTGCGCCCGCGTAACGGGTTCGCGCGAAGCCGCCCGCCTCGACATAATTGGTCGTCAGCATGCCTTTGCGGCGCGCGAAGTAGCTGTAGGGCGCGGCGAGGATCCGGGGCAGGTTGGCAACGGAAAGCCCAAGCGTGCGCGGGCTCGACGAGCGCACCGTGATCATGCCGTCGACATGATCCTGCAGGTTCTTGCCGACACCGGGCAGTTCATGGACCGGCGCGATGCCGACGCGCCGGAGTTCTTCTGCCGGGCCAATCCCGGATTCCAGCAGGATCTGCGGTGAGTTGATGGCGCCGGCCGACAGCACCACTTCGCGAACGGCCGTCAATAATGTGTCGATGCCTTTGCGGCGGATGCTCACGCCCGTCACGCGCTTATCCGAGACGACGACGTTCTTGACCGTGCATTCGCTCAATACGGTCAGGTTCGGACGGTTGAGAACCGGACGTGCGAAAGCGGTGAAGGCGCTGAAGCGTTGCCCCCGGTCCTGCGTCACATTGTAGATGCCGACACCGAATTGCGATCCGGCGTTGAAATCGCTGTTCTCCGGCAAGCCAGCATCCTTGCCCGCTGCCACGAACATGCGCGAAAGCTCGTTGGGATCGCGCGGGTTGTCGACCAGAAGGTCGCCGTCCGTGCCGTGATACCGCCTGTCCTGGCCGAGCAGGTTGCGCTCCAGCCTCTTGAAGACGGGCAGCACGTCGTCATAGGACCAGCCGGCGCAGCCAAGGCCTGCCCACTCGTCATAGTCGGCAGCCGCGCCGCGTATGTAGACCATGGAGTTGATCGAGGTTGAACCACCCAGCGCCTTGCCTCGATTGACCGGAATGCGGCGACCGTTCAGTTCCGGCTGGGGAACTCCGAAATAGCAATAGTCATAGTTCGGGTTGCCATAGAGCGAGAGGATTCCGGCGGGAACCTTCACCCGCAGGTTTTGGTCACTGCCGCCGGCCTCGATCAGGCAGACCCTTGTTGCCGCGTTGGCGCTGAGACGGTTAGCCAGCACGCAACCGGCCGAGCCTGAGCCGACGACGATGTAGTCGTATGTGTCATTCATGATTTATGCCGCGATAGCAGGAGAGCCTCCCGCCCACGAATGGGCGGGAGCGGTGTGGTTTGCGCTGCTATTGGAGAAGCTGCGTCCAGACCTTGGTGACCAGTTCCTGTGCGGCTGGCGAGCAGGCCTGGCCCATCTTGACCGGTGCGGTCGGGAAAAGCTCCGGCGCATTCTCCTTGTTGTAGAGCGCCTTGCTCGCATCCACCTTCACCGGCGAGGAATGGCCGTAATAGTTGTATTCGATGGTGGCGTTTTCTTCCGCGGCCATGAAGTTGATGAACTTCTTGGCATTGTCGATATTGGTCGCACCCTTGGGTACGACGTAGGAATCCAGCCAGCCGACCAGGCCTTCCTTGGGCATGGCGTATTCGACATTGGCCTTGTCGTTGCGGCGCACCCGCATGGTGTTGCCATCCCACCAGAAGTGCATGGCGACTTCGCCGCCGCCGATACGGTTTTCGATGTTGTCGCTCGAATAGGCGGCAACGAACGGCTTCTGCGCCTGCAGCAGGTCGAGCACGCGCTTCATCTCCTTCGGATCCTCGCTGCAATAGGCGATGCCGAGATAGTTCTGCGCGGCAGGGATGACTTCGTCAGGCTGGGCAAGGCTGGCGATCTTGCCCTTCAATTCCTCTGACGGTTCGAAATAGACCTTCCAGCTGTCGACAGGTCCCTTGTAGAGGTTGCGGTTGACGGTGAAGCCGGCGTTGCCATAGGCGAGGGGCACCGAATAGTTGCCGGTTGGATCCCACCATTGCTTCTGCCATTCGGGCAGGATCTGCTGGAATGCCGGCATCGAGCTCGCGCCGATGTCCTCGAGCAGGCCGCTGTCGATCATGATCTTCACGAAGTGTTGCGAGGGCGTGACGATATCGTAGCCCGATGAACCGGCCTGCAGCTTGGTCAGCAGGTCTTCATTCGAGGAGAAGGCGTCGACGGTGACCTTGATGCCGGTCTCCTTCTCGAATTTCGCCACCGCGTCGGGGGCGATCGAGTCAGCCCAGGCGTAGATGGAAAGCGAGCCTTCCGCCCATGCCGATGCGCTGGCGAGAAGGCTGAATGCGCTGGCCGCAGCCAGCACGGAAAGACGGGTTTTTACGGACATGAAGCTCCCCTTATCGTTGTGTTTCAGGGGACGATAACAAACGGGCTCCAGCGATAAATTTCATTTGCCCGACGTGCTGCTTAGGAAAAAGCTCGCTCTGTTTACTGCCTTCGCTGGAGCAGGAAGGCGATGGTGGCGAGCGCCACGGAAACGACCATGATCAAGGTGGAGATCGCATTGAGCTGCGGTGAGACCCCCTGCTTGATCAGTGAAAAGATGTAGACCGGCAAGGTCGTGGCGCCGCCTGAGTTCAGGAGATTGCTGGTGATGAAGTCGTCCATGGAAATCACGAACGCAAGCATCGCGCCGGCGAACACGCCGGGCAGGATCAGCGGCAGCGTCACGCGACGAAAGGCAACCCAGGCCGAGGCATAGAGATCACGCGCGGCTTCCTCCAGATCGGCGTCCATGCCTTGCAACCTGGCACGTATCGGCAGGAACGCGAAGGGGATGCAGAATGTCGTGTGCGCGATGGTGAGTTTCAGCAGGCCGTTGGTCAGGCCCATCTCGGAAAACAGGATCAGAACCGCCACCGCGACGACGATCTCGGGCAGCAGCAGCGGCAGGTTGACCACCGTTTCGGAGATGCGCCGGAAGCGCACGTTCCTGCCGCGCACCAGCACAAGCGCTGCCATCAGCGCGACGATCGTGGAAAGCACCGTGGCGATGGTGGCCACGAACAGCGACGTCTTCACCGCTCCGACAAGCGCGGCATTCGACAGCGCCGTCGTATACCAGTGCAGCGAGAACCCGCCCCAGTTGGAGACGATGCGGTTGGCGTTGAAGGAATAGAAAACCACAACGGCAATCGGCAGATAGAGATAGACGAAGAAGATCAGGCTAAATAGGCCGAAGCCTGGATAGCGCCGCACATTGCTGGTCATGCGCTCTCCTCCCGGCCTTCCTTGCGCATCGCCTGAATGCCGCGCCAGAGCAGGAAGATCATCACCGCACACATCAGCACGATGGAAATGGCCGCGCCCAGCGGCCAGTTGCGGGCGGCACCGAACTGCAGCTGGATCAGGTTGCCCATCATCATCGTCTTGCCGCCGCCAAGCAGGACCGCCCGCCGCCATGCCCGGACGGCACAGCGGCAAGATCACGCGGCGAAGCGTCGTCAGGCGGCTGCCGTAGAGGTCGTGCGAGGCTTCCACCAGGGCCGGGTCGAGCTTCTCGATCGAGGCGAAGACCGGCAGGATCATCAGCGGGATGTAGCTGTAGACGAGACCGATCAACATCGCGGTGTCGGTGAAGAGCAGGCTGCCCATGTTCTCGCCGAGCCCGAGTGCCCGCAGCGTCTTGGCGACGACCCCGTCATTGCCGAGGATGATGATCCACGAATAGACGCGCACGATCATCGAGACCCAGAAAGGCAGCGTCACCAGATAGATCAGCAGCATCTTGGCCGACGTCTTCTGCAGCGAGATGAAGTAGGCGACCGGGAAACTCAGGGCGAGGCAGACTATCGTGGTGGCCAGCGACAGGATGACCGTCCGGGCGACGACGATCAGATATTGCGGGTTGAATTCGAGTTCTCCGCTCCAGCCCTCGTTGAACAGGATCTGCTTGTAGGGGGCGGTGGTGAACACATAGTCGAAGCCGCCATACGGGCCTCTGGTCGAGAACGAAACCAGGATGATGATCCCGACCGGAATGATCAACGTCAGCAGCATGATCAGCTGCGCCGGGAGCAGCCCCAGCACATTCCAACTCGGGATTTTCGGGCGCTGGCTCATGCGCCCAGGATCCGCGCCGATTCCGCTGCGAAGCTCAACTTTACCGATTGGCCGACTTCCAGCGTGCGGTCGCGGCTCTGGCTGTTGCGTTTTGAGACGCGCAGCTGGGTGCCGTTGGCGTCCACCACGTAATGTGTGTAGCCGCCGAGGTAGTTGGCGCCGACGATGGTGCCTTCGGTCGTGATCTGGCCGTCCTGCGAGGACAGGCTGATCTTTTCCGGGCGGATGGACATGACGGCCCTGCTGCCCAGTGCCGCCTGTTTCTGCGGTGCGTTCAGCGTGACGCCGAGAGGGATCGAAACCGTGGCGCGATCACCATCGAGCGAGATCACCTCGGCGTCGAGGAAATTGGTTTCGCCGATGAAGTCTGCGACGAAGCGGTTGGATGGTTCTTCATAGATGTCTGCCGGCGTCCCGAGCTGCTGGATCTCGCCGTCGCCCAGCACGCAGATGCGATCCGACATGTCGAGCGCTTCTTCCTGGTCGTGTGTGACAAAGACGAAGGTGATGCCGGTCTGGCGTTGCAGGGTCCGCAGTTCGTCGCGCATGGCTTGTCTGAGTTTCAGGTCAAGAGCCGAAAGCGGCTCGTCGAGCAGCAGCACCTCCGGCTCGGGCGCGAGCGCGCGGGCAAGCGCGATGCGCTGCCGCTGGCCACCTGAAAACTGCTGCGGCTTGCGACCGGCGAACTTTTCCATGTGCACGAGACGCAGCATGTCGGCCACGCGCGCGGTGCGGCGCTCCTTTGGCCAGCCCAGGTTTTCGAGCCCGAAGGCGATGTTCTGTTCCAGCGTCATGTGCGGGAACAGCGCGTAGCTCTGGAACACCGTGTTCACCCGCCGCTTGTGCGGCGGCAGGGACTGGATGTTGGTGCCGCGCAGCGCGATCTCGCCGGTCGAAGGCTGCTCGAAGCCGGCGATCATGCGCAGCAGCGTGGTCTTGCCGCAGCCGGAGGGGCCGAGCAGCGTGAAGAACTCATTTTCATAGATGTCGAAACTGACCGGCTTCAACGCCTGGAAGGTGCCGAAGGCCTTGGAAACATCCTTGATTTCGACGGCCTTCTTGTGCTGCGCGGGGCGGCTCATATCCATATGGACGATCTCGACGGGAGGGGCGTGGCTTGTCACGACGCGAGCGGTCGCCGGCATTGCGCACGCTGTCGCAATGCCGGCTGGGCGATCACATCTTGACCCACTTGCCGTCGTGAACCATGAAGCGGTCGATCTCGACAGGCATCTGCGTCTGGCCATCCTGGTCGAACGAGACCGTTCCCAGGATGCCTTCGTGCTTGATCGCGCGAATGGCTTGGCTCAGCGCCTCCTTATCCTCGATGCCCTTCTCCTTGATGACCTCGAGCAGGATCTGGGTGGCTTCATAGGCGTATTTCGCATAGGAGCCGGCCGGATCGGAGTAACCCTTGGCTTCATAGGCCTTGTAGAAGGCCTCCAGCTTCGGATTGGTCTGCACGGCGGGCGTGCCGACGATCGTGCCTTCGGCTGCCGCACCAGCGATCTCGATGAACTTCGGATCATAGATGCCGGAAATGCCGTACATAGGCAGCGAACCCATGCCGAGGTCGGCCATCTGGCTGCGCACGAGCGCCGCCTCGGTCACCACGCCGCCGAAATAGATCGCATCCGGAGCCGCAGCCTTCGCCGTCGTCAGCATGGCGCGGAAGTCGGTCGTTCCGACGGCCGCCGCATCGGAGAACACGATCTCTCCACCGGCAGCCTTGAAGAAGTCGCCGAACCATTTGGTGTTGGCCGCACCGTAGTCTGTTGTGTCGGAGATGATGGCGATCTTCTTGACCTTGCCTTCCTTGGCGATGGCCTCGGCAAGCGGTCTGTCTTCATTGACGAGGGTCGGGGTGACGCGCGTGACGTTGGGCAGGTTCTGCTCGGTGATCTTCGGGCTGACCGCGCCCCAGACGATGAACGGCATCTGCGCCCGGTTGAAGACCGGGATGGTGGCCAGCGCGACCGAGCTGTTCCAGTGGCCGGTGGCGCCGACGACTGCCGGATCGTTGATCAGCTTCTGGGCGGCGGAAACGCCGACGGCCGGGTCGGAAGCGTCGTCCAGCACGACGCCTTCGACCTGATGCGGGTAGCCACTGGCATTGGCCTCGTCGATGGCCTGCAGGAAGCCGTTGCGGGCGCCGAGACCCTGCTGGGCGTTGCCGCCGGAGAGAGGGCCGATGAAGCCGAGCTTGATCTGGTCGGCGCTGGCTTCGGCCATCCCGAGGGAGAGCGCGAATACGGATCCGGCCAGCAAAGAAGATATGCGCGCGAACGCGCGGCGCCTGTTAAGCATGGTTCCACCTCTGTTTATCGTTTTCTGACGCGATGGCCGCGTTCCTTTGGTCCGTGGACCACCATCTGGACGCAACTATATTGCGCCGCTGCCGGCCCGCGAAATTCGGAAATTGCTATCCGCTACATCGGAGATTCATTATGTGCTCACAGGGGAGGCACTGCTAATCGTTCGGCCTCCAATAGAACAATTCCAGGAAAAGTGTGTAACGGTTCTCCGTCCGGAATTTCATAAAAACAAGGGGTTAGAGCGTGTCCGTTAGAAAACGGAACCGCTCTGGAGAGGAGCGATATGGCGGAGCTGCTGGTCCAGCAACTGGTGAACTGGATAACGCTCGGGTGCATCTATGCATTGCTGGCTATCGGCTTCAGCCTGATCTTCGGCGTTCTCAACGTCATCCATTTCTCGCATGGCGACGTCGCGATGACGTCGCCGTTCATCACACTGGCCGCTGCGCAGGCCCTGGCGATCGCGATCGGCGTATCCGGTCCGGTCTGGCTGATCGTTGCTGCGTGTATCGCCGTGTTCGCTGTCGGTCTCATCGGCATCATTTTGGACAAGGTGGTGATCCGCCGCTTCAGGGACGCCCCGGCGATGATGGCGCTGGTGGCCACCGTTGCGCTCGGCATCGTCATTCGCGAACTGATCCGTCATCTTTATCCGCAAGGCTCCAACCCGCATGCATTTCCGCGTCTCGTTTCCGGCGTTTCATTTGAGATTGCCGGCGTCCAGGTCGGCTGGTTCACGCTGCTTGTGGTGGCGTTGACGCTTGCGCTGGTTGTGCTGCTTTTTGCCTTCCTGCGCCTGACGCCGCTGGGCCTGCGCATCCGGGCGGCGTCCGAAGACCGCATCGTGGCGCGCATGATGGGCATTCGCGACACGCGTGTCTTCCGGGCGACGTTCTTCGTTGCCTCGGCGATCGGTGCGATCGCCGGGCTGCTCTTCGCCAGCTATGCCGGCGTGACGCGTTTCGACTTCGGTGTCATGGCCGGCCTGCTCGGCTTTTCCGCCGCGGTCATTGGTGGTCTCGGTTCGATGCCCGGTGCCATCCTTGGCGGTCTGATCATCGCCGGCATCGAGGTGCTGGCACAGACCTTCGTGCCGGACGGAGCTTCCTACCGGCTCGTCTTCGTCTTCCTGCTGGTCATTGGCGTTCTGCTTTTCCGCCCGGAAGGACTGCTCGGCCGCCCTGTCATGGTGAAGGTGTAGCATGGGCGCGCGCATGTCTTCCGAAACGCTCGGCTTTGGTCGCGCAGCCGCCGTGGCCGTTGGCATCCAGGTCCTGGGTGCCGCCTTCCTCTATCTCATCCTGAAAGCGGAAGGTGGCTGGCAGGTGATCGGCCTTCTGGCGCTGCTGGGGGCAGGTTTCTACCTGATCGAGAAACGGCCGCAGATCACCGATGTCGTCACGGCAAGTTTCTCGCGCGTGCCGATCGTGGCGCTGGCGACTGCTGTCGCTGTTGTGCTCTTGTTTCCGTTTGCTGTCGGCAACAACACCTATGTGCTGCATCTGCTCATCGTCGCGCAGCTTTATGCGGTTCTGGCGCTGGCGCTCAACTTCCAGCTGGGCAGTGCCAACATCCCGAACTTCGCGACGGGTGCCTCTTACGGCATCGGCGCTTATGTCTCGGCTCTGCTGGCTATCAACTTTGGGCTGAGCTTCTGGCTGACCCTGCCTGCCGCCGCGATTGCCGCCACGCTGTTCGGCTTCCTCATCGGCATTCCGTCGATGCGCACACGCGACACCTATCTCGCGCTGGTCACCATCGCCTTCGGCGTGGTCGTGCAGCAGCTTCTGAACAACTTCAACTGGACCGGCGGTCCGAACGGACTGGTCGGTATTCCGGCGCCGTCGCTGTTCGGTCATTCCTTCGCCAGCCCGCTGGTCGTGTTCGGCTGGAAGCTGCCGAGCCAGGCCAATTTCTACTATCTCTCCGCCTTGCTGGTGGTGGTGGCGATCATCACAGCGCACCGCCTGCATTCCTCCCGCATCGGCCTGGCCTGGAATGCGCTGCGCGCCGACGAGATCGCGGCGCGCGCGCAGGGCATCAATGTCGCCTGGTTCAAGGTGCTGGCTTTCGCGGTCGACGCGTTCCTGGCGGCTTTCGCCGGCACCATCTACGCCTTCTACGTCTCCTACATTTCGCCCGACAACTTCACCTTCCTGGTGTCCGTCACGATCATGACGATGGTGATCGTCGGCGGCATGGACAACATCTTCGGTGTCATCGTCGGCGCTTTCCTGCTCACCATCCTGCCTGAGAAACTTCGCGCCTTCTCCGACTACAGGCTGCTCTTCTTCGGCATCGTCATCATCGCCTTCCTGATGATCCGTCCGCAGGGGCTCTTCCCGCAGCGCATCCGCAGCTATGGAGAGAGCCGATGAGCGCGTTGCTGGAAGTCAATGACGCGACGATGCGCTTTGGCGGTCTGGTGGCGCTGAATGCGGTCAGCTTCTCGATCGGCCGCGGCGAGGTGCTGGCCGTCATCGGACCGAACGGCGCGGGCAAGTCCACGCTGTTCAACGTCGTCACCGGCGTCTACCGGCCGACGTCGGGACAAGTGCGCTTCGATGGTGCCGACATCACCGGCCATCCATCGCATGAGGTGGTGGCGCGTGGCATCGGCCGCACCTTCCAGACGTCGCGGCTGTTTTCGGATCTCAGCGTGCTCGACAACGTCATCATCGGCATGCACACGCGCACCAGGACCGGAGTGCTGGGCGCGCTGTTCCTGCCCGGTGCATCGCGACGCGAAATGGCGGCATGCGTCGAAAAGGCCGAACTTCTGCTGAAGGCCAGTTCCGGCGACCTTTTCGAACAGCGCCATCGGCCTGCCGGCACCCTGGCGCAGGCCGACCGGCGCAGGCTCGAAATCGCCCGCGCGCTTGCCTCCGAGCCGAAGCTGCTGCTGCTCGACGAGCCTTCCGTCGGCATGGACGAGGTCGAGACCGACGCGCTGATTGCCGATATCCGCCGCCTGCGGACAGAACGCACCGAGCTTTCGGTGATCCTGATCGAGCACGACATGCGCGTGGTCGAAGCGTTCCCCGATCATGTCATGTGCGTCGACTATGGCAGCAAGATCGCACAGGGCGATTTCGCGACAGTGAAGTCCGATCCGCGTGTGCAGGAAGCCTATCTTGGAAAGGCCGCCGCCCATGCTTGAGTTGAACGATGTCGATACCGCCTACGGCCCGGTGCCGATGCTGCGCGGCCTGAGCATCAAGGTGCAGCCCGGCGAACTGGTCTGTCTGCTGGGACCGAACGGCGCCGGCAAGACAACCACTTTTATGACCGTTTGCGGCGTCGTGCGCGCGCTGCGCGGCAAGGTCGACGTCATGGGCCGAGACATGGCCTCGCTCGGTACCGAGAACCTGGCCGCGCTTGGTGTCGGGCTGGTGCCGGAAGGGCGGCGGCTCTTCCCGAGCCTGACCGTGCAGGAGAATCTGCGCCTCGGTTATGACGCCGTTTCCGGCCGCGGGCCGAATTTCCAGCCGCAGCTCGACAAGATGTGCGACCTGTTTCCGCGCATCCGCGAGAGGCTGCGCCAGGCGGCCGGCACCTTGTCGGGCGGCGAGCAGGCCATGGTCGCACTCGCCCGCGCTCTTATCGGCGAACCGAAGCTGGTCATCATGGACGAGCCGTCGCTCGGGCTGTCACCGAAGCTGATCGATGAGTATTTCGAGATCACCAGCGAAGTGCACCGGCGCGGCACCACGATCCTGCTTATCGAGCAGAATGCCGAGATGGGTCTTGGCATCGCCGATCGCGGCTATGTGCTGGTCAAGGGCCGCGTCGCGCAGGAAGGCCCGGCCCGTGAGCTGCTGTCGTCCAAGGCGGCGAAGAGCCTCTATCTCTGATTTTTACGCTGTGATTTCGTGATTTGCCCGGTTTCCCGGCTGAAGCCGTTCGCTTCGGCCGGGTATTTAGGGACAGGCTAACCACTGCCACGTGAAATCGTAATTTTCGTGATCCGACCCCTCCAGTAAACCGGCAGTCAGACCTCCGCTGCGCTTGCAGGAATCCCGGAGGCCCAGAGAAGGGCGCTGAAATGTCGGTCGAAAAAATAGACACGCTTGTCGTTGGTGCTGGCCAGGCCGGGGTGGCCATGAGCGAAAACCTGGGCAAGTGCGGCGTGCCTCACCTCGTTCTCGAGCGGCACCGTATCGCCGAACGCTGGCGTTCCGAACGCTGGGATTCGCTGGTTGCCAACGGACCGGCCTGGCATGACCGTTTTCCGGGCATGGAGTTCCCCGGCATCCATCCGGACGGCTTTGTCGGCAAGGAGCAGGTCGCGGACTACTTCGTCGCCTATGCCAAGATGATCGGCGCGCCGATCCGCTGCGGCGTCGAGGTCAAGGACGTGCGTCGGCTTGTCGGGCGCCCGGGTTTTCGTGTCGAAACCTCGGCTGGCGTGATCGAGGCCAACAGCGTTGTGGCCGCCACCGGGGCTTTCCAGCATCCGATCATTCCGAAGATCGTGCCGGACAGTGCCGGTCTCATGCAGATACATTCCAACAGCTACCACAATCCACAACAACTGCCCGAAGGCGCCGTGCTGGTGGTCGGAGCCGGATCTTCCGGTGTGCAGATTGCCGACGAACTCGCACGCACGGGAAAGCAGGTCTATCTTTCGGTCGGGCCGCATGACCGCCCATTCCGCAGTTACCGCGGCTATGACTTCTGCTGGTGGCTGGGGGTCCTGAACAAATGGGATGCCGAAACCCCCGGGCCGGGAGCCGAGCATGTCACCATCGCGGTGAGCGGTGCCCGTGGCGGCGAGACGATCGATTTCCGTCGCCTGGCAGCACGCGGAATGACGCTGGTCGGCCGCACCGAAAGCTATGCGAACGGCGTCATGCGTTTCGCGCCGGACCTTGTCGAAAACGTCGCGCGCGGCGACGCCAACCATCACGCACTGATGGATGAGGCCGACGCCTACGCTCTCGCCAACGGTCTCGACCTTCCGGACGAGCCCGAGGCGCGCAGGCTCGATCCCGATCCGGCCTGCATGACCGATCCCATTCTGCAACTGAACCTGGCAGACGCGGGCATAACCTCGATCATCTGGGCCACCGGCTATTCCGTCGACTACAACTGGCTGAAAGTGGATGCCTTCGACGAGAAGGGCAGGCCGAAGCATCAGCGCGGCGTGTCGAGCGAACCCGATATCTATTTCCTCGGCTTGCCCTGGCAGTCGCGCAGGGGCTCCAGCTTCATCTGGGGGGTCTGGCACGATGCCAAGCATCTTGCCGATCGCATTTCCACGCGGCGGAAATACCTGGCCTATCACGCTGCCGCCCAGCGCCAGACCGTGGACGCCTAGGCGGTCCGACCGCTTGGTGGTCCGTCGTTCATCGCTGATTAGGCGGGGCCTTATCAGCAATGAGAAAGACTGTTCTTTCGGCGCTCAGCGCGCCTGACGAAAATCCGAACGATAATTCCGGGCATGGGCCGGCCGTCGCACGACGCGAGCCTTCAGTCCGATCTGATGGAGACCAGCATGGCGCATACCCGGGTTCGCAAATTCAACACCAAGGACACCTATCCCGAGCAGAAGCTCGACAATGATCTCTGCCAGGCGGTGGTGGCGCGCGGCACCATGATCTTCCTGCGCGGGCAGTGTCCGCAGGACCTGGACACCGCCAAGAACCTCGACAGCCACGATCCGGTCGAGCAGACCCACAAGGTTATGCAGAACATCCGGCAGCTCATCGAGGAGTGCGGTGGCAAGATGGAACATCTGGTGAAGGTGGTGGTCTACATCACCGATGTCCGCCACCGCGAAGCGGTCTACAGGACCATGGGCGAATACATCAAGGGTGTGCATCCGGTTTCGACCGGACTGGTGGTGACCGCACTTGCCCGCCCCGAATGGCTGGTCGAGATCGACGGCACTGCCGTCATTCCGGACTGAGGGGCAGGTCATGACCTTCTCCATCGTCGCGCGCTGCAGCAGCACGGGCATGTTCGGCGTCGCCGTCTCGTCGTCCTCGCCGGCGGTTGCGGCACGCTGCGCCTATGCGCAGGCAGGTGTCGGTGCGGTCGCCAGCCAGAACATCACCGACCCGACGCTGGGAACCCGGGCGCTCGACCTGATGGCGCGCGGTGCATCGGCGGCAGAGGCTGTCGCGATCCTGAAGCGCAACGGTGCCTACATGGAATACCGGCAGCTGCTGGCGGTTGACGGTGCCGGGATCAGCGCCATTCATTCAGGGCCGAAAGCCCTCGGCATCTGGGCCGAGGCGCGCGGCGAGAACGTCGCCTGCGGCGGCAATCTGCTCGCCAATGACGGCGTGCCGCAGGCGATGGTCGATACCTTCCTGGCCTCCGAAGGGCATCTCGGTGACCGCATCATCGCAACGATGCGGGCCGCGCTGAAGGCCGGCGGCGAAGCTGGTCCCGTTCACTCCGCCGGCATCAAGCTCGTGCGGGACGTTGCCTGGCCGCTGGCGGACCTGCGCTGCGACTGGACGGAACAATGTCCGATCGAGGAACTGGCCAGGCTCTGGGACATCTACAAGCCCCAGCTCGACGCCTATGTCACCCGCGCCATCAATCCATCGGATGCGCCGAGCTACGGCGTGCCGGGCGACGAATAACAGCGCAGCAGATCCAGACAAGCAGGAGCCGTCATGAGCGAACTCAGCCACAAGGACTGGATCGACAGGGCGGCCGCCATCCGCTTTCGCGACAAGGCTTTCATCGACGGCAAATTCGTCGCCGCGCGCTCCGGCCGCACTTTCGCAAGCATCAATCCGGCGACGGGAGAGACGCTGGCCGAGGTGGCGTCATGCGGGGAGGAAGACGTGGACCGTGCCGTCGCCTCGGCCCGGCGTTCCTTCCAGTCGGGCAGCTGGTCCCGGTCGTCGCCGGCTCATCGCAAGGAAGTGCTGCTGCGCCTGGCACAGTTGCTGCGCGAGAATTTGCAGGAACTAGCCCTGCTGGAATCGCTCGACATGGGCAAACTGGTCGCCGATGCCGCTACCATCGACGTGCCGGGTTCCGCCGGCATTTTCCAGTGGTATGCGGAGGCGATCGACAAGCTCTATGATGAAGTTGCCCCGACGGGCTCCGGCGATCTGGTTCTGGTCCGGCGCGAGCCGCTCGGCGTCGTCGGCGCGGTGGTGCCATGGAATTTCCCGCTCGACATGGCGACCTGGAAATGCGCGCCGGCATTGGCTGCCGGAAATTCGGTCGTGCTGAAGCCGGCCGAACAGTCGTCGTTTTCAGCGTTGCGGCTGGCTGAACTCGCCATGGAGGCCGGTTTGCCGGCCGGCGTGCTCAATGTCGTTCCGGGGCTCGGCGAGACCGCCGGCCAGGCGCTGGGCAGGCACATGGACGTCGACTGTCTCGCCTTCACCGGCTCGACGGCGGTGGGCAAGATGTTCCTGCAGTATTCCGGCCAATCCAACATGAAGCAGGTGTGGCTGGAAACGGGCGGCAAGAGCCCGAACCTGGTCTTCGCCGACTGCGCCAATCTCGATGCGGCGGCCGACATGGCGGCCTTCGGCATCTTCTTCAATCAGGGCGAAGTCTGCTCGGCCAATTCGCGCCTGCTGGTGCAGCGCGGCGTCAAGGACGCCATGGTCGAGAAGCTGGCTGCGCGCGCCGCGGCAACCCAGCCCGGCGACCCGCTGGACCCGGCTTCCAAGATGGGGGCTTTGGTCGATGCGCGCCACGCGGCCAATGTCATGCGGTTCGTCGAGGCCGGCAAGAAGACGGCGCGGCTGGTCATTGGCGGCGATCAGGTCACCGTCAATGGCCGTGGCAGTTTCGTCCAGCCGACGATCTTCGACGATGTGTCGCCACAAGACACCATTGCTCGCGAGGAGATATTCGGGCCAGTCCTGTCGGTCATCGCCTTCGATGACGAAGAAGACGCCATCCGTATTGCCAATGACAGCGTCTATGGCCTTGCCGCCTCGCTGTGGACCGACAGCCTCTCGCGTGCGCATCGTATATCCGAGCGTCTCCATGCCGGCACGGTTTCGGTCAACACCGTCGATGCGCTGAGCCCGATGACGCCGTTCGGCGGTTTCAAGCAGTCGGGTTTTGGCCGCGACCTGTCGTTGCATGCGCTGGACAAATACACGGCGCTGAAGACGACGTGGATCAAATATTGAAAAGCGCGAACGCCTTGATCAGCGCACCGAAACTGGCAACATAGCCGGCATGCCACTTCGTTTTACGCTCAGACAGCTGGAATATTTCGTTGCCGTGGGCGAGGCGGGGTCCATCGCCAAGGCGGCCGAACAGGTGAACGTTTCACCGCCGTCGATTTCGGCTTCCATTGCCCAGCTGGAAACGGAATTCGGTGTCCAGCTTTTTGTCCGCAAGCACTCCCACGGCCTGTCTCTCACTGCTGGCGGCCGTGTGTTCCTGAAGGAAGCGGCGCGTCTCCTCGCCGATGCGGATGCCTTGCACGATGTGGCGGGCGATATCGCCGAAAAGGTGCGCGGGCCGCTTGCGATCGGTTGCCTGCTGACCTTCGCGCAGATCATCCTGCCGGCGCTCCGTCGAAGGTTCGAGGAGAGTTATCCCGACGTGCGCGTCCGGCAGTTCGAGCGTAACCAGGGCCAGTTGCTGGAGATGCTGCAGCGGGGAGAGATCGATGCCGCGCTCACCTACGATCTCGAATTGTCGCAGGACGTCGCTTTCGAACCGGTGATGCAATTGCCGGCCTATGTCATGCTGCCACCGGGACACGCGCTGGCTTCCCGGGACTTGATATCGCCGGAAGAACTGGTCGACCAGCCGATGGTGCTGCTCGACCTGCCGTTCAGCCGCGAATATTTCCTGTCCGTTTTCCAGCAAAAAGGACTTCGGCCCTATATCGCCGAGCGCACCGGCGACATCGCCGTCATGCGCTCTATGGTGGCCAACGGTTTCGGTTATGGCATCGCCAACATGCGGCCGCTCAACACATTGTCTCCCGACGGCAAGCCGCTGGTATTCGTGCCGCTGGGGGGCGATATCCGCCCGCTGACCATGGGCATCGCCATGCCCAATGCCGAGCATCGCACGCAGACCGTGCAGGCGTTCATCCTGCATTGCCGCCGCTTCGTGGTCGAGCAGGGCGTGTTCGGAACCGAGCGGGTCGTGGGATAGATCGATTTATCGGCTCGTTGACACGCCCTCGACCAGTCGGCCCAGAAGCTTCTCCAGCATGTCGTCGCAGCGATGCATCTGCTCGACCGTGACGAACTCGTCAGGTTTGTGCCCCTGTGCCATCGAGCCTGGGCCGCAGACCACCGTGGGCGTGCCGACATCGCGGCTGAACAGGCCGCCTTCCGTGCCGAAGGCCACCTTGATGGTGCCGTTGGCGCCGGTCAGCGATTTCACGAAGGCCACGACTTCTGAATTGGCCGGTGTATCGAGACCCGGATAGGTGTTGGTGATTTCGATGTCGATGGCCGCTTCCGGTGCGATATCGGCGGCCGCGGCGGCGATGCGGGCAGCCTCGCCGCGCAGGCGATCGAGGATGATATCCGGATTGTCGGCGGCGACGTTGCGGATCTCGAAGTCGACCTGGCACAGGTTCGGCACGATGTTCAGCGCCACGCCGCCGTTGATCTTGCCGGCATGGACGGTGGTGTAGGGGATGTCGTAGTCGCCGTCACGGGCGCCATCCCGCGCCAAACGGTCCTGTTCGCTGCGCAGTGCGCCAATGAAGTCGCAGCCGAGGTGAATGGCGTTGAGCGCCAGTGGTGCAAGTGCCGAATGGCCTTCGCGCCCCCTGCAGAGCGCGCGTGCGGCAACCTTGCCCTTGTGGCCGGTGGCGACCTGCATCGATGTCGGTTCACCGACGATGCACATCAATGGCTTGCGGGGAGCCGTGCCCAGCATCTCCACCAGGCTGCGGACGCCGAGGCAGCCGATCTCCTCGTCATAGGACAAGGCCAGATGCAGCGGCGTGCGCAAGGGGCGTTCCGCTGCCTTCAGCGCCGCGGCGACCGCGCAGGCGACGAAGCCTTTCATGTCTGCGGCACCGCGTCCAAACAGCTTGCCGTCAAGCCTCGACATCTCGAAAGGCGGCAGGGTCCAGTCCTGTCCATCGACAGGCACGACGTCGGTATGCCCTGACAGCATGACGCCGGGCTGGTCGGTCGGACCGATCGTTGCGAAAAGATTGACCTTGTGCCCGTCGTGGTTATGGATGAGCTGGCACGGGATGCCTTTTGCTTCCAGCAGATCGGCGACGTAACGGATCAGCGCCAGGTTGGAATCGCGGCTCACCGTCGGGAAGGCGATCAGCCGGTCCAGGATTTCGATGCTGTTCATCCGCACGCCTCATTCATAGCGGCTTTCTAGCATCCGCATGCCGGATCATTGAATTCGCATTTGCTTTTGTCCTGCATCGGCTTTGCCGTTCTGTGCAGGCTCCGTCCATTAGGCGGCTCCTAAGCGGCACGGAAGAAAACTCTAGTTTTGTGTCGCCGCCGTCCTCCTATGAATAGGCGGCAACATTGCCAGCGCCCGATGCCAGCCACCGGAGGAGAGTTCATGCGCGATCCCCGCTACGACATTCTGTTCGAACCGATGAAGATCGGCCCGGTCACCGCCAGGAACCGTTTCTACCAGGTTCCGCATTGCAACGGCGGTGGTTATCGCGATCCTTCAGCGGCGGCCGAGATGCGGCGCACGAAATCGGAAGGCGGCTGGGGCGTCATCTTCACCGAACAGACCGAGATGCACCACACCTCGGAAATCACGCCTTTCATCGAGCTGAGGCTGTGGGAAGACCAGGATATTCCGGCACTGGCGAAAATGGCCGCCGCGATGCGCTCGCATGGCGCGCTGGCAGGTATCCAGCTCGCTTATTCCGGCATCAACGGGCCGAACCTCTACACGCGTGAGGTACCGCGCGGGCCGACGGCCTTGCCGATCCGCACCTTCACCAACGATCCGGTGCAGGCGCGAGCCATGGACAAGCAGGACATACGCGACCTGCGCCGCTGGCACCGCAATGCCTTCAAGCGCGCCAAGCTGGCCGGCTTCGATCTTGTCTGCCTCTATGGCGCCCATGGTTTCGGCATCATCCAGCATTTCCTCTCCACCGCCACCAACCAGCGCACCGACGAATATGGCGGCTCGCTGGAGAACCGATCGCGGCTTATGCGCGAGCTGATCGAGGAAGGGCGCGATGCCATCGGCGACACCTGCGGGCTGACGCTGCGCCTTTCGCTGGACGAGATGATCGGCGAGCTCGGCTTCGCCAATTCCGAAGTCCGCGACATGATCGAGATGCATGCCGACCTGCCCGATCTCTGGGACCTGGCCCACGGCGCCTGGGAGGATTGTTCCGGCCCATCGCGCTTCAAGGAGGAAGCCGCGCAGGAAAGCCTGGTGGCCGGCATCAGGAAGCTCACCTCCCGGCCGGTCGTCGGGGTGGGGCGCTTCACCTCGCCGGATGTGATGGTGAAGATGATCAAGTCCGGCACGCTCGACTTCATCGGCTGTGCCCGGCCGTCGATCGCCGATCCCTTCCTGCCGAAGAAGGTGGAGGAGGGCCGCATCGAAGACATCCGCGAATGCATAGGCTGCAACATCTGCATCACCGGCGACATGACCATGTCGATCTCGCGTTGCACGCAGAACCCCACCTTCATGGAGGAATGGCGCAAGGGATGGCATCCGGAGCGCATGCAGGCGAAAGGCGCCAGCGAAACGGTGCTGATCGTCGGCGCTGGCCCCGCCGGGCTGGAGGCGGCCCGCGCGCTCGGTGCGCGCGGCTATCAGGTGGCCCTTGCCGAAGCGGGTACGGAGCTTGGCGGCCGCGTTGCGCGCGAATGCCGCTTGCCGGGCCTCTCGGCCTGGGGGCGCGTGCGCGATTATCGCCAGTACCAGCTTGGCCAGATGCCGAATGTCGATGTCTATTTCGACAGCCGGCTCTCCGCCGATGACATTCTTGCCTTCGGCTTCGAGAATGTCGCCATCGCCACCGGCGCGGCCTGGCGGCGCGACGGCGTGGCGCGAGCCCATGTCGTGCCGATGCCGATGGACCCGGCCATGCCGATCCACACCCCGGACGATCTGATGGATGGCAAGGTACCGGGCGGCAACGTCGTGCTGTTCGACGACGACCACTACTACATGGGTGGCGTGTTGGCGGAGCTGATGGCGAAGCAAGGCGCAAAGGTCACGCTGGTCACACCATCGGCCTACGTGTCCGACTGGACCCGCAACACGCTGGAGCAGGGCGCTATCCACAGGCGCCTGGCTGAGTTGGGTGTCGAGATCGTTCTCAATCGCGTGGTGACGCGGGTGATGGCCGGCGGCGTCGCCACGGCATGCGCCTATACCGGAGCCGAGCGCGACTTCGCTGCCGACGCGGTGGTGCTGGTGACGTCGCGCCTGCAGAATGACGGCCTGTGGAACGAACTGAAGGAGCGTCGAGCCGAATGGGCGGACAACGGCATCCGTTCGATCAAGGTGTTTGGCGATGCCGAAGCACCTGGGCCTATCGCCTGGGCAACCTATGCTGGTCACCGCTTCGCCCGCGAACTGGATGAGCCGGATATCGGCGATGCGCTGCCATTCCGGCGCGAGGTCACCGCACTGGCGGTCGGCTAGATCGGAGCGAAGAAGCCGCCGGGCTCCGGAGGAGTGCCGCCGGCTTCTTCTGTTTCGAGGGTTAGTCGATCTGTCCTGTGTGGATGTTGACCCGCGCCAGGACGTCCCCCACCGCATCGGCAACCTTGCTGACTTCCTGTGGCGTGATGACCAGTGGTGGGGTCAAAGCCACGGCGCCGCCATGGATAGCCGTGATGACGCCATGCTTCCTGCGCGTGAAGAGCGGTATCTCTTTCTTCAGCCTGGGAAACGTGTCGAACAGCGACTGACGTGTCGCCTTGTCGGACACCAGCTCGACACCGATCATCAGGCCGCGGCCGCGCACGTCGCCGACGATTGGCAGGTTGATCAGCTCGCCGAGTTCGTCGAGGAACTGCTTGCCGCGCAGCCGGGACGCTTCGAGCAGGTTTTCCCGCTCGATGATGTCGATATTGGCCGACCCGATGGCCGAGGCCATCAGGTGCCCGGCATAAGAGCCGCCGCCGCCGGCACCGTCGAGAACATCGGCGAGATTGCCGTCGAGGAGAAGCGCGCCCAGCGGCACGTAGCCGCTCGCAATGCCCTTGGCCAGAACGATGATGTCGGGCGTGAGATTGTAGTCGAGCGCCGTGTACCAGGCGCCGGCGCGACCAAAGGCGGTCACGACCTCATCGGCAACGAAAAGGATGCCGTGCGACTTGAGCACCGCGACCATGCGCGGCCAGTAGTCGTCGGGAACCGGGATCATTCCGGCCGGTCCCATCACCAGCTCGCCGAACATGGCGGCGATGTTGTCCGCGCCGACACGCGCGATCGTCTGTTGTAGTTCGCGCACGCAGAAGTCCGTCGCGTCCTCGCCACCGAAAAGCTCGGTGTGATAGGACAAGGGTGGTGTCAGCATGATCGCGTTGTTCGGCACGTCACCGATGCCCGGGCGTCCGCCGGCAAGTTCCGCGCCGCCATAGGTCCGGCCATGGAACGAGCCACGCAGTACCAGGATCTTGCTGCGTTTTGGCTGGCCGCGCTTGTGGTGATAGAGCCGCACGAGCTGCAGCGCTTCGTCATCCGCTTCCGAGCCGCTGCTCATCAGGCGAACCTTGGCCATGTTTTTCGGAGCGCGTGCGATCAGCCTTTCGCAGAATTCGATTGTCGGGATGTTGGCGTAGTCGCCCATGATCGTGAAATGGGCGAGCGTCGACATCTGCTCAGCGGCGATCCTTGCCAGTTCCTCACGACCATGGCCGACCTGGGTCAGCCAGGCGCCGGCATGAGCGTCGATGTACTCGCGCCCGTCCACGTCCCACAGCGTCGATCCCTTGCCTCGTACCAGCACGAAACGCTCTGGGTCGGTTGCATCGCCATGCGGATGATGGACGACGCGGGCGTCCCGTGCGGCCCAGTCGATAGTGGGATCGGTCTTGATGTTCATGTCTGGTTCCCGGGCTTTTTGAAAGAGACAGCGATCGGCGCGGTTGCCGCGCTCGAGCAGGTTCAGAGGGTGGTGAAGAGCTTGCTGATGATGCTCCAGCGGCCGTCTTCTTCGACGAGATGCATGAAGTCGTTGAAGTTGAGCCCGGCAAGGCCTGACATCACGACGGTGGCGGTGGCAACGGAACCCTGAATGGTCAGGCCCTCGATACGGGCCTGATAACCTTCGTTCGAAACGCCCTGCGATGCCATTCTCTCAATGTCGTCGAGATAGAGTTCGGGTGTGCCGATCACGGCATTGCCGAGCAGATAACCCGTCATGATCGCGTTGGGATGGAAACAGCCCGCCAGCTTGGCGCGATCGAGCTCTCCGGAGCCATCGACATAGGCCTGAAGGACGGCATTCGGGGTGGTGTTCTGCATGGCTGCTCCGATCGTGATGGCGTCGAACAATATGGTTGCTGTCAAAGCGATAAAAGTCGTGACGCTTCGCACTTAGTGTTCTACCAAAGCGAACGATGACCAACGTCCGCAACATCAATCTCAACCGCCTCTCGATCTTCGTTTCTGTGGTCGAGGCAGGATCGCTGTCGGAGGCGGCGCGGCGAACCGGGCTGGCCAAGTCCGTCATCAGCACACACCTGTCACGGCTCGAAGCCGAGGTCGGGGCGGCACTTCTGCTGCGCAATCCACGCCACTTCGGCCTGACGGTTGCCGGCCGGCAGTTCTTCGAGGCGTGCACGGCAATCCTGCGCCAGGTCGATGAAGCCGTTACGGCTCTGGACCGGGAGAACCTCGACATTCGCGGGCTGTTGCGCGTGACCACTTCGGTGGATTTCGGTGCAACCGTGGTGACCCCGGTCCTCGTCTCGCTGATCAACCAGTTTCCCAGCCTGAAGGTCGACCTGATCGCGTCGGATCAGATCGTCGATCTGGTGGGAGAGGGAATAGACGTTGCCATCCGTCTGGGCTGGCCTCGCGACAGCAGCCATACGGCAGCGTTGCTCGGTTCCTTTGCGCAATGGCTTGTGGCGCCGCCGTCATGGTCGGATCGCCTTGCCCGCGTGCAGCGCCCCCAGCATCTGGCGGACTGGCCCTTCATCGAGCTGTCTATCCTGGAGAGGCCCGAGAACTGGTCTTTCACCAGCCCCGATCAGAAGGTTCAGCAGGTGCGGTTCGACCACCGTCTTTCGATATCGACGACAAGTGCGGTCCGCACAGCCGTCATGGCCGGTGGCGGGCTCGCGGTGCTTCCGGATTACCAGGTAGCCGAGGATGTCGCTCTCGGGCGCCTCATCCACGTCCTGCCCGACTGGGCGCTGCCGACAGGCGGGATTTATGCGGTGTTCCCGCAGAAGCGTCACCGGTCCCGGAAGGTCGAGCTGTTCCTGGATGTGATAAGGACCAGGCTTCGTTACCTGGAGACCAGGGGTCAGGTTGCAGGCGCCCGATGAGCTTGGACGCGGCTGGATCGCCGCGCCGTGTCGCTGAACGAAGTGGTCACGCCTGATCCGACTTCAGGAACGCCAGCACTTCTTCGACGAATTCCTTCGGAAATTCGACATTGGTCAGGTGCACTGCGGGAAAGCCCTTCAGCCGCGCGCCGGGAATGCCGGCTGCAATGGCTTCGCTCATGACATAGGAGGTCACGGTGTCAAACTGGCCACCGATGACCAGAGTGGGGCTTTGGATCAAGGCAATGGTACGGCGCAGATCGGCATCGCGTACCGCGGCAAAAAGCCCTGCCAGTCCCTGGCGAGGCGTCTCCAGCAGGTCCTGGCGGAATTTCCGGATGGCCGGGCCGTTGTCCTCGATCATCGCCGCGGGGAACCAGTTGTGAAGGAAGCCTTCGGCGGTCTCCTTCATGTCCACCGCCGCGAGAACCTTGCGGATGGCAGTGTCGAAATGGTCAGCCGGCCCGATATGGGAAGCGGTGTTGGCAAGCACCAGCCGGTCGATGCGCTCCGGGGCGTGGATGGCCAGCCACTGGCCAACGAAGCCGCCGAGGGACAGTCCCATGAAATGGGCGTGCTCGATGCCGAGATGGTCCATCAATTCCAGTACATCGCGGCCAAGCCGGCCATCCGAATAGGCTCCGGCGGGCACCTCGGAGCCGCCGTGGCCGCGATAGTCGTAGCGGATGACCTGGAAGTGCTGTGACAGTTCGGCGATCTGGCCGTCCCACATGTGCAGGGTTGTGGCGATGGAGTTGGCAAGGATGAGAGCTGGAAGGTCGGCAGTGCCATCGATCCTGTGGGCGATCCTCACACCGTCGCCGGTCGTGAAGAACGAAAGGCTGGTCGGTTCTTCCTGGTTCAGATTGGCTCGGAGAGCGGAGTTCATGACGGCACCTTTCTGTGTATCGGGCGGCATCGTTGCCGGCCTCAATCGGGAATGATGCGAAGGTAGTGCGAACTTGTTTCGATAAATATTGAAAAGATTTAGATTTCTTTATAAGAAAAACTTACAATGAATTCATTCACGCTCCAGGAAGTCCAATGCTTCGACGCTGTGGTCCGCGAAGGTGGATTCCAGGGAGCCGCGTTGGTGTTGAACCGCTCCCATGCCGCGGTGTTTGCCGCCGTCGCCAAGCTGGAGGACAATCTTCAGGTCGCTCTGCTCGATCGTACTGGTTATCGGGTGGTACTCACCGATGCAGGCCGCTCATTTCATCGCAAGGCGCAGTCGCTGCTTTCCGAGATGGAAACGCTGAAGCTGCATGCACGGCAGCTGGCTATGGGCGAGGAGACGCATCTGCGTGTCGTCATCGGCGACACCTGTCCATTGCATGACGGACTGGAACTGCTGAGCGGCTTTTTCACAGATCGCCCGAACACCAGGCTCGATCTTCATTTCGAAACCATCAGCGGGCCCTGGGAGCGGCTTTTCGAAGACGAGGCGGACCTCATCCTGCACTGGGTCGAAAAGACCGATCCACGGCTGGAATGGATCGACCTTGGCACAGTGTCATTCATACCGGTGGTTGCTCCGGGTTTTATGCCGTTTTCGCTTTCGGCTTCGGTCACTCCGGAACAGATGCGAGGGTTCACCCAATGCATCATCCGCGACACTGCTCGTGCGGCTCAAAGGGCGAATTATTATGTCGTCGAGGGCGCGCCGCAATGCACGGTGGGCGATCATCTGATGAAGAAGGAGATCATCCTGCGCGGCATGGCCTGGGGGCATCTGCCGCGCTTCATGATCGAGGACGAGTTGCGAAGCGGGCGTCTCCTTTCGATCGCCGGCGAGCATTTTCCCGGTGTCGATATCGACCTCGTCGCCGCGCGTCGCCGCGATCGCCCGCATGGGCCCGTAGCAACCCGCCTCTGGCTACATATTCAGGCTTGTGCGGTGGATTTTGGCGGCGACCCGCGGCAGATGCCTGTCTGAGGGCGGCGGAAGTCTCGTTAGTCCTTGTCGGGCTCGAACGCACCGATTCCCTGCGCGATCAGGTTGGCGGCCATCACCAGCGAAATGATCGCGCCGGAATTGAAGACGACAATCCACCACTTGCCGCCGGTGAGGAACCCATATCCCTCCGCGATGGCCAGCCCCCAGTCCGCCGATGGCGGCTGGATCCCGAGCCCGAGGAAGCTCAGCGTGGCGATGGAAAAGAAAGCATAGCCGAGCCTCGTGATCAGTTCGACCAGGATCGTCTCGCGCACATTCGGCAGGATCTCGAACAGCATGATGCCGGCCGAGCTTTCTCCCGCCAGTCGTGCGGCACTGACATAGTCGCGTTCGCGCTCCTGCCGCACGGCCGTACGTACGGTGCGCGCGACGAGGGGGGCATATGCGATGCCAATCACCAGGATGACCGTCAGGTTCGACGGGCCTAGTGCGACCAGCGTCATGGTGACCAGCACGATGAAAGGAAACGCCATCAGGGCATCGAGCAGCCTCGCGCCGATGGCATCCACCCAGCCGTTGAAGTAGCCGAGTACAAGCCCGATGAAGCTGCCGGCTGTGACGCCGGCCAAGGTGGCGAGCGGCGCGACCAGCAGGATATCGCGCGAACCGACCACGATACGGGAAAGGATGTCGCGACCCAGCGTGTCGGTTCCTAACCAGTGGACTGCATCCGGTGGCGCGAGCATGGCAAGGAAGTCTTCAGCGTAGGGGTCGAACGGCACGAACAGGTGCCCGAACACCGCGCACGCTATCCAGAACAGCAGGATGGCACCGCCGACCAGCATGGACGGTGCCGGAAGTATGCTGCGCAGCCTGGACAGGAAGCTGGTTTTGAGCGCGGCGGCGTCTGGCGCCGGAGCGTGGACGAGATCGGTCATGTTGCCGCCCTGCGCCGCTGTCGGGGATCAAGCAGCATCTGGATCAGATCGCCGATGGTGGCCGACACCACAAAGATCGCGGCGATGACCAGGACACCGGCTTCCAGGGTCGGGAAGTCCCGTGCCTTGGCAGCTGTCAAAACGAGATTGCCGAGGCCCTGGATGCCGAACAGCGCCTCGATGACGATGAGGCCACCGAGCAGGAAGCCGCTCTGCGTGGCAATCACCGCGATCGTCGGCGTCAGCGCATTGCGCAGTACGTGGCGGAAGATGATCTCGTGCCGGGTGAGGCCCTTCAGGACCGCAGAACGCGTATAGTCGGCGTTGACAGCCTCGATCACGCCGGCACGGGTCATTCGCGCTATGTAGCCGAGAAGATTGAGCACGAGCGGCAGCGCGGGCAGGATCAGATAGTAGCTGCTGGTCCAGAAGCCTGAACCGTCCGGGGCGACGCCCGATATCGGAAACCAGTTCAGCCACAGGCCGAACACGATCAGCAGCAGAAGACCGGAAACGAAGTCCGGCACGATCGCCAGGGATATGCCGGAGAGCACGATCGCCCGGTCAATGAGACTTCCGGCTTTCAGTCCGGCGACGATGCCGGTGCCGATACCCAGCGGGATCAGCAGGGCGAGGGAGACACCGGCCAGCGCCGCCGAATTGCGCAGGCTTTCCAGGACCAGGGGTGCCACAGGCTGGCGCAACGACAGCGACACGCCGAAGTCGCCCTGGATCGCCTTCTCGAACCAGCTCCAGTATTGCACGAGCACCGGTTGGTCCGTGCCGAGCTTCCGGTTGAGGGCCGCGACAGCCTCGGCATCAGCAAAAGGTCCGAGCATGACGCGCCCGACATCGCCGGGCAGGACCTGCCCGGCAAAGAACACCAGCACGCTGAGCAGCCATAGGGTCAACAGCAGCGAACCGATGCGCGAAGCGATGGTTCGGCCGAGCGTCATCGGTCACTCTTCCTCATGCGAAGGAAGCGCGATCGAGCAGAAGGTGCGAGATCGCCGTGAAGCGCACGCCCTCGATCTTCGCGCTGGTGATGCGGCTGTACTGCGAGAAATAGCTGATGATCAGCGGCGTCTCGTCCAGCAGCAGATTCTGGATCTTGCCGGCGACCAGCCTCTGCGCCTGAAGGTCACGGGCCTTGCTGTAGTCCAGCAGCAAGCCATCATAGGTGGGGTTGTTGAAATGCGCGGCGTTCCAGGTGCCGCTGCTCTTGAGCGTTGCATTCAGGAAGATATCGGGTGTGCCGCGGTGGCCGAAATCGGTAATGCCGAGCACGGAATCCAGCCAGGGTGAGCTGCCGAAGGTGGCTGACCCGTAGTAGGCGTCTTGCGGCAGCACGTTGAGCTTGATGTTGATGCCGGCCTTCTTCGCGAAATTCTGGATCAGCACGGCATAGTCGGGAATGTCGTAGGCGCGCTCGGTGGTCAGTGTGACGTCGAAACCGTTGGCGAAGCCGGCTTCAGCAAGCAGGCGCTTTGCCTCGGCGAGATCCTGCTTGCGCTGCGGAACCGATGGATCCGAGGATGGGAAGATCGGCGCGAAAGGTGTGTCGTTGCCGACGATCGCCCTGCCTTTGAGCAGGCCTTTCACCACGGCTTCGCGATCGATTGTCAAGGCAAGCGCCCGGCGTACCCGTTTGTCGGTAAATGGCGTCTGATCGGTGCGCAGGTGGACCTCGTCATGCGAGCTTGCCTGCACGCTGATGATCCTGAAGGCGGGATTGCCCTCGATCGCCAGCGAGGATCGGGTGGTCTCGGGGATCACATCCAACTGGCCGGCCTGCAGCGCCAGCAACTGCGCCTGCGAGTCGTCGAAGAACTTGATCTCGACTTTGTCCGGCAGAGCCTGTTCTCCCCAGTAGTCGGGATTGCGCACGAATGTCGCGCCCTGCTTGGGGCGGAAGGATTCCAGTTTGAACGGCCCGGTGCCGATAAAGGTCTTCTCGAAGTCGCCGCTATAGTCCGCCGGCAGGATGATGGCGTTGACGACGTCGGATGAGACATAGAAAGGAAAATTGCTGTTGGGCGCGTCGAGTTCGAAGGCGACCGTCTGCTCGTCGACTTGCCGGATGGCGCCCTTGGACAGGATCCCTTTGTAGGCGGAGAGGGCCGATGAACCGCTCTTGGGGTCGACCAGCCGTTCGAACGAGGCGACAACATCCTTTGCCGTGACCGCTCGGCCGTCGTTGAATTTGACGCCTTGCCTGAGCTTGAAGGTCCAGCGCTGGGCGGTCTCGTCCGCTTCCCAGGAAACGGCGAGCCGCGGCAGCAGACCGTCCTTCGGGTCGTCCAGCAGCAGATATTCACCCACCTGGCTGATCAGCGCGATGCTGGCGGGGTCGGTCACCAGGATAGGATCGATGGCCGCGGTTGGCTGGTCGAGACCGACGCGGACCGTGCCGCCCGGCTTGCTGGTGGCAGCGCGCGCCGGGCTGGACAAGCCGAGCCCCTGCGACGTCGCGAACCCGGTCAGGCCGATCAGCATCGCGTATTTGAGCAAGTCGCGGCGTTTGAGGAATCCGGCGGCATGTTCATCTACGGCGACATTCCAGAGATCGCCGGACAGGCCGCGCAAGGCATCGATATCAGAACGTTTGGTCATGGCTTTTCCGATGGATGGAGGAAGTGGCGAGAACGGCTAGGAGACGATTTCGCCGTCGAGTTCGATGCGATCCACAGCTTGCGGATAGAAGGCGATCAGCCCTTTGATCTTCGGGATCTCGTCGATCGGATCGCGGTAGCTCCAGGCGATGTCCCTGGCGATCGACCCGTCCTTCAGCTGTCCGGACCAGTAGGAAGCGATGCCCTTGTAGGGACAGCGCGTGTTGCTGTCCGAGGCAACCAGGCGGTCGAGCCGCACATCGTCGGGGTGGATATAGTAGCGGGTCGGCAGATGGGTCTCGAACAAGAGCACCGGGCGCCGGCTGTCCGCGATCAACTCGCCGTCGAACCAGACCCTGACATGGCTTGTGCTGTGCAGGACATCGATGCGGGCGTAAGGGTCGCGCGCATGGACGAAGACCTCTTCCTCCTCTTCGAGCCATTGGTCGACCGCGTTCCAGACGAAGGCGATACGGCCGGAAAGCAGATGCAATTCCTCGTCCGGCGGCGACACGAAGGTCCAGGCTGCGTTCGCCGTTTGCCGGCCTCCGCTATCCAGGTTCCAGTACTGGCGTTCGCCGCCGACCTCGTGCGGGTCGCGATATCCTGAGGGTTTGAGCACGGACGGCAGCACCGCCTCAGCGGGGAAGAAGTAGATCGGCAGGAAGTGGTTCGAGCGGAGCACGAGCACGTCGCGACTGTCGGCTATGGTCTGGCCGTCGAAACGAACGCGGATACGCTTCGGGCTGGAAAGGACGTTGACGAGCCGGGGTGTGCTGGCTTCGCGCGGCTGCAGCTTCGTATTGGTCACGGGGGCATTCATTGTTTCATCTCCATGCCGCGGTCAGGACACCGCGCGTACATTGTCGCGCTGCTCGGCAAAGCGGTTGGCCGGTCGGGCAAGGCCGAGGCGGTCGCGCAGCGTGCCGGGCTCGTATTCGGTCCGGAAAAGGCCGCGGCGCTGCAGTTCCGGCACCACGTTTTCGGCAAAGGCGTGCCAGTCTTCCGGCAGCAGCGGGAACATCAGGTTGAAGCCGTCCGCGGCTCCGGCAACGAACCAGTCCTCCAACTGGTCGGCGATCTCGACCGGCGTTCCGGCGACCGTCGGGACTGAGCCGCTGTTGGAAAGGCGGCGTGCCACTTCGCGCAGAGTGAGGTTCTGCTTGGCCCATTGCCGCACACGATTGAGCGAGGTGTGGCCGCCGTTGAACGTGCTTTCATCCGGCAACGGTGGCACGGGGCCGTCAGGGGGATAGGCCGAAAGATCGAGTCCGCTCCAGCTCGACAGAAGGTCGATGCCGACCTGATCGGGAAGCAGCGTCTGCAGGTATTCCTGACGCTCGAGCGCCTCGTCCTTCGAGCCGGCGACGATCGGCAGGATGCCCGGCAGGATCTTGAAACTCTCCGGGTGCCTGCCGTGGCGGGCAAGGCGCTCGTTGATGTCCTTGCGATAGCGGACACCATCTTCCCTGGTGCTGAAGATCGCGAAATGCGCGTCGGCATGGGCCGTTGCGAAATTCTTGCCGTCCTCCGACGAACCGGCCTGCACGATCAGCGGATGGCCTTGCGGCGGTCGCGGGACATTGAGCGGACCGCGTACCCTGAAATGTGGTCCCTTGTGATTGATGGCGTGGACCTTGGCCGGGTCGGCGAAGTAACCGGTCTCCTTGTCGATCAGCAGCGCCTCGTCCTCCCAGCTGTCCCACAGCGCCTTGACGATATCGAGATATTCGCCGGCCCGTTCGTAACGCAGTGCATGGTCGATGTTGCCGTCTCGTCCGAAGTTCCTGGCTTCCTCTTCCATGGCGGAGGTCACGACGTTCCAGGAAGCGCGACCCTTGCTGATGTGATCGAGCGAGGCAAAGAAGCGCGCCACATTGTAGGGCTCGCTGTAGGAACTCGAGGCCGTGGTGATCAGGCCGATGTGACGGGTCACGCCGGCCAGCGCCGCCAGAAGCGTCAACGGCTCCAACCGGGCATTGGCGTAGTGGGCGACGCCGCTCTTGACCGAATCCCAGATCGACACGTGATCGGCGACGAAGATCGTGTCGATCTTGGCGCGCTCTGCCGCCTGCACGAGATCACGATAATAGTCGAAGTCGAGGATTTCGCGGCCCGGCGCGCGCGGATGCCGCCACGACATCCGGTGATCGCCCTGCGGATTGAAGAAGAATGCGCTGAGGATGATGTGACCATGCGCCATGGCTGGTTGCCTCCCTTCTGCAGTCAAAAACTTCGCCGCATCGGCGGAGTTGGCGGCTGGAAATCTCCAAACCGGCAAAAGGTTAGATTGCGCGCATATTCAATACGAGTAATTTTATAGACATTATGGATCTCACATCCGGAAGCCGTTGCCCCGGACGGCAAAGCGAGAAGAATGTGGTTCCGAAAGAGACGTCATCGCCATCCGTTCTGAACATCGAACGCCTCTCCGTCAGCTACCGGTCAGGCAGATCGCTGCAGCGTGCCGTCAGCAATGTCTCGCTGAGTGTGGGGCCTGGCGAAGCGTTGGGCCTGGTTGGCGAGTCCGGCTCCGGCAAGAGTTCGGTGGCATTGGCCGCCCTGCGTTATCTGCCGAAACACACGCAGGTGGAGGCCTCCGCATTGCAATTCCTGGGACGCGATCTGCGAACGCTCTCGCCGGAGGAACTGCGCCGGTTGCGCGGCGATCGCATTGCAGCCGTCTACCAGCACCCCGGTTCGGCGCTCAATCCCAGCCTGACGATCGGCAGGCAGATCACCGAGACCATCGTGCGACATCGTCGTGCCAGCCAGCAGGACGCTTCCTTGCAGGCCGCTGATCTTCTACGCCGTGTGCGTGTCGCTGATCCGGAGCGTGTGCTTCGGCTTTATCCGCACGAACTGTCGGGCGGCATGCAGCAGCGGGCCAATATCGCGATTGCCATTGCGCTCGACCCCGCCCTGCTGATCCTGGACGAGCCGACCACCGCGCTCGACGCCAGCGTGCAGTCCGAGATCATCGCGATCCTGGACGACCTTCGCCGAAGCCACCAGACCGGTATCCTTTTGATCAGCCATGACATCGACCTGGTCAAACGCTGCTGCGAGCGCGTCGCGGTGATGCAGTCCGGCGTCGTTGTCGAAAGCGGCAACGCCAGCACGTTGTTCGACGAACCGCGGCATTCCTATACGCAGATGTTGGTCCGCAGCATCCCGACATTGACCTATACCAAGCGCGACGGGCGGCTTGCCGAAAGTGGATCGCCTTGCGCGGACCAATCGGCCGAGGAACTCCCGGTTTCAGATGACACGCTGATTGGCTGCCAGCGCCAGACCGTGCTCCGGTGCAAGGACATCCGGCAGTCCTTTGGCGGCCAGGCGGTTCTCCACGATGTCGACCTCAGCATTGCTGCCGGCGAGACCTATGGCTTGATTGGTGAGTCCGGCTCCGGGAAGTCGACGCTCGCCAGGATCGTCACCGGCCTGCAGGCTCCTGTCGCGGGCACGGTCGAACTGTCTGGACAGGCAGCCGCCACGCGTGTGGAACGGCGCAAGTCCAGCCAGCGTCGCGACATTCAGATGGTTTTCCAATCGCCGGATCGCACATTGAATCCGCAGCAGCGGATCAGCACCATCCTCGGCCGCTCGCTGCGGCGTCTGGCCGATCTGCCAAGATCTGCCAGGACGCAGCGAATATCGGACCTGCTTGGGTCGGTGCGGCTTGCGCCGTCATTCGCCGAGCGCAAGCCGGGGGCGCTTTCAGGTGGCCAACGCCAGCGCGCGGCAATCGCCCGTGCCTTTTCGGGAACACCGAAGCTGGTGGTCCTTGATGAGCCGACCTCGGCTCTCGACGTCTCGGTACAGGCGACTGTTCTCAACCTGCTCAACGACCTGCAGCGCCGTAACGACACGGCGTATCTGTTCATCAGCCACGATCTCAGGGTCGTGCGCTACATGGCCGACAGGATCGGCGTGCTCTATCGCGGCCGCCTTGTCGAAGAAGGGGCATCCGAGCAGATCTTCGCGGGTCCCAATCATCCGTACACGGAGATGCTGCTCGCTGCCGACGACACGGAGCCAGGTCCCGCCGGGCCTGCCCCCTTTGCTTCGGAAATCGAAACCCAGGCAGGTCAGGGCTGTGCTTTCGCCAGCCGCTGTCCGCAGGCGCAACCTGCCTGCATGGAAGCTGAGCCGCCGGGCAAGATGATCGCGGAAGGTCATACGATCCGTTGCTGGCAGCGGGGAAGGTGACCCAGCGTCGAGGTCATTCGCTAGTCGATCGCCATCACTCTCTTGTGTTCGGCGACCTGTTCAAGCAGCCAGTTCTGGAACAACGCGGCGCTCTGTTTGCTGCCTATGCTGCGGCGTTGATAGAGATAGATGCCTGCCGGATAGGTATGACGTGCCTTGAAGGGAGCGACGAGCTTGCCCTGATGCAGCAGGTCCTGGGCCATCATCGTGTCGGCGAGCGCTACCCCGCCGCCGTTCATCGCCTCGCGCATGATCAGCGTGCAGTCGTCGAGCACGGTGCTGGATTTCGGCATTGCCTCGAAGACACCTTCCTGTTCCAGCCAGCGCTTCCATCTGTTGGTTTCGCACTCATGGATCAGGTGATGGTGGATCAGATCGGCGGGTGATCGCAGCGGTACGGTCCCGTCGAGCAGCGCAGGCGAACAGACGGGAGTCAGCACCAGCGGGATGAGCAGTGTCAGCGCCGGGCCGGCCTTGTAGTCGAACTCGTCGACGATGGCCAAATCGAAATTGGTGCGTTTGCCTGAAGTCAGGATCTCAAGGTCGACTGACGGATGCTGCCGCCGGAAACCCGGCAGCCGGTCCGCGAGCCAGAGGTTCAAGACCGGGGGTACACACAGGACGCGTAGGCGCTGAGCCTTGTCGCGCCGCGCGCCGTCGTGAAAGCTGACATCCTCCGTGGCACGCCATATCGCCTCGAAGGCTTCCGAGAGATTGCGCGCGTAATAGGAGCCTCTTGTCGTCAGCGTGACCTGACGAAATCCCCGTTCGAACAGATCCTGGCCGAGATTTTTCTCGAGCGTGCGAATATGGCGGCTAACCGCCGATGCCGTGAGATGCAGTTCTTCCGCGGCATCCTTGATGCTGCCAAGACGTGCTGCAGCCTCGAAAGCACGCATGCCATTGAGTGAGGGTAGAGCCATTGCCCGATCATGGGTTCTCAGCTGAGTTTTTGTCAATCGACAAGGACAAAATTGGCGTTTGAACGCCTGCGTTGTCAGCGATACCCAAGAGACAAGAACAACTAAGTCGTCAAGAGAACACGACTATTCGGGGCTCCGGAACATTCCGTCATCGGCGGATGCGGCTTCGCGCATGAACATTTCGGACCGGCATCACTGCCGGGGCCGGGGCATGTCGCGGCGGCCGCACCTTGTTTGAGCCCCGACAATTTGGAGGAGATACCCGCCTGATGCCGCAGTCGCCAGTGCCGGTCTTTGAAACGACAGACAACCTCCCGGCGGACGCCTCCGTCATCGTCATCCTGCAGACGCCAGGAAGCGACCTCGGTTCTCAAGCTCAGGCATTGGATAGCAAGATCGGCGGGATCATATCTCGGGCCTGTTCAGGCGCTGGCGCCTTGAACGAAAACGGCGCCTGCCTCGATCTTGTCCCACCTCACGGGGTAAACGCACGGCGTGTGATCGTGCTCGCGTTGGGCAATGCGGATACGGTGACTGCCCTCTCGCTGACACGTGCGGGCGGTGCTCTGGCCGCTCATCTGGAAGCCAAGGGTGAAAATGAAGCAACGCTGCTTTTCGATGCCGTCGCCGGCGTCCGTGTGACCGAGGCCGAAGTCCTCGCGCGCGTCGCGCTTGGCATGCGGCTGCGCCGCTATCGCTTCGATATGCGCAACAAGCGGCCGAAGGCCGGTGCCGATCAGGTCTGGCGTATTCGTCTGGTCGCGGCCGGACAGGCGGAATTGCGGGCGGAACTCGCCCGCACGCTCGCCATCGCCGATGGCGTTGAATACGCGCGCACCCTTGTCAATCTGCCGCCGAACCATCTTCATCCCGACAGTTTCGCTGATCATCTCGACCCCCTGCGTCAGGCCGGTCTCGAGGTTGAGATTCTCGACGCGAAAGAGCTGAAGAAACTCGGCATGAACGCGCTTCTGGCCGTTGGGGCGGGTTCAGTTCGAGCGCCCAAGGTGGCGGTTCTGCGATATCGCGGCAAGAACGCCAATGCACAGCCACTCGCCTTTGTCGGCAAGGGTGTCTGCTTCGATTCCGGCGGCCTTTGTATCAAGGGCGGCGCGCAGATGTTCGACATGAAGGCCGACATGGCTGGCGCTGCGGCGGTGTGCGGCCTGCTGTTGGCGCTCGCCCGGCAGGACAGCCCGGTGCATGTGGTCGGCGTCCTGGGTATCGCCGAGAACCTGCCCTCGGGCACGGCCTTGAAACCGCGCGAGATCATCACGACGGCTTCCGGACAAACAGTGGAAGTGTTCGATACCGACGCGGAGGGGCGTCTGCTTCTGGCGGACTGCCTCTACTATACCGCGACGCGCTTCAAGCCCGCGGCAATGGTCGACCTGGCAACCTTGACCTATTCGGTCATGCGTGGGCTCGGCTCGATCTTCGCTGGCCTGTTCAGCACCGATGATGCCATTGCTTCACAGATGGTCGCCGCCGGTGAGACGGTGGGTGAGCGTTTCTGGCGCCTGCCGCTCGACCGCGCTTACGATGAAGGGCTGCAGTCGCCGTTTGCCGATCTCAGGCATCACGCCAAGGACATGGAGGATGGCGACGCGCCTTACGCGGCGGCTTTCCTGCGCCATTTCACTGAAGGCTGCGCCTGGGTTCATCTCGATATCGCCGGCAAGGAACTGGCTGAAACCGATGGCCCAGGCGGCCGCCAGGGCGCGACGGCTTTTGGTGTCCAGATGCTGGAGGAATGGGTTCGCACCAGCAGGGCTTGATGATGCGGTGCGACCGGGTTTGTTCAATCAGGGTAGGAAAGCGGAATGTCGTCTGAGATCGTCGTTAGAGAAGGCCGTGCCAGCTTCAGGGATTATGAAACCTGGTACCGGATAGCCGGCGAACTCGGCGGCGAGAAACCTCCACTGGTGATCCTCCATGGCGGTCCGGGCGTCGCGCACAACTATGTCGACGCCTACAAATTGCTCGCGCGGGACGGGCGCGCTGTCATCCATTACGATCAGCTCGGTTGCGGCAACTCGACCTTGCTGCCCGAAAAAGGTGCCGACTTCTGGACGCCGCAACTGTTCATAGACGAGCTCGAAAACCTGGTCGATCACCTCGGCATCCGGGCGGGCTTCCATGTACTGGGCCAGAGCTGGGGCGGCATGCTCGGCGCCGAATATGCGGTGCTGCAGCCGAAAGGTCTGAAATCGCTGACGATCGCCAACTCGCCGGCATCGATGAAACTGTGGGTGGAAGAAGCCAATCGCCTGCGTGCCGACCTTCCTGAGGATGTGCAGGAAACGCTGACGCGACACGAAAAGGCGGGCACCACCGACGCTGCGGAGTATCAGCAGGCGACAATGGTGTTTTACGAGCGGCACGTCTGCCGCGTGGTGCCTTTTCCGCCGGAGGTGGCTGAAAGCCTCGCTCAGGTGGCACGCAACCCGACCGTCTACAATGTGATGAACGGCCCGAACGAATTCCACGTCATCGGTACGCTAAAAACCTGGAGCGTGATCGACCGCTTGCCGGCGATCGATGTTCCGACGTTGATCGTCTCGGGGCGCCATGACGAGGCCACGCCGGCGACGGTGCAACCCTACAAGGACGGCATCAAGGGCGCCAGCTGGGTGATATTCGAGCATTCCAGCCACATGCCGCATGTCGAAGAGCAAGAGGAATGCATGCGGGTGGTCGGTTCATTCCTGCACCAGAACGACAACTGAAAAAAGGGGAATAAGAATGAAGAAACTGCTCTTGGCGGCAGCCGCCGCGACCTTGCTGACCTGCACGTGGCAGGCGCCTGCAAATGCGGAATATCTGAAGGAACATCGTGGCGGCACCATGCGGCTGCTGGCCCGCTCGGCGGCTGGCACGCTCGATCCGCATATCAACTACACGTTGCAATACTGGCAGATTTTCCAGCCGCTCTACGATGGTCTCGTCGCTTTCCGCAAGGCGGACGGCAAGGACGGCTTCAAGATCGTCGCCGATCTCGCCGAGGATATGCCGTCGGTGAGCAACGACGGTAAGACCTTCACCTTCAAGCTGCGCAAGGGCATCAAGTTCTCCAATGGCCAGGACATGACGGTGAAGGACGTCGTGGCGTCATTCCAGCGCATCTTCAAGGTATCGGGCCCAACCTCAGGCACGTTCTATGCTGGCATCGTCGGTGCCGACAAATGCCTCGCCGACACCAAGAGCTGCACGCTGGAGGGTGGCGTGACAGCCGACGAAGCCGCCGGCACGATAACGATCAACATCGTCAAACCCGATGCCGAATTCATCGACAAGCTGGCCATGCCGCACGCCGTGGTCTTGCCGGCCGGCACGCCGACGGAGGATGTCGGTTCAAATCCGATCCCGGGCACCGGAGCGTATGCGATTTCGGCCTACGATCCGAACAAGGGCATGACGATGGTGCGTAATCCGCACTTCAAGCAGTGGAGCGAGGAAGCACAGCCGGATGGCTATCCGGACGTCGTGCAGTACGACTTCGGCCTGACCGAGGAAGCGGCGGTAACAGCGATCCAGAAGGGCGAGGCAGACTGGATGTTCGATCAGCCGCCCACCGACCGGCTCGTTGAACTGGGCACCAAATACATGGACCAGGTTCACATCTCGCCATTGACGGCCTGGTGGTATGCGCCGTTGAACACGCGCCTGGCGCCTTTTGACAACGAGAAGGCTCGACAGGCTGTCGCCTATGCCGTCGACCGCAACACTCTGGTCAATCTCTTCGGCGGCAAGGTGTTGGCCACGCCGGTGTGCCAGGTGCTGCCCCCGGACTTCCCGGGACACGAGGACTATTGCCCCTTCACGAAGAATCCGGGAACAAAATGGTCTGCTCCTGACGTCGACAAGGCCAAGCAACTGGTCGAGGAATCCGGAACCAAGGGCCAGAAGGTCACGGTCATCGTGGAAGACACCGCCGTATCCCGGTCGATCGGCGTCTATCTCCAGAGCGTTCTGACCAGCATCGGCTATGTTGCCGACGTCAAGCCGATCTCCAGCAACATCCAGTTCACCTACATTCAGAACACCAACAACAAGGTGCAGATGTCGGTCAGCCAGTGGTACCAGGATTATCCGGCTGCATCGAACTTCCTCAACATTCTGTTCGGTTGCGACAGCTTCCGCGAAGGCTCGGATGCATCGGTCAACATTTCCGGCTTCTGCGACAAGGATATCGACGCCAAGATGAAGCAGGCGATGGACCTTGGCGTGACCGATCAGGATGCAGCCAACAAGGCATGGGCGGAAATCGACCGGGCGGTCACCGACAAGGCTGCAGCGGTGCCGCTGTTCACGCCCAAGCATGTGGACTTTGTCAGCAAACGTCTCGGCAACTTCAAGTTCAACGCCCAGTTCTACTGGATTGTGACCCAGGCCTGGGTGCAGTGATATCGCGCTGACGGGCTAGCTTCATGTCGAGCAACGTTGTCGCCGTGCCGCGCAAGACGCGGGGGCCCTGGGCCCTCGCTTTTGCAAAGCTGATGGGAAACAAGGCCGCCATGGCGGCCTTGGCAATCTTTGTCCTCATCGTGGTCGCCTGCCTCAGCGCGCCGCTCTATGCGCGCTGGGCCGGTGTCGATCCTTTCGTTTCGACGCTTGATGCGGTCATTATCCTGGATGGGCAGGATGTGCCCGTGATGGAACAATCCACGGAAGGACTGGGTCTGGGCTATACTCCCCTTGGTCCTACGTGGCGGCTCGGCAACTACTTCCTCGGCGCGGACAACCAGGGTCGCGATGTCATGGCCCGTCTGCTCTACGGAGGGCTCAACTCGCTCCTCATATCCGCCGTGGCAACCGTCTTGACGTTGCTGCTTGGGACGGCGACCGGGCTGGTCGCCGGCTATTTCGGAGGCCTTACCGACACCTTGCTGTCGCGGCTCCTCGACATATTGTGGGCTTTTCCGATCTATCTCCTGGCGATTTCGCTTTCGATCGTGATGATCGCGCAAGGCATCACGATCGGGCCGATTACGATTGAATCCGGTAGTCTCTGGCTGCCCATCATCATCATCGGCATTGTCTACGTGCCCTATGTGGCGCGACCCATTCGCGGCCAGGTCCTGTCGCTGCGCAACAGCGAGTTCGTGATGGCCGCCATCAATCTGGGCGTTCCGGGTTCGCGCATCCTGTGGCGCGATATCCTGCCCAACATCACCACCACCCTGATCGTCTTCGTGCCGTTGATGATGGCACTGAACATGCTGACGGAATCGGCACTCTCCTTCCTGTCGATCGGCGTCCAGCCACCCGCCGCCAGCTGGGGCACCATCATTCAGGATGGACAGGCTCTGCTCTATACGCGCCCGATCGTCGCCTTGGCGCCGGGTATCGCGATTGCCATTTCCGTCATGGCGCTCAACGTCTTTGGCGACGGCCTGCGCGACGCACTCGACCCTCGTTCCAAAGTCCGGCTGGGGCGCGACTGATGATTTACGCGATCCTGCGCCGTTTCGGTCAGATGCTGTTCGTGATGTTCGGCATCTCGGTCATCGTTTTCCTGATCTTCTTTGCAACACCGGGTTCCGATCCGGCAGCCCGCATCGCCGGCCGCAACGCATCGCCCGAAGTGCTCGAGGCGGTGCGCCACAATTTCGGTTTCGACCGTCCACTCTATGTGCAGTACGGGCTGATGATGAAGAAGATCTTCGTCACCGGCGACCTGACCTCTTTCGTCAACCGCGGCTGGAAGGTCGTGCCGGCAGTCCTGGATTCGATCCCGGTGACATTGTCGCTTGTCTTTGGCGCGGCGGTTCTGTGGGTGCTGGTGTCGATCCTCATTGGCGTCGTTGCCGCCGCCACGCGCGACAGCTGGCTGGACAAGCTTCTGATGGCGCTGGGATTGCTCGGCATTTCCATGCCTGTCTACTGGCTGGGCGAGGTCATGAACCTCATCACCCAGAGCCGCTATCACGACACCTGGCTGTTTTCCTGGGTGCCGCCGCTCGGCTATAAGAATTTCTCCGATGACCCCAAAGGCTGGTTCCTTGCGTTGGTCATCCCATGGGTCACGCTCGCCATCCTTTACATAGGCATCTACGGCCGCGTTCTGCGGGCAGCCATCATCGAGTCGATGCAGGAAGACTACATCCGCACCGCACGCGCCAAGGGCCTGTCCGAGACGCGCATCCTGCTGCGCCACGCGTTGCGCACCTCGTTGATCGCCTTCGTCACTTTGTTCGGCCTGGATTTCGGCGCGCTTGTCGGCGGATCCGCCCTTCTGACGGAAGTGGTTTTCGGCCTGCAGGGCATCGGCAAGCTGACCTATGATGCGCTTCAAAGTCTGGATCTGCCGATGATCATGGCCACGGTGATGTATGCCTCGATGTTCGTCGTCGTGGCCAATGCAGTGGTGGATTTCGTCTATATCCTTCTTGATCCGCGCGTGAGGACATCATGATGCTGTCGGTTCGCGACCTCAGGGTTTCATTCCGCACTCATGAGGGGCTGGTACGGGCCATCGACGGGGTTTCCTTCGATCTCGGCGAAGGCGAGATCCTGGGCGTCGTCGGTGAATCCGGTTCGGGCAAGACTGTCTCGCTGCTGGCCGTAATGGGCCTGATCACCGACCCCAATGCGATCATCGAAGGGTCGATCCGCTACAGGAATACTGAGCTGGTGGGGCTGCCGGCCCGCGAACTTCGACGCCTGCGCGGCAATGAGATCGCCATGATCTTCCAGGATCCGATGACCGCGCTGACGCCGGTCTATACGATCGGCTGGCAGATCGCCGAACAGATCCGTGCACACAAGCGTGTCAGTAAATCCCAGGCTCTGGCGCGCGTCGAGGAATTGCTCGCCGAGGTGAACTTCCCCAATCCACGCGAGGCGATGTCACGTTTCCCGCATCAGCTTTCGGGCGGCATGCGCCAGCGCGCGGTGATTGCCATGGCTCTCTCTTGCAACCCGGCGCTGCTGGTGGCCGACGAGCCGACCACAGCGCTCGACGTGACGGTGCAGGCTGGCATCCTCGATCTCGTGCGCAAGCTGCGCGCCACGCACAATTCCGCTGTCGTCTTCATCACCCACGACATGGGGGTGGTGTCCGAACTCGCCGACAGGGTGATGGTCATGTATGCCGGGCGCGTCGTCGAGCGCGGCAGCCGCGGCGAGCTCTTCTCCGCGCCTCAGCACCCCTATACCCGTGCACTGCTTGGCTCGATCCCGCCGCTGACGGGCGAGAAGCCGCGCCGCCTGCCGGCCATTCCCGGCTCGCCGCCATCGCTGCTGCGCTTGCCTGCAGGTTGCGCATTCGCCCCACGTTGCCCGGTCAACTATGAGCCCTGCGGGGCCGGCAAGCCAGATCTTGGCCAAGGCGCGCATGCCGCGGCATGTTTCCAGGTTCAGGCATGAGCGGGCAGATGATGGAACAGGACCAGCCAATTATCGAGACGCGCACGCTGAGCAAGCGGTTCTCGATCGGCACGCGCTTTTCCTCGCAAGGCAAGCGAACCGTCCACGCCGTCGACAACGTCTCGCTGACAGTCCGGCGTGGCGAAACCGTCGGCCTGGTCGGGGAGTCGGGTTGTGGCAAGTCCACCTTGGCGCGCTGTCTTGTCAGGCTCTACGACATCACCGACGGCAAGCTGCTGTTCGAAGGGGACGACATCACCGGCAAGTCGCTGGCTGAACTGAGGCCGTTCAGACGCCGCTTGCAGATGGTGTTCCAGGACCCGTCGGCTTCGCTCAACCCACGGCGCCGGGTCGGAGACCTGGTTGCGGAGCCACTGCGCATCCACACCAAACTGTCCTCCGGCGAAATCGCCAAGCGGGTTGCGGAACTGTTCGATCTTGTGGGTCTCCTCCCGGACCATGTCATGCGCTATCCGCATGAATTCTCAGGCGGGCAGCGTCAGCGTGTCGGTATCGCGCGAGCCATTGCGCTCAATCCCGATCTCGTCGTGCTGGACGAGCCGGTTTCGGCGCTTGACGTGTCGGTTCAGGCGCAGATCGTCAACCTGCTGGCCGACCTTCAGGAGAAACTCAACCTCACCTACATCTTCATCGCCCACGACCTGTCCGTGGTCCGCCAGGTCTCGACCCGCATCGCGGTCATGTATTTGGGATCGATCGTGGAGGAGGGGCCAGCGGAAGAACTGTTCGAGACACCCGCGCATCCCTACAGCCAGGCGCTGATCTCGGCCGTTCCAGTGGTAGAGACGACGCCTGGTGGCGTACGCAAGCGCATCATCCTGACCGGCGACGTGCCAAGTCCGCTCAAGCCGCCGTCAGGGTGCCGCTTCCATCCCCGATGCCCGATCGCAGCCGAGCGATGCCGCGTCGAACGGCCCGAACTCACCGAACATGGCCCTGGGCGAAAGGTCGCTTGCCATTTCCCGACACTTTCTTCTCGGTGACCTTCGAGTGTTTCCGCTTTTCACGGAAACGCTCTAACTCCTTGTTTTTCGCAATTCAGGACAGAACCCGTTACACACTTTTCCTGGAGTTGCTCCAGCCAAGCTATTGAAAACGGCCTGCGAAGTTGATGCGTCGGTGGCTTTTCGCTCCCCCGCGGTGGTCTACATCTCGTCTTTCAGGACCCCAAGCGGGTGCGGAATGAACCAGCCGTAGAACGTTCGCCTCGTGAATTTTCCCGGGGAACGTTTGAAGTTTGGCTCATGCGCTGGTGCAGGGCCTGTGGTCTCGCCTTCTTTTCTGTTTTCGTCTGGCTTCGGGCGCCTTCTGCGGTAGAACGGCCTTGCCTGTCCGCCGCGCAGCACACGAGTTGGGCGGGGGTGATTGGACATTGTCATATCGCCCGCGCCTCGATGATGAAGACCGGAGCGGCGGTCGGCACCGCCTTTGTCAGCTCGAAGCCATTCCGACGCAGCAGTTGTGCAAACTCTTGCTCGGTGCGCTCGCCTCCCGATACGAACAACAGCATCTCGATGTCGGTCAGGGTGGCGAGCTGTGCCGGTTTGCCCGGCTCGATCAATTGCTCGACCAGGATCAGCCGGTCGCCCGTTTCGAGTGCATTGCGGCTGTTGGTCAAGATCGTGCTTGCCTCTTCGTCGCCCCAGTCGTGAATGATGAATTTCATGATGTGAATATCGCCCTTGGCAGGGATCGGCTCGAAGAAGCTGCCACTGCTCACCTTGCATCGCCCGGTGCTGATTGCAGCGGCAAGGCGAGGGTTGGAAACCGCACGCTCCGTCACTTCCGGGAGGTCGACCAGGACGCCGCGGAGATGCGGATTGGCCTCCAATATGGCTGCAAGCAGGACACCTGCGCCGCCACCGATATCGACCACGGTGGCGGTCTCGGGGAACTCGAGTGCCGCGAGCACGGCGGGATTCCAGCCGCCCGTTATACTGGTCATTGCCGCATCGAAGGCGGCTCCGGCTTCCGGGTGCTGTCCGAGATAGGCGAACACCGGCATCCCGAACAGTCGGTCGAAGACGGGACCGCCGTTTTTCACGCAATCGACGATGCCGCCCCAGTTACGCCAGTGCCAATGCTCGCCATTGAGTGCCGCGAAACCATGCAGGGAGTTCGGCACGTCCGAGCGCAGCAATTGCCCCGTCGGCGTGAGATCGAAGCGCCCTTGGCTGTCTTCCTCGGTCAGTCCCAGGCCAGACATGGCGCGCAGCAGTCGGTAGAGGGGGCGCTCCATCGCGCCGACAGCCGAGGCGATCTCCCTCGCTGTTCTGGGGCGGCTTGCCAGTTCATCGGCCAATTTCAGCTTGGCAGCCGCATAGACGACCTGAGATGCCCAGGATCCGGTGATCAGATTGAGAAGGCTCCTTGTCGACTCCAGGATCGAGTGCGTCGGATGGAAGTCTTCCTGCAGGCGAACTTGCGCATGTGTCATGGTCGGCTCCGCTTTGCTGATGTCAGTGCTTTCCGTCTCGCTGCGACTTCGGACCCCGTCAGGGGGATGTCTCATTGCCTGGTGGTGTTGCCCTGCGCATCGACCACCGTCATTTTGACGAAACCGGTCGAAAAGCGTGCGCTTTCGGGAACATAGCAAAGAACGACGTCGCCGATCTGGCAGTGCCCCCCATTCAGGAGTTCCTCGATCATCAGATACATCGACGCCGCGCCGACATTGCCGACGCGTTCCAGATTGGTGAACCAGCGCTGCTCGGGAATCTCGAAACCAATGTCGCGCAGGGCCTGCTGGACGACCGGCCGGAAATAGGCCGATGAATAATGCGGCAGGAACCAATCGACTTCGTCCGGGTCGAGTGGACGCGTCTTGAGTATGTCGGAGAGCCCGCGGGCGACCGTGACAGGCACTGCTATGGCGTTCAGGAGCTTGACGTCCTGTTCCAGGGCAAGCACGTCGTTGTCGATAACTTCCTGCAGGGAGCCATATTCCTTCCAGCCCTTGATGCTGCCGTCGGGTTGTTTTGCCGCTCCCATGAACATGCAGGTTTCATGGTCGTGCGCATAGGAGCGCATCTCGATCCAGTCGATGCGCATCGAAAGCCCTTGCGGGTTAGGTGTCCCGCTCAGCAGGGCAGCCCCGGCACCGTCGGACAGCATCCAACGCAGGAAGTCCTTTTCGAAGGCGAGTGCTTCATGTCTTTCGAGCTCCGCGATCTTCGCATCGGATTCCGGGGAGAAGTTGCGTGCGTGAAGCTGCGTGGAGAGCATCTCCGAACCGGTAACCACGGCATTGCGCACGAGCCCGGCGGCAACCGCCATGTACCCGTATTTCATTGCCAGGACACCGGACACGCAGCCGCCACTCGAAGCGGCCGTCTCGCAGGTACCGCTACGCAGTTCGCCATGCACCATCGAGGCATGATTTGGCAGCATCTGGTCCGGCGAGGTGGTGCCGCAGGACAAAAGCTCGATGTCTGCGAGTTGGAAGTCTTCATCTGTCAGCGCGCGCACCGCCTCGGCAGTCAGTTGCGCGTTGGTGTAGCGCAGCTCACCGGTTTCGCGGGAGATCGAATAATGCCGGCTGCGGATACCGTTGCTGCGCAGCGTGATCCGACGGGCACGCGACGGCCTGCCATCGATCATGCCCAGAACATCTTCCACATTGTCGTTGTCGACGGGGCTGTTTGGCAGGAACTTCGCCGCGCGTGTGAGATAGACCGCAGATGTCATGTGTGCACTCCATGTGAGATTGACGGTATGGACCTAATGTCTGCTTGCGCTTCCACTGGCATCGACAACGGTCATTTTCATAAAGCCAGTGGAGAAACGGCCGCTTTCCGGCACGAAGCAAAGCACCACATCGCCGGCCCGGCAGCGGCCGCCATTCAGCAACTCTTCCACCATCAGATACATCGACGCCGCGCCGACATTGCCGACGCGCTCAAGGTTGATGAACCAGCGCTGCGCGGGGATCTCGAAGCCGATGTCGCGCAGACATTGCTGCAGGATGGGGTGAAAGTGATAGGACGAAAAATGCGGCAGGAACCAATCGACTTCATCGGGGTCGAGCTTGTGCTGTTTGAGGATGTCCGGCAGGCCGCGGCCGACCAACACCGGGGTGATGTTGGGATTGAGCAGCTTCACATCCTGCTCGAAGGCGAAAGCGCCGCTGTCGACCGCGTCCTGGAGCGAGGTGTTTTCGCGCCACCCGCGCATGTTGCCGTCGGCCTGCTTGGTGGTACCGAGATACATGCAGGTCTCATATTCGTTGGCATAGGAACGCATCTCGATCCAGTCGATGCGCATCGAGAGTCCATGAGCGTTGGGTGTGTCGCTCAGCAGGATCGCGCCCGCACCGTCCGAAAGCATCCAGCGCAGGAAGTCCTTGCCGAAGGCCAGTCCCGGCTCCCTTTCCAGTTCGTCGACTTTGGCGTCGGATTCCGGAGTGAAATTCTGGGCCCGCAACAGGGTGGAAAAGAGCTCCGAGCCCGTTGTCACGGCATTGCGGGCGAGGCCAGCCGCAATCGCCATGTAGCCGTATTTCATCGCCAGAAGTCCCGCCAGGCAAATGCCGCTGGATGCGGAAGTCTCGCAGGGCTGGTTGCCGAGTTCGCCGTGCACCATCAGGGCGTGGTTGGGCAGCACCTGGTCGGGTGAGGAGGTACCGCAGGACAGCAACTGGATGTCATCGAGCTGAAACTCGTCGTCGGTCAGCGCCCGTACCGCTTCTGCCGTCAGTTGCGCATTGGTGTAGCGCAGTTCACCCGTATAGCGTGAGATCGCGTAATAGCGGGTGCGGATGCCGTTGTTGCGCAGCGTGATCTTGCGGGCACGCGACGGCTTGCCGCCAATCATGCCAAGCACTTCCTCCATGTTGTCGTTGTCGACGGGATTGTTCGGCAGGAATTTTGCAGCGCGGGTGAGATAGACTGCAGCTGTCATGAAAATTCTCCCATGCGGAAGTCGGCCGAACCTGAAGGCCGCTCGAAGTAGTCGCGTTGCCGCTGGATGCTGTTCTTGCGGATAGGTTTGAGCAGGCTGCGCACTGCCATCGTCACCGGCACCACGGTGATGATCAGCAGGAACAACACGCAGGCCCATAGCACGATGATGGGCTTGCGGGCGGCGTCACCCTGCCGTCCGCATCGGCGCAGCAGCCGGCCCCAGAGCATGAAACTGCGGCGTCCGATCTCTTCGCTGGCAATCAGCCGCTGATCGACGGTTGCCGCGCGCAGGCCGGTCACGATCGGCCTGTCTGCGCTCGGCAGCCCTGCTCGCATGGCGGTGAGGATGGCGCGACCAAACCGCGAGGCACCGGCAATATCCTCCTCTGTAATACCGGCGCGCGGGAAGAAACCACCCCAGAAGGCCTCGCGCCTGCCCGTGAACATCCAATGCGGCGTCGTCACCAGCGTCTTCATCGCGCTGCCGCGATCGGTAAGCACGATGTTGTCGATCAGCCGAGCGCCGGCGTCGGTCAGCAGTTCCTTTGTCCGTTCCTGCGCCTGCAGCCACATGTTGCGGCACCCGATGAGGGTGACGACCGGCGTGCCGGCCAGCACCCTCCGGCCTTCCGGCGACTTCAGGAAGGCAGTGATCGGCGGCGATGGCGACAAGTACCATACGGTATAGGCGAGTATGACCAGATCGAAATGCTCGCCTTCGAGCAGGCCCAGCGGCTCCAACGCGGGCGGGTCGAGATAGACGGCTTCCGGAAATTGATCGAAGAAAGCGAAGAACGGCCAGGGGAAGGGGTATGGTTTCGTCGGCTTCAGCGACAGCCAGCGCAGACTGATATCGTCAGCGCGTGCCAGGGGTGCAGCGACTGACTCGGCGATGCGTCTCAACTGCCCAGTTTGCGAGAAATAGACGACCAAAACTTTGCGCATGACGGTACCTCTCGGCTGGGTGGTTGGATCCAGTCGTCGCCAAGTCAATACTGTGAATGTACATCGGAAGTTCTTGCATGCTTCCCAATACTAAAATTATGGAACGCTAATATGAGAGTCAACAGTTATAAATTAGTGGCGTTTTGAATCGATTCTACTGTACATTGTGCCGTTCAAGTCGCGATAAGTTCTTCATATTTCTGCATGAAAATAGATTTCATATAGAGGAATGGTGCTTTTTTATTGATAAAGATCAGCGTCATGGATGTTGGGTGATCGCCATGGCGCGAGTTCCATGCACGTCCCGATGCTCTGCGCATCCCGCCAGAATCCCGATTGACGGCGCCATTTCAGCATAATAAGTTCGGTTATAGAACGAATTAATGGGGTGGAGATGACGGACAGCCTGCGCATCTCGCGGCGATTTTCGCAGCGCTCGGTCATGGAGGCGGTCGTGCAGGGCGGGCCGATCTCGCGAGCGTCGATCGCCAAGCAGACCGGACTTTCCAAGCAGACGATCTCGGAGATCGTGCGCAGCTTGGAGCAGGATGGCTGGGTGCAGGAAACAGGGCGTACCAGTGGCCATGTCGGGCGCACGGCGGTGACCTATGAGCTGGTCTATGATGCCGCCTACATCGTCGCCGTCGATCTCGGTGGTACCAAGGTGCGGGTCGCGATAACCGACCTTGCCTGCCAGATCTTCGCCGAGGACACCGTGCCGACCGATCCTCGCGGCGGTCAGCATATCGTCGATCAGATCGTTGCCCTGGCTTTCCAGGCCGCATCACGCCGCGGAATTCCTCGCACGAAGATCCGCCTGGCGGTGATCGGTGTTCCGGGTGCGCCCGACAACGCGACGGGTCGGGTGCTGATGGCGCCCAACATCGCCGATTTCGACACGATGGATGTGGTCGCGGCTTTCGAAAGCGGCTTCGGCTTCGACGCGATGCTGGAGAACGACGTCAACCTGGCCGTTCTCGGCGAGAACTGGCTGGGTCAGGGGCAGGGCATCGACAATCTTGCCTATGTTGCCCTCGGCACCGGCGTGGGTTCCGGGCTGATGGTCGGCGGCCATCTGGTGCGTGGCGCCATCAACGCCGCCGGTGAGCTGGGTTTCCTGCCTCTGGGTGCCGACCCCTTCGAAGCTGAATCACTGCGCACGGGTGCTTTCGAACGTGTTGTCGCGTCGCACGGTATCGTCGAGCGTTATGCCGCTCTCGCCGGCGAGCGGCTCGGCGTTCCGGGCATCTTCGAAAGGGCTGAAGCCGGCGACGAAGCTGCGCTGACCGTGCTGGACGAGACCGCTCGCTATCTGACCAGAGGCATCGCCGCCATCGCCGCCATCGCCAACCCGGAAAAGGTCATTCTGGGTGGCTCGATCGGCCTGCGTCCGGAAATGCTGGCACGAGTGAGGGCTCTCCTGCCGCAGTGCTTCCCGTATCCGGTCAATGTCGAGACAGGTGAGCTCGGATCACGTGCGGCGATCGTGGGCGCGGCGGCGATTGGTCTCGGTCAGCTCCACAATTCGCTCTTCGGCGTGAATGCGCCCGACGGCCGGATTTCACTGCCGCCCGCCAATATGAGCGCGGCACTTCGGGAGGCAGTGTGATGGCGATCGCGGCTGATCTGACCGGGCGCTTGCGTGCCGCGCTCGACCGCGAAGGGGCCTTGGCGCTTTTTCGAGGCGCCGTGCAGCACGAAAGCGTTACCGGCAACGAGGCAAACTTCGTCGCCTATCTTCAGGACAAGATGCACGGCCTTGGCCTCACCGGGCTGCAGACGGCCGAATTCCTGCCTGGCCGTCCGAACATCTGGGCGGAGCGCAAGGGCGCTGGGCAAGGCAAGCGCCTGCTGTTCATCGGCCACACAGACACGGTTCATGTCGATGGCTGGCGTGAACACTGGGCTGGAACGGAACGTGAGGATCCGTTCGGAGCGGCGGTGATCGACAATGCGGTCTGGGGACGAGGCTCCGGCGATCTGAAAGCCGGCATTTCGGCATCTCTTGCCGCGCTTTCCCTGCTGGATCGGGCAGGCATCAGGCTGGCCGGTGACGTTGCCTTCGCCTTCGTCGGCGACGAGGAAAGCGGCCAGCCCGGCACGGGCGTATCCGCCGGTATCAAGCATTTTGTCTCGCGCATCGAAGCGGGCGAAGTGGAACGTCCGGATTTCACCGTCTACGTCGAGCCAACCCGGCTTTCGGTCTATCCCGCGCAGATCGGCTTCTTCATCGCCGACATCACCATTACCGGCAAATCCGCCTATTTCGGCGTGCCGGAACTGGGCAAGGATGCGCTGCGCGCCAGCCATGCCGCCATGGCCGCGCTCTGGAAGCACTCAGACGCGATCGCGGCGCGCGCCGAACACAAGCTGGTCGGGCGCAGCTTCCTGCTGATCACAGGACTGACCGGTGGTGGCTACATCGCCGTGCCCGAACGCTGTTCGTTGTCACTGATCCGCAAATTGCTGCCCGGAGAATCCCTGGATGTCGCTGCCGCCGATATCGAGAAAACCGTGCGCGACGCCATCACCGATCCGGAAATCCAGGTCGAGTTTGCCTATCCGGCCGGGCGCGACCATGCGCTTGGCGGTACCGCCGCGGAAATCGACGAGACGGCACGGGAGGTGCGCATGCTTTCCGCGGAGATGGCTGCGGCGTTGGCCGGGCGTGGGATGGTCGAAGGCGCGCCGTTCTGGTCGGAGCAACCCTTCTTCGTCAATCGGCTCGGCATTCCCGCCGTCTATTGCGCACCGGGCGATATCCGCAATTGCCACACCTACGAGGAGCACGTCGACGTCGAGGAATACCTGGCCGGCGTCGTTGGCTTCGCTGCCTTCATGGCTCGCTACTGCGGTGTCATCGAATGAGTTCAAAGATCTGACAGACAACAACAACAACGGGAGGAAAATATGATCTTGAGGAAACTACTGGCTGCTGCACTGACAGGCGGTCTGACGCTGGCGACCGGGGCCACCTTCGCTCAAACGGTCGGTCCCGCTGGAGAGGCCGCGACCCCGAGCGCTGAGGTCAAGCTCAATGACGCCGACATCGGTGCACTGAAAGGCAAGGGTTACAAGGCGGCGCTGCTGTGGCACACCTCCTCGGACTTCACCAATGCGGTCTCGGCCGGTGCCAAGGACGAATTCGCGCGTGCCGGCGTCGATATCGCCGTGACCACGGATGCGGGTTTCGATGCGGCTCGGCAGCGCAGTGACATCGAGACGGCGCTGGCCGCCAAGCCGAATGTCATCCTGGCGCTGCCGCTCGATCCCGTTACTTCGGCCGAGGCTTTTCGACAGGCGGTCAAGGACGGCACCAAGCTGGTGTTCCTCTCCAATGTACCGAGCGGCTACAAGCAGGGCGGCGACTATGCGTCGATCGTGACGGATGACCTGTTCCAGATGGGCAAACAGGCCGCCGACGCGCTCGCCAAGGCGATCGGCAGCAAGGGCAAGGTCGGCTACATCTACCATGATGCTACCTACTACGTGACCAACCAGCGCGATCAGGCCTTCAAGACCACGATCGAAAAGAGTTATCCCGACATCAAGATCGTCGCCGAAAAGGGCATCTCGGATCCGGCCCGTGCCGAAGAGATCGCCAATGCGATGCTGTTGCAGAACCCTGATCTGGACGGCATCTATGTGACCTGGGCCGAACCTGCCGACGGCGTGCTTTCCGCACTGCGTTCGGCCGGCAACACCAAGACCAGGATTGTCACGCTCGATCTCGCCGAGCCGGTCGCGCTCGACATGGTGAAGGGCGGCAACGTCACCGCGCTTGTTGCCGACAAGGCTTACGAGCTTGGCCGGGCCATGGCTGCAGCCGGCATGAAATCGCTGCTCGGGCAGCAGACGCCGGCGTTCGTGGTGGCGCCTGCGTTGACCGTCACCAAGGAAAATGTCGCCGATGGCTGGAAGGAGTCGCTCAACCGCGATGCGCCAAAAACGGTGCTCGACGCCGCGAAGTGATGCAACTGCCCTGCGGTAAAAGCCGCAGGGCCTCTCAGCCAACCTCACAGGGGGGAGAAAACAATGTCGATGAAATTCAACAGCATTGCGCTGTTCTTGGGCCTTGTGGCGGCAACACAGGCTTTCGCCGCCGAAGGCGTAACCACGGGCCCGCATGGTGAAAAGCCGACCCCGGCAGCCAGCATGGTATTGAGCCAGGACCAGGAGCAGAAGATCAGGGACGGCAAGTTCACCGCCGCGCTGGTCTGGCACGAGATGAGCGAATACACCAACGCGGTCAACCGTGGCGCCCAGGACGAGTTCAAGCGTCTCGGCATCGAGGTCGTTGCCCAGACGGATGCCGGTTTCGACGGTGCCCGCCAGAAGGCCGACGTGGAGACGGTTTTGGCCAAGAAACCATCGATCATCGTCTCGTTGCCGGTCGATCCGGCAAGCGCGGCCAGCGTCTACGACCCGGCACGCGCTGCCGGGGTGAAGCTGGCCTTCGTCGACAACTCGCCTGCCGGCTACGAACACGGCAAGGACTATGTCACGATCGTCTCCGACGACCTGTTCCAGATGGGTAACAAGGCCGGTATCGCCATGGCCGAAGCGCTCGGCAGGAAGGGCAAGGTCGGCTACATCTTCCACGATGCCGATTTCTACGTCACCAACCAGCGCGACGGCGCCTTCAAGGCGACGATCGAGAAGGACTATCCCGACATGAAGATCGTCGCGGAGGCGGGAATGGCCGACCCCGCGCGCGCCGAGGAGATTGCACAGGCGATGGTCACGCAGAACCCGGACCTCGACGGCATCTACGTCACCTGGGCGGAGCCTGCGCTCAGCGTGCTTTCCACCCTGCGCAATGCCGGCAACACCCACACCCGGATCGTCACGCTCGACCTCAACGAGCCGGCTGCACTGGATATGGTCAAGGGCGGCAACATCGCCGCGCTGGTGGCCGACGAAGCCTACGACATCGGCGTCACCGTCGCCCGCGCTGCGGCCGGCTCCCTGGTCGGCAAGGCGGCGGAACCTTTCCTGGTGGTCGACTCCCTCGCCGTGACCAAGGAAACGGTCGCCGAGGGCTGGAACAAGTCGCTCCGCAAGGACGTGCCTGCGAGCATCGCGGAAGCCACGAAGTAACAAGGATGCGGGGGCAGCCCCTGTCTTTCCCGGAGGAAGAATGATGTCCAGTGCCAACACGAGCGCTGCCGGTCAGGGTTTGGCCAGTCGCTTCAACCTGCAGCAATATGTCGTCTATCTCGGCTTCCTGGCCATTTTCCTGTTCTTCGCCATAGTGCTGAAGGACAGCGGCTTCCTGACGGTCCGCAACCTGTCCAACATCGTGCTGCAGACCGCACCGGCCACGATCATGGCGATCGGGCTGGTCTTCGTCATGTCGGCCGGGGAAATCGACCTTTCGATCGGCTCGACGGTCGCTGTGGCGGCATTGGCCGCAGCAGTGACGCTTGGCCAATACGGTCTTGTCGCCGGTGTCCTGGCCGGTCTCGGCGCCGGCCTGCTCGTCGGCCTGCTCAATGGCGCGCTGGTTGCCTATGTCAAACTGCCGTCCTTCCTGGTGACGCTGGCGACACTGGGATTGTTTGCCGGCGTGTCGCGCTCGATGACGGACCTGCGCTCCATCCCGGTTACCGACAGCGTCTTCACCGGCTTCTTCGGCTCGGGTGTCTTTCTCGGCATCCCGTCACTGATCTGGTGGACGGCGATCGCCGTGGCGATCGGGCACATCATCTATCGCGAGACCCGTTTCGGCGCTCACGTCCTTGCGACCGGCGACAACGCGCGGGCCGCCAGCGTGTCCGGCATCAGCGTGCCGCGCGTCCGGCTGGCCGTCATGGCGATCAGCGGCAGCCTCGCCGGCCTTGCCGGCCTGCTTTATGCCGGCCGCCTGCAGGCCGCCAAATACACCCTCGGCGAAACCGATCTGATGACCGTCATCGCTGCCGTCATCGTCGGCGGCACGCTGCTGAACGGCGGCAGGGGATCGATCATCGGCGCGCTGGTCGGCTCGCTGATGATGGGCATGCTCAACAACGGCCTCATCCTCATGGGCCTTTCGGTCTCCGACCAGATGATCGTCAGAGGCCTCATCATCCTGGCTGCAGTCGCCGTGTCGCTGCGCGAAAAGTCCCGCTGAAGGAGCGATCATGTTTCTCGACGTTCTGCGCCGCCGCAATCCGGCTTTCATCGAAGCGGCGATGGCCCTGCACCAGCAGGGGAAGATTCCGGCAAACGCCTATGTTCTCGACCTGGACACGGTCGAACGCAACGCCCGTGTGCTGGCTGACGAGGCCACCCGGCTCGGGTTGAAAGCCTTTGCCATGACCAAGCAGGTTGGCCGTTCAAGCTCGTTTTGCCATGCAGTCAAGCGTGGCGGCATCGATCGCACCGTCGCCGTCGATATGGCCTGCGCGCGAGCGACCCACAAGGCTGGCCTGAAGCTCGGCCATCTCGGGCACCTCCAGCAGGTCGCGCGCCACGAGGCGGCTGCTGCAGCAAAGGCATTCGCGCCCGACTATTGGACGGTCTTCAACGACAGCAAGGCGGAAGAGGCCGCTGCCGCAGCCAAAGCTGCCGGATACACTCAGGGGCTGCTGGCGCGCATCCGCGCCGAAGGCGACACGTTCTATCGCGGCCACGAGGGCGGCTATGATGCGGCCGACGTCACGGCGGTGGCCGATCGTCTCGACGCGCTGGATGGCGGCCGTTTCGCCGGCATCACCACATTCCCCGCGCTGCTGTTCGATCAGGCCACGCGCAAGGTCCTGCCGACGCACAATCTTTCGACCCTTGCGAAGGCGGCGGAGATCCTGGCGACGTCCGGCCGCAAGGATATCGAAATCAATGCTCCCGGCACCACTTCGGCCGTGATGTTGCAGGCCCTTGCCGATGCCGGTGCGACGCAATGCGAACCGGGCAATGGCCTGCACGGCACCACTGCGTTGCATGTGATGGAAGATCTGCCGGAACTGCCGGCGGTGCTTTATCTCACCGAAGTGTCGCATCTTGCCGGCGGCAAGGCTTATTGTCTGGGCGGCGGTTTCTACATCGACCCGATCTTCCCGGATTACGACGTGAAAGCCCTGGTCGGTGCCGAGCCCACCGTGGCGGAGACTGCGCAGCGCAGTGTCGAGGTGCCTCCACCCTCTGCGATCGATTATTACGCGATGATCGACGCCACCGGCTCGTCCGCGCCCAAACCCGGCGACACGGCGGTTTTCGGCTTCCGTGGCCAGGCTTTCGTCACCCGCGCCTTCGTCGTCGGTGTCTCGGGCATTTCGACGGGCAAACCGAAGGTCGAGACCATCGAAAACGGGTTTGGTGCGACGGCCGACTGGCCCGTCTAGGAGTGATGTCATGAATACGACTGAGGCAAACGCACCGGTGCTCAAGCTGCAGGACATCCACAAGATGTTCAGCGGCATCACCGCGATCGAGAATTTCTCGCTCGAAGTCTATCCGGGCGAGATCGTGGCGCTGGTCGGGGACAATGGCGCCGGCAAATCGACGCTGATCAAGATCATCTCTGGCGTCCATTCGCCGACCTCGGGCACGATCTCCATCGAGGGCGAGACGGTGACGATGTCCAACGCCACCATGGCGCGGTCGCATGGCATCGAGGTAGTCTATCAGGATCTCGCTCTCGCCGACCAGCAGAGCGTCTACATGAACATGTTCCTGGGTCGGGAGCCGGTGAACAGTCTTGGCCTGCTGGACAGGCGCCGCATGATCGCCGAGACCGAAAGCCTGGTGAAGGAACTCGACGTACGCATTCCTTCCGCGCACGCCACCATTCGCGACCTGTCAGGCGGCCAGCGCCAGGGCGTGGCGATCGCCCGCGCCACGCACTGGGCAAGCAAGCTGATCCTGCTCGATGAACCGACAGCCGCACTGGGCGTCGCTGAAACCGCCAAGGTCGAGGAGATCGTCCTGTCGCTGAAGCGGCGCAACATCGGTGTGCTGATCATCAGCCACAGCCTCGATCAGGTCTTCCGGCTCTCCGACCGTATCTGCGTGCTGCGTCGCGGCAAGCAGATCGGCGTGCGCGAGACGGCCAACACCGACAAGAACGAGATCATCGCCATGATCACCGGCCTGCAGCAGCAATAGCGCGGAGCGAGCATCGACAGCAGCTGACGCGCCGTCGGAACGCGTCAGCGAGGCAGTGCAGGTGGCTTAGATGTCCAGATTGGCCACGCTCAGCGCGTTTTCCTGGATGAATTCGCGGCGCGGCTCCACTTCGTCACCCATCAGTCTCGCGAACAGCGAGTCCGCGTCGGTGGCGTCGTTGACCTTGACCTGCAGCAGCGAGCGCACGTTCGGATCGAGCGTCGTCTCCCACAGCTGCTCGGCGTTCATCTCACCGAGTCCTTTGTAACGCTGCATGGTCAGGCCCTTCCTGCCGGCCGCGAAGATCGCGTCAAGCAGGGCGAGCGGGCCGGAAATCATCTCCAAGGTCTCGCGGCGACGCAGTTGCGGCGGCTCGGAATAGACTTCGGCGAGGCGGGCGGCGTAACGATCGAGCTGACGTGCATCGGCAGAGTTGATCAGGCCCATGTCGAGTTGCACCACTTCACGCACACCGCGCACGGTGCGTTCGAACACATAGCCGCCGGTACCATCGTTGGACGTCGATGTGCGCCCCTGCCAGCCACGCTCGGTGTCCTCGGCGATGACGTCGAGCCGCCTTGCTATCGTTTCGGCCATGGCGTTGGCGCGACCGAGATCGCTGAAGACTGCGGGATTCAGACCGCCGGCGATCGCCGCCTGTTCGACCACGCTGCGGTTGTAGCGTGTGTGCAGGCCATTGATCAACTGGCGCACACCCAGTGCGTCGGTCACAGCGGAAGCCAGATCCTGACCGGTACGGACTTCGCCGGATGACAGGGTGAGCGAGGCATCCTCGAGACCGGAGGAAATCAGGAATTCCTCGAAGGCACCTTCGTTCTTGATGTATTGCGAACTCTTGCCGCGGCTGACCTTATAAAGCGGTGGCTGCGCGATATAGAGATGGCCACGCTCGATCAGTTCCGGCATCTGCCGGAAGAAGAAGGTGAGCAGCAGCGTGCGGATGTGAGCACCGTCGACGTCGGCGTCCGACATGATGATGATCTTGTGGTAGCGCAGCTTGTCGGCGTTGAATTCGTCCTTGCCGATCGAGGTACCGAGCGCGGTGATCAGCGTGCCGATCATGTCGGACGACAGCATGCGGTCAAAACGCGCGCGCTCGACATTGAGGATCTTGCCGCGCAGCGGCAGGATCGCCTGGTTCTGGCGCGAGCGGCCGCTCTTGGCCGAGCCACCTGCCGAGTCACCCTCGACGATGAAGATTTCTGATTTGGCCGGATCGCGTTCCTGGCAGTCGGCAAGCTTGCCGGGCAGGGAGGTGATGTCGAGCACGCCCTTGCGGCGGGTCAGTTCGCGCGCCTTGCGGGCAGCCTCCCGGGCGGCGGCGGCTTCCACGACCTTGCCGATCAGCGTCCTGGCCTCGGAAGGATGTTCCTCCAGCCATGTGCCGAGCGCCTCGTTGACGAGGCTTTCCACAACCGGACGCACTTCCGAGGATACCAGCTTGTCCTTGGTCTGCGACGAGAATTTAGGATCCGGCACCTTCACCGAAAGCACGGCGGTCAGGCCTTCGCGACAATCGTCGCCGGTCAGCGTCACCTTTTCTTTCTTGGTCAGCCCCGACGTGTCGGCATAGCCTGTCACCTGGCGCGTCAGCGCGCCACGGAAGCCGGCCAGATGGGTGCCGCCATCGCGCTGCGGGATGTTGTTGGTGAAGGCCAGCACATTCTCGTGGTAGCTGTCGTTCCACCACATCGCGACTTCCACGGTGATGCCGTCGCGTTCGTTCTTGATGGCGATCGGCTTCTCGATCAGCGACTTCTTGGACCGGTCGAGATATTTGACGAACTCTTCCAGACCGCCTTCATAGTGCAGTTCCTGCGTCTTGACGTCGGCATGACGCTTGTCGGTCAGGACGATGCGCACGCCGGAGTTCAGGAAGGCAAGCTCACGCAACCGGTGTTCCAGCGTGCCGTAGTCGAACTCGGTCACGCCCTTGAAGGTGTCCGAAGACGGCAGGAAGGTGATTTCCGAACCGCTGCGGCCCTCATAGGTGCCGGCGAGTTTTTCCTGCACATAGGTGCCGGTCACCTTCAGCGGCGCATCGGCATCGCCATGGGTGAAGCTCATTTCGTGGATCTTGCCGTCACGGCGAACCCTGATGCGCAGCCACACGGACAGCGCGTTGACCACCGAGACGCCGACGCCGTGCAGGCCGCCGGACACCTTGTAGGAGTTCTGGTCGAACTTCCCGCCGGCATGCAGCTGGGTCATGATGACTTCGGCCGCGGATACGCCTTCGGTCGGGTGCAGGTCGGTCGGAATGCCGCGGCCGTTGTCGATCACCGTGCAAGAACCGTCTGGATTAAGCGTCACCGTCACCAGGTCTGCATGGCCGGCCAAAGCCTCGTCGATGGCGTTGTCGACCACTTCATAGACCATATGGTGCAGGCCTGAGCCGTCGTCGGTATCGCCGATATACATGCCGGGGCGCTTGCGCACGGCATCCAGGCCTTTGAGAACCTTGATGGAATCGGCGCCATACTCGGCGCTGCCGCCGTTGGCGTTGTCGCTCTGATCGCTCATGAAAACCTGTTCGTTCGATACCGTTCTGAAAGGCGCAGGAAGCGCCCGAATCGTGCTCGTCCTGAAGACACAGATATAGGGGTAAAAGGCGGTTTTTCCAAGGTTTGCAGGGTGCTTGGGCGGGGATAACGAGGGGCCGCTGAAACGGGGCCGATCTGGAGTGGGGCAATTGGCGCGTTCACCGCCCGAACGCCTCGTCAAGGCCTGTTCTCAACATGTCGAGACCCCTGCAGCCACGGTCCACGGCCAGGCAGATGGTCTACGCAGGACGATGTGCATTGGACACGGTGACACGTATTGGATATTCAGCCGCGTCATCGTATGATGAAATTCTGGCGATCTTGATCGGGGCGTCGCTGGCTACAAACAACTACTGGGCTTCCGACCCACGTGCAGGGAGTGAGTGATGGTGATCTCCCATTCGTCGACTGGGGCAGCGTATCCTGACGACCTCAAGTTGCTCAAGGACATCTACGACGACATCTGCACCCAGCGTGGCCTCGCACGAGGCAGCGTGGCAGCGGAGAATTTGGCTCGTGCAGCCATGGATCTGTTCTCGCAGGGCGTTTTCGACGAAGCCGATATCCGCGAGAGCCTGAAGTTCTTTCTGGAGCGGAAGGAACTGAAGAATTAGGCACGGCGTTGCGCTCGCCGAGCCGATTCACGCAAATGTGGCCGGGCGCTCAGCCAGGCGCGCGGATTTTGTCCTCAACCTCCTGCGGTTAGAGTGCCGGCCCCTACAAGGCACAAAATCGATCGTTGGCCCGGTGTCGCCGTTGCGCCGCATGGACGCCGCTATTGGCGCCCACTACATTGTGACCAGCCACGGAAGACGTCATGGACACAAAGCCAGCCCCCTTCGTTCCGCCGGCGCCGAAGCCGCGCACCGTGCCGCCCTCGACGCTCGAGATGATGCGCATCGTCTACCGAAATCCGCTCGAGCTCTGGGGCGAGCCCTCCTATAACGAGCCGTGGATTTCTGTGACAGGTGTCGGTGGGCCTCTGGTCGTCGCCAACGATCCGGCGCTGATCCGCCACGTACTGGTCGACAACGCCAGGAACTACAAGATGGCGACGGTGCGCCAGAAGATCCTGCGCCCCATCCTGCGCGACGGCCTGCTCACCGCCGAGGGCGATGTGTGGAAGCGTTCGCGCAAGGCGATGGCGCCGGTGTTCACGCCGCGCCACATCTTCGGTTTCGCTGCTCCGATGCTGAAGCGCACCAACGAGTTCGTCGATCGCTACGTGGATGGCTCGGTCACCGATGTCGCTCACGACATGACGATGCTGACCTACGAGATTCTGGCCGAGACCCTGTTTTCGAACGAGATTGCCGGCGAGCCGGGCAGTTTCGCCAGCCAGATCGACCGTCTGTTCGAGACCATGGGCCGGGTCGATCCGCTCGACCTGCTGCGCGCGCCGGACTGGCTGCCGAGGCTTACCCGCATCCGCGGCCGCAAGTCGCTGGCCTATTTCCGCAACATCGTCAGCAATACCGTGCTCATGCGCGAGGATCGCCTGAAGCGCGATCCAGACGGTGTGCCGCAGGACTTTCTCACCCTTCTGCTCAAGGCCGAAGGTCCGGACGGGCTGACCCGCGCCGAGGTCGAGGACAACATCATCACTTTCATCGGCGCCGGCCACGAAACCACGGCACGGGCGCTCGGCTGGACGCTGTATTGCCTGGCCGAGGCGCCATGGGAGCGGGAGCCGGTGGAGGCCGAGATCGACGCCGTTCTCGCGCGTGAACCAGACCCGACCAAATGGCTGGACGCCATGCCGCTCACACGCGCGGTGTTCGAGGAGGCTTTGCGTCTCTACCCACCGGCGCCGTCGATCAATCGCGAGCCGATCGAGCCGGAGACATTCAATGGGCTCTACATTCCGCCGCGTGCCGCCGTGCTGGTGATGCCCTGGGTGGTGCATCGCCATCGCAAGCTCTGGGATCGGCCCGATGCCTTCCTGCCGGAGCGTTTCCATCCCGGAAATCGGGAAAAGATGGATCGGTTTCAATATCTGCCATTCGGCGCGGGGCCGCGCGTCTGCATCGGGGCAAGTTTCGCCATGCAGGAGGCGATCATTGCGCTCGCCATGCTTCTATCGCGCTTCCGCTTCGACACGGTGGCCGAGACAAAACCATGGCCGGTGCAGAAACTGACCACCCAGCCCGAAGGCGGCCTGCCGATGCGGGTAACGAAGCGATGAATGCAGGCGGCAAAGCGGTGTTCATACGCATCGCCGGCCGCGTTCAGGGTGTCGGTTTTCGTGCGTGGACCCAACGCAGGGCTATAAGCCTCGGTTTGCGTGGCTGGGTGCGCAACGAGCCGGACGGCGCTGTCAGCGCCTTGATTGCAGGGCCGAACGAAGCCGTGGCCGAGATGCTCAAGGCCTTCTGGCAAGGACCATCCGGCGCTGACGTCCGGAGTGTCGAGCCAAAACCTGCCGAATTCTCGGACGCTCCGGCGGATTTCGACATCACCGGTTGATCCGCGATCCGGCCGCCTGGCTTAGCTCAGGGCTTCGCGAAGGGTTCGACCGTGCCCTTGAGCTTGATGGTGATCGGCTGGCCGAAGCGGTCTTTCGACTTGCCGGCGGGTGCGCGGATCCAGCCTTCGCTGACGCAGTATTCGCTGACGTCGTCGCGCTCGCGCCCGTTGAACAGGATGCCGACCCCGCGCTCCAGCACCTCGGCGTCGAAAAAGGGGCTGCGTGGGTCGTTGCTCAAGCGGTCGGGAAAGCTCATCGATTGCTCCACTGGCATGGTGGCTGCGGCAAGGCAGCGCAAATTCACGGTTTGGAAGCGCTGTTAAGGGCATTTCCCATGCCGGTAAAGACCTGATGCCAGAGCGTTGCTCTATCGGTGTCCTTGAAAGATGTTCTCGACATGCACCGGCCAGCGCCAGGGCAGAACGGCCACCATGTCGAAACGCACCGAAAGCTTGCCGAAGTCCGGCTGGCGCGACAGCCACAGATCGGCGGCGCGTTCGATACGATGCGCGGATTCGGATTGGATGGCTTCCATCGCTTCCTTCAATGTCCGCCGCGCCTTCACTTCGACGATAAGCACGAGGTCGCCACGCCGTGCGATCAGGTCGATCTCGCCAAGCCTGGTGCGATAACGGCGGGCGAGGATGCGGTAGCCTTTGAAAGTCAGGGCGATTGCGGCGAGCCATTCGCTGCGATGGCCCCGCCGGTAGGATTTGCGTTTCCTGCTGACGGAGGCCTCAGCCACCGCTCGCTTCCTTCAGTTCGAGCAGCCTGCGGTAGAGCGCCTGTTTCTGGCCGCCGGTCATCCTGGCTGCCTCGGCCGCTGCCTTGGAGGTTGGCATTTCCGCTGCCAGCGACAGAAGCAGCCGGTCTATGTCTGCCGGACCTTCGGTTCTTGCCACCGGCGGGCCGACACAGATGACGATCTCGCCTTTCGGCGTGTCGGCGGCTGCATAGTGCGTAGCAAGCTCGGCCAGTGTGCCCGGCCGCATTTCCTCGAACGTCTTGGTCAGTTCGCGCCCGATCGCAGCCTGGCGGGTCCCGCCCAGTACCTCGGCCATTGCCTCCAGCGTCTCGGCAAGCCGCCGCGGCGACTCGAAGAAGATCAAAGTCGCCGGTATGCCCTTCAGTTCTTCCAGGCGCGTCTGGCGCTGGCCAGTCTTGGCCGGCAGGAAGCCTGCGAACAGGAAGGTATCGGAGGGCAGGCCGGAGGCGGTCAGCGCGGCAAGTGGCGCTGAAGGGCCGGGTATCGGCACCACGCGGATGCCACGCTCGATCGCTTCTCCGACCAGCCGGTAGCCGGGATCAGAGACCAGCGGCGTGCCGGCATCCGAAATCAGCGCGACGCTTTGTCCCTGTTCGAGGGCCGCAATCAATTTTGGACCAGCCTCCGCGGCATTGTGCTCGTGGTAGGCGGTGGTGCGGCGCCGGATGCCGTAGCGCTCCAGAAGCACGCGCGAAACACGCGTGTCCTCGCAGGCGACGAGATCGGCCGAGGCCAGCGTTTCCAAGGCGCGCAGGGTGATGTCGGCCAGGTTGCCGATCGGCGTGGCGACCAGATAGAGCGCCGCTTCGAGCGGCCGGGCAGTGAGCTCCGTCTGCCCGATCATATAGGTCTTCCTAGTTGTTTCGCCGTTCATGCGCCCTCCGGTGAACCTTGTTTGGCACGGGTGGCCAAGACTTGCAAAAGTCGCGCGCCGCCACACCTTTGCCACAGGGCCGCAGCACACAAAGCGCGGCGGAATTCAAGGGTGATTCTGGAAGCACACGATGCCCAATCATTTCGATGCCTGCATGTCCCAGCTGGAAGCGCGCAGCGCGCGCGAGACGGGTTCTTCCCAATCCTCCGGCGATGAAAACGGCGATCACCGTCATGGCAAGGACGAGCTGAAGACGGGTCGCGAACTCTTCGCTGAAAAAGATCGCGTGAAGGCCCCCAAGCATCACGCGTAGGCTGCAACGCTATCTCGCCGGGCCGAGATAGCGCGAAACCCTGGTCTCTAGCAGCCGCACCAGCGCCGGATCCATGAACTCGTAGTCGTCGGGAATGTCGAGACAGATCACACGGGCATTTTTTGCCTGAGCGCGATACTTCCGCATCAATTTGTTGCGATGGGATTTTTCCATCACGAAGATGATGTCGGCCCATGACACCAGTTCGGGTGTCAGCGGATTTTCGGCATCGTTTTTCGTGCCCGCAGAGGAGACTTCGAGGTCTTCGCGGGTCGAGAAGATCTGCTCGGCGGTCGGGCTGCGCAACCGGTTCTGGCTGCAGACGAAGAGAACCTTCTTGATAGGCATCTATCGCGCCAGGTCCGCGACCACTGCATCCAGCACAATCATGCCGGCAGGGGTGGCACGCAGGCGCGAATTGCCGATCGAGGCGACCAGCCCCTCCTCCTGCAGGATCGAAAGCCGACCCGAGGGCAGGGCCCGGCCCGAATACTGCTCGTAGCGGGCAAGATCGATGCCCTCAGCGAGGCGCAGCCCCATCAGCAGGAATTCGTCGGCTTCTTCCGAACGGGTGAGGATTTCACCTCCAGTGACGCCGTGGCCCTTGGATTCGACGAGATCCAGCCAGGTTTCCGGCACCTTCTCCGCGACCGTTACCACGCGTGTGGCCTTTTCGACGAAGCGGCCGTGCGCGCCTGGGCCGACACCGACATATTCGCCATAACGCCAGTAAGTCAGGTTGTGCCGGCTTTCGGCGCCTGGCCTGGCGTGGTTGGAGATTTCATAGGCCGGCAGGCCGCGCGCCGCAGTGATTTCCTGCGTCAGCTGATAGAGATCGGCTGCGTGGTCACCATCCGGAATCTCGAACTTCTTGGCCGCATGCAGCTTGTAGAAGGGCGTGCCTTCCTCGATCGTCAGCTGATAGAGCGACAGATGGTCGGCCGCGTGGCCGATCGCCTGCTCGAGTTCCGCTTCCCAGGCCTCCGGCGTCTGGCCGGGGCGGGCATAGATCAGGTCGAAGGAAAGCCGCGGGAAGATCTCGCGAGCGAGCCCGATCGCATGCAGCGCTTCTTCGACATTGTGCAGCCGGCCGAGGAATTTGAGATCGCTGTCGTTCAAGGCCTGCACACCCAGCGAAACGCGGTTGACGCCTGCGGCACGATAACCACGGAAGCGTTCGGCCTCGACGGAAGAGGGATTGGCCTCAAGCGTCACTTCAATGCCTGCCGGCACCGTCCAGTACTTGGCCACGGCGTCGAGAACGGCACCGACCGTTTCGGGTTTCATCAGCGATGGCGTCCCGCCGCCAAGGAAAATGCTCGTTACCTCGCGCGGACCGGTACGCTCCCGCATCGAGGCAAGCTCGGCCTCAAAGGCGCGCGTATAGCGCTCCTGGTCCACCGGCTGGTGCCGGACATGGCTGTTGAAGTCGCAGTAAGGGCATTTGGCCGCGCAGAACGGCCAATGGATGTAGACGCCGAAGCCGGGCGACCGATCCAGCAGCATCAGGCCGAACCCAGCCTTGCGCGGGCGAACTTCTGGAAGGCGCGGGCGCGGTGCGACAGCGCCTCCGCCTGCCCGGGTTTCCAGCCGTGTTTCTGCTCGGCGGTCATTTCGCCGAAGGTCTTGTCGTGGCCGTCGGGCCGGAACACCGGGTCGTAGCCGAAACCGAGTGCGCCGCGCGGCGGCCACACCAGGATGCCTTCCGCTTCCCCGCGATAATATTCTGCTTCTCCATCAGGGAAGGCGAGGCAGATGACGGCAACGAAACGTCCCGTGCGCTGGGCCGGCTCGGTAGCTTTCACTTCCTGGAGCGCATCTTCGGTCTTCTGCATCGCCATGCCGAAGTCGCGGCTGCCGTCGGCCTTTTCGGCCCAGTTGGCGGTGTAGACACCGGGCGCCCCGTCAAGCGCGTCGACGCACAGCCCGGAATCGTCCGAAAGCGCCGGCAGGCCGGTCGCCTGTGCCGCGGCAAGCGCCTTGATGTAGGCGTTCTGTTCGAAGGTGGTTCCGGTCTCGTCGGGTTCCGGCAAGCCGTATTCCTTGGCTGATTTTGCCTCGAAGCCGAACGGTGCCATCAGGTCGGCGAATTCCTTCAGCTTGCCGGCGTTGTGGCTGGCGACGACGATCTTCTTTCCATCGAGCGAATGCATCTAGAGCTTCCAGATTTTCGGTTCGGCGAATTCCAGCGAATTGCCGGAAGGGTCGCGCAGATAAATGGAGCGGCCGCCCTGCGGCCATTCGAATTCGGCTTCGATGACCACGCCATGCGCCGTCAGATGGACTTTCCAGCGATCCAGTTCTTCGGCATTGGCCGAGAAACACAAATGTCCTTGCCCGGCCGTGCCATGCGGCGGAACCGGCAGCCGGGCATCGGGTGACGGCGGATGTCTTGTCGCCTCCGCGTTGAACAGCAGCAGTACGCCCTGTCCGCAGCGAAAGAACACATGCCGGCCAGCTACCTTGCCGATGCGCTCCAGGCCGATGATATCGGCATAGAACGCTTCCGCCGCCTCCAGATCGGTGACGTAGAGCGCGGATTCAAGGATGGCGGCAGGCTGCATCACGCCTCAGGCCACCGCCATCTGCTGCAACGACACCAGCCGGGAAATGCCCTTCTTGGCCAGCGCCATCAGCGCCGAGAACTGCTCTTCCGAAAAAGGTTCGCCTTCCGCCGTGCCCTGGATTTCGACGATACCGCCCTTGCCGGTCATGACGAAATTGGCATCGGTGCCGGCCGAGGAATCCTCAAGATAGTCGAGGTCGATGACCGGCTGGCCGTCATGGATGCCGCAGGAAATGGCAGCGACATGGTCCTTCAGAACCTTGTCCAGCTTCACCATCTGGCGTGCTTCCATCCAGCGAAGGCAGTCATAGAGCGCCACCCAGCCGCCGGTGATGGAAGCCGTGCGGGTGCCGCCATCGGCCTGGATGACGTCGCAGTCGACCGTGATCTGCACTTCGCCGAGCGCCTGCATGTCCACGACAGCGCGCAGGCTGCGGCCGATCAGGCGCTGGATTTCCAGCGTGCGGCCGCCTTGCTTGCCCGCAGAAGCCTCCCGGCGCATGCGGTCGCCGGTCGAACGCGGCAGCATGCCGTATTCGGCCGTCACCCAGCCCTTGCCGGAGTTGCGCATCCAGCCCGGCACCTTCTCTTCCAGGCTCGCCGTGCACAGCACATGCGTGTCGCCGAATTTCACCAGGCAGGAGCCTTCGGCGTGCTTGGAAACGCCGCGCTCGAAGGAGATCGCGCGCATTTCATCTGGCTGGCGTTTGGAAGGGCGCATCAAAGCTCTTTCTTCTTGGTTTTGGAGTCGTGGCCGGCTTGTAGCCCCATGCAGGATCGGGCGCAAAGGAAAACGGGTCGCTTGCGTCATCCCGGTTGCAATCTATATCCTTGGCCCTGGAGATCTTGTGCCCGATGACCAAACCCATCGTCGATCCGATCATGCAATCGCCGGCTTTCCAGCCGCTCGACATACGCTCGCGCGACATCTTCCGGCGCATCGTCGAATCCTATCTCAGGGATGGTGAGCCGGTTGGCTCACGCTCCTTGTCACGCATTTTGCCTTCGTCGCTGTCACCGGCAACGATCCGCAATGTGATGAGTGACCTGGAGCATCTCGGCCTGATCTACGCACCGCACATTTCCGCCGGACGGCTGCCGACCCAGCAGGGCCTGCGTTTCTTCGTCGATGCGTTCATGGAGTTCGGTGATCTCACCGACGACGAACGCCGTTCCATCGAGACGCAGGTGAAGGCTTCGGGCGAGGGCATGTCGCTCGAACATATGCTGACCGAGGCCAGCCAGATGCTGTCGGGCATGTCGCGTGGCGCCGGGCTGGTCCTGGCCGCGAAGGCCGAGGTGGCGCTGAAGCACATTGAATTCATCCAGCTGGAGCCGGGCAAGGCCCTGGCGGTGCTGGTTTCCCAGGGCGGCGATGTCGAAAACCGTGTCATCGACCTGCCGGCCGGCATCACGCTGTCGCAACTGCACGAGGCCTCGAATTTCCTCAACGCCCATATCCGTGGCCGCACGCTTGCCGAAGCGCGCGGAGAGATTTCCCGGCTGAAGGAAGAAACCCGTACCGCGCTCGATGCGCTGTCGCAGGATCTGGTCGAGAAAGGTCTTGCAATCTGGGCCGGCACCGAGAGTGGCCTGCCGGCTCGCCTCATCGTGCGCGGACGCGCCAATCTGCTCGAGAATGTCACTGCCCAGGCCGACATCGAGCTGCTCAAGCGTCTGTTCGAGGATATGGAGGCGCAGGATGGTCTGATCCAGTTGCTCGACCTCGCCGAGCAGGGCTCGGGCGTGCGTATTTTCATCGGCTCGGAAAACAAGCTGTTTTCGCTGTCGGGCTCGTCTTTGGTGGTCGCCCCTTATCGTGACAAGGATGCGCGCGTGGTCGGTGCCCTCGGTGTCATCGGCCCGACGCGTCTCAACTATGCCCGGATCGTGCCGATGGTGGACTATACGGCGCAACTGATTTCGCGCATGCTGCGATAAAAGCTGAGATTACCAGCCAGGAGGGAACATCATGGCGCTGGAAGAGATCAAAGCCCGGATCAGCCTGCTTCTGCAGGAGATGGTCAACCAGCCGGAAGACGAGCACGAGATCCAGGAACAGTTGCGAGAGAAGTTCTCGGAGCTGCGTGCGCTTGGCCTGCCGCTGCCCGCTGATCTTGTCGAACTGGAACGGCGGCTCGAAGCCGGTTTCGGTGCTGAAGCCTAGCACCTTTTCACGTTCAGTTGTGATGCGCTGATGCCTCTCTCATCCTATCTTCCGCTTGGTGAGCGAAGGAGGATGATGTGAAACGCGCTGTTGCAGCCTTGCTGGTTCCGTTCTTCGTTGCCCCTGTGCCACTGGCTTTTGCCCAGCAAGCAGAGGTCCTGAAAGGGGAGGCAGCCTTTGGCGGCTGGCGCGCCGACAAACCTGGCACCCAGCGCCTGCTGACACCGCAGGATCTGCCGAAACCCTATGTTTCAGATTCCGCCTCGAACAGTCCCGGTGAGGTGCGGCGGCCAAAGAACGTGGAGCCGAAGCTGCCGGCCGGTTTTTCGGCCGAACTGATCGCTTCGGGCATCAGCAATCCGCGCGTCGTACGCGTCGCGCCGAACGGTGACATCTTCGTCGCCGACAGCCGCGCTGACCAGGTTCGGCTCTACCGGCCCGGCGATGGTGCCGGCAAGCCTGCCGAAGAAACCATCTACGCCAGGGGTTTGAGTTCGCCCTATGGCATCGCCTTCCACCCGCTGGACAAGCCCCGCTGGGTCTATGTTGCCAATACCGACAGCATCGTGCGCTTTGCCTACAAGGACGGCGACCTGAAGGCTTCGGGAAAGCCCGAGACTATTGTCGCTGACATTCCCGACGGAGGTCACTGGACCCGCGACATCGCCTTCTCGCCAGACGGCAAGACGCTTTATCTGTCTGTAGGATCAGCCTCCAATGTTGCCGAGGAGCTTGGTGATCCTCCCGGAGGACCCAAGGCGTGGGCCGCCAGCGAGCCGCTTGGAGCGGCGTGGGGCTATGAACGTGGCCGCGCGGCCGTCTTTGCCTTCGATCCGGACGGCAATAACCGCCGGACCGTTGCCACCGGCTTGCGCAACTGCTCAGGGCTCACCGTCCAGCCTGCAACCGGCCAGCCCTGGTGTGTGGTCAACGAGCGCGACACTCTGGGCGACAATCTTCCTTTCGAATACGCGACTTCGGTGAAGCAGGGCGCCTTCTACGGCTGGCCCTGGTATTACATCGGCAACAATGAGGACCCGCGTCATGCCGGCACCCGCCCCGATCTCGCCGGCAAGGTGACGGTGCCGGATGTTCTGATCCAGGCGCATTCGGCGCCGCTCGGCATCGCCTTCTACGAAGGCGCGCAGTTCCCGGCGGAGTACAAGGGCGACGCCTTTGTCGCCCTGCATGGCTCCTGGAACCGTGGCATGCCGACCGGCTACAAGGTGGTGAGGCTCTTGTTCAAGGACGGCAAGCCGACCGGCGTCTATGAGGACTTCATGACCGGTTTTGTCATCTCCGACGATGCCGTCTGGGGACGGCCAGTCGGCGTGGCCGTCGCCCGGGATGGTGCGCTGATCGTGACCGAGGACGGCAGCGGCACGGTCTGGCGTGTCTCTTACAAAGGCAAGACTTAGAACGCTCAGCCGAATTTGCGCCGCGCGTCGAGCGCGAGGCCGAGCCCGACCGAACCGAAGGCGTCACCCTGCACAACCTTGGCATCCGGCACCAGGGCCAGGATGCTGCGTCGGGCCAGCGGAATGGCGGTCGAGCCGCCGGTCAGGAACACGGCCGTGATATCCGTCGGCTTCACGCCTGCATCGGCCAAGGTATCGGCAACCGTCTGCGTGACGCGCCCGACCTCGCCGCGGATGGTGTTCTCCAGGCCTTGCTTGGTCAGAAGGGCCGAGAAGTTGGCGCCGGGCAGCGCCAGGTCGACCGTTGCTTCATCCTGGTCGGTCAGCGCGATCTTGGCCCGCTCCACCTTGGTGGCGAGCGCATGCCCGAACCGATGCTCGACCACCTCGATGAGCCGGTCGACGAGGTCGGCCCGCGCCGCCTCGTAGTGGATCTGGCGCAGGTCCAGCATGGCCTTCTGGGTGTAGAGCAGGTTGATGCGCTGCCAGGTGGCGAGATCGACGAAATAGCCCGCCGGCAGATTGCGCTTGCCATCCTTCGTCGGCGTCAGATAGCCGAGCTCAGGCATGACATGGGCGATGCTGAGCAGCCGGTCGAAGTCGGTGCCGCCGATGTGGACGCCACGATTGGCCAGGATATCGCCCTTGCGATCCATGGCTGCCGAACGCTCCGGCGAAACCCGGACGATGGAAAAGTCCGATGTGCCGCCGCCCATGTCGACGATGAGGGCGAGTTCTTCGCGATTGAGCGTATGTTCATAGTCTAGCGCGGCGGCGATCGGCTCGAACTGGAAGTCGATATGCTTGAAGCCCTGCTTGCGTGCCGCCTTCTCCAACTGGTTCTGTGCCTCTGCGTCGGCCGCGTCGTCTTCGTCGACGAAACGAACCGGTCGGCCGAGCACCACGTTTTCCACTGGTTGCCCCGCATGGCGGTCCAGTTGTGCCTTCAGATGCGCGACGAACAGCCCAATGATGTCGGTGAAGGCGAGCGTGCGTGCCTGGATGCGCGTTTTTTCATGCGCGAGTGAAGACCCCAGCACGCTTTTCAATGCACGCATCAGCCGGCCTTCGACGCTGTCGGTGTAGTCCGCGATGGCGCGGCGTCCGAACAGGGTGCTGCCTTCCTCGAAATTGAAGAAGATCGCGGAAGGCAATGTCGCATTGCCATCCTCCAGCGCCACCAGATGCGGCCTGCCGTTCTCGATCACACCAACGGTGGAATTGGAGGTGCCGAAGTCTATGCCGCCGAAAGCCGGTCGCATCGTCTCGTCCTGAATGTTTGCGTAAAAAGGTGCGACCTTGTCGAGGCAAGCCGCAGCGGGACCGTGCGCCTACAGGAGCCGGGGAGAAATGTCGATGCCTTTCAGCGCATCGGCCCGAAAATCGGAATCGATTTTCGGAAAGCACGATGCGTAGCTCAAAGGTGTTAGAGCGTCCTTTGCGCGTCCGGATGGACGCGCGGCGCTCTAAGCGTTTTCGAAAAAATGTGAGCGACTGGCCCAAGCGCTGGCCATTCCACCGACCCGCGGCCCATGCGATAAAGCAGCGCTGTTTCCGAGGCTTTCCCGATGACCCTTGCCGGATTTCTCGCTTATTCCGCCGCGCTCGCGGTTGCCGCAGCCATTCCCGGTCCCGGCGTGACCGCGCTGGTGGCGCGGGCACTCGGCTCCGGCTTCCGCTCGTCTCTCGCGATGTCGCTGGGGCTCGTGCTCGGCGATCTCACCTATCTCACCGCGGTCGTGCTCGGTCTTGCGCTGGTGGCGCAGAGCTTCGGCATGGTTTTCCTGGTCATCAAGTGGCTGGGCGTGCTCTACCTTGCCTATCTCGGCTGGAGTTTCTGGACTGCCGGCATCACGCCCGAAACCGTGGAGGCCCGCAAAGGCCGGGATGGTTTCGTGCCCTCGGTGCTGGCCGGCCTTGCCGTCACGCTCGGCAATCCGAAGACCATGATCTTCTACCTGGCGATCACGCCGACCATCGTCGATCTGAAATCACTGACCTGGGCTGACTACGGCATTCTGGCCGCCATTACCGCCTTGGTGCTGCTCATCGTGCTGGTGCCCTATCTTGCGCTCGCCGCCAAGGCGCGCTGGTTCCTGCGCTCGCCGCGCGCATTGAAGGCGCTGAACCGCACGGCCGCCGGTTTCATGGTTGGTGCTGCAACGGCGATTGCAGTTCGGTCGTGATTTTGTTCGCGCAAAGCTGAACCAGATTTCGAGATAATCAGGAAAACTGTTCCAGCTGCCTGTTGTTTTCAGCATGCCGCCCGCTCGGATATAGTCTGTCGGTGGTCTATCTTCCTTCGTCGAAAAGCCGCATAAGCCAGCCTCGTTTCAGGGAGCGAAATCAATGAACAAGCCTGTATCCTCCGCACGTGTTCCCGGCCGCGGCCGCATCTACAATTCGATCACCGAGACGATCGGTGATACCCCGCTGGTCCGCCTGGACAAGTTCGCGAAGGAAAAGGGCATTGTCGCCAACCTTCTGGCCAAGCTCGAATTCTTCAATCCGATTGCTTCGGTGAAGGACCGCATCGGGGTTGCCATGATCGAGGCGCTGGAGCGTGACGGCAGGATCACGCCGGGCAAGACCGTGCTGATCGAGCCGACCTCCGGCAATACCGGTATCGCGCTGGCCTTCGCCGCCGCCGCCAAAGGCTACAAGCTCATTCTCACCATGCCGGAGACGATGTCGGTCGAGCGCCGCAAGATGCTGGCGCTGCTCGGCGCCGAACTGGTGCTGACCGAAGGGCCGAAAGGCATGAAGGGGGCGATCGCCAAGGCCGATGAACTGGCGGCGTCGCTGCCGGATGCGATCATTCCCCAGCAGTTCGAGAACCCGGCCAATCCCGAGATCCATCGTGAAACCACTGCCGAGGAGATCTGGAACGACACCAAGGGTGAAGTCGATATCTTCATCTCAGGTATCGGCACCGGCGGCACCATCACCGGCGTCGGCCAGGTGATCAAGGCGCGCAAGCCGTCGCTGCATGTCGTGGCCGTCGAGCCTGAAGCCTCGCCGGTGCTGTCGGGTGGACAGCCCGGCCCGCACAAGATCCAGGGCATCGGCGCAGGCTTTGCGCCGAAGATCCTCGACACCTCCATTTATGACGAGATCGTCAAGGTCTCCAATGAGGATGCCGTGGCCAATGCCCGCCTTGTCGCTCGCCTGGAAGGCGTGCCGGTCGGTATCTCCTCGGGCGCAGCGCTGCAGGCGGCGATCGTCGTCGGCTCGCGGCCGGAGAGCAAGGGCAAGAACCTGGTCGTCGTCATCCCATCCTTCGCCGAACGCTACCTGTCGACCGTGCTCTTCGAAGGGCTTGGCGCGTAAGATCATTCTCTGCTGACCAGCGGAGCGGGAAGATGTTTCCGCTCTCTGGTCCCAGTGAAAAACCTCCTGGCCTTGCCGCCGGTGGCTTGATGGCGCTGTCCTGCCAAGGTCAAATCTCGCTGGCTCGGAATCGGAGCCGGGGAGGAAACGACTGAAAATGCATAAGCTCTACACGCGCCCGGGTTCGGGCGGGTTCGTGATCGAGGCCGCGCTCAAGCTGGCCGGCGTTGCATTCGAGCAGATCGACGTGCCGAAGACGCCGGAGCCCGATCCGGAATTTCTCAAGATCAGTCCGATGCACCAGGTGCCGGTGCTGGTTCTGCCGGACGGTCATGCCGTTCCCGAGACGGCGGCAATCTCGCTTCTGCTGGCCGAGCTGCATCCCGGAAAGGGGCTCGGCCCGGTTGCCGGCGAACCGGGCAGGGCGGACTTCCTGCGCTGGATGGCGTTCATGGCGACCGCCATCTACATGGCCAACCTGCGCTACTACTACCCGCATCGTTCGACCACCGACGCTGCCGGCATCGCCGCGGTCAAGCAGGCGGCGGTTGTCGAGATGGACAAGGAGTTGGGCATTCTGGACCGCGCGCTGGCCGGGCGCGACTGGCTGGTCGGCGACCGTCGTACCATTGCCGATGTCTATATGCTGATGCTGGTGTGCTGGTATCCGGATATCGACAAGGCACGCGCGCTCTGGCCGAATGTCGAGCGGGTCTGTGCCAGCTTGCGGGCCGATCCCATGCTTGCCGCCCTCAACGGTCCGCACGAGATGTGGCCAGCCTGAACGGCCTGCGCGAAAGGCGATTGTTCAGTTCAGCAACGTCGCCTTCTTCGCGGCAAGAAACCGGCGCACCGCCTCGTCGCGTTCCAGTCCGATCGCCCGCTCATAGGCCTGTCGCGCTTCATCGGCCCGGCCGAGCTCCGCAAGCAGCCCGGCCCGCGCTGCCCAATAAGGCTGGTAGTCGTCGATGCGCCGGTCGTCCGCGACGGTATCGAGTTCGGCCAGCCCGGCTGCCGCTCCATCCGTCTCGCCGATGGCCACCGCGCGATTGATCGTCACGACCGGCGATCCAGCGACCAGGACAAGCGCATCGTAAAACTGTCTTATCGCCGCCCAGTCGGTCCTGCCGGTCAGGCGGCGGGCCACATGGACCGACTGGATCGCCGCTTCTATCTGGTAGCGACCGAGATGGGATGACCTGCCCGCGCGAGACAGCAGCGTGTCTGCTTCTTCGATCAGTCTTGCGTCCCACAGGGCCATGTCCTGGTCACTGAGTGGGACGAAGTCGCCATGCGCGCAACGGCGTGCTTCGCGCCGGGCTTCGGCGTAGAGCATCAGGGCCAGCAGCGACAGCGCTTCCGGTTCCTGCGGCAGCAATTCGGTGACCAGCCGGCACAGCCATATCGCTTCGGTCGCCAGGTTGCGGCGGCGGGTTTCGGTGCCGGCAGGATCGGTCCAGCCCTCCGCAAAGGCGGCATAGACCGCTTCGAGTACCGCCGACAGCCGCTCAGGCAGTTCCGGCAGTTCAGGGATACGAAAGGGTATACCGGCCTCCCGGATGCGGGCTTTGGCGCGCACGAGCCGCTGGCCCATCGTGGCGGGCGAGATCAGGAAGGCGGACGCGATGGTGGCGGCATCGAAACCGAGCATCGTCTGAAGGATCAGCGGCGCACGCACGCCTGGATCGATCGCCGGATGCGCGCAAGCGAAGATCAGGCCCAGGCGATCGTCCGGCAGCTTCTCGCGCATCGCCTCCTCCTCCATCTCCTCGCCGATCAGCTTGAGATGCGGCAGTGCCGCCTCGCGGGTCTGGCGTCGGCGATGCTGGTCTGTGGCCCTGCGTCGCGCCACCGCGAGAAGCCAGGCTTCCGGATGTTGCGGAACACCTGTTTCCGGCCATCTCGCCAGCGCCATGGCGAAGGCGTCGGCGAGCGCATCCTCGGCGCCGGCAACGTCGCGTGAACGCGCGGCCAGGAACGCGACAAGCTTGCCGTAGCTCTGGCGGGCGGCCGCTTCGGCCGCCGCCTGTGCCATTTCGTTGGCCGCGGCCATCTTGTCAGTGCGTCGGCCAGATCGGACGCACTTCGACAACGCCGTGGCTGGCGGCAGGGCAGCGCGCCGCCCAGGAAAGGGCCGCGTCGAGATCCGCAGCCTCGATGAGATAGAATCCGCCGAGCTGTTCCTTGGTGGTGGCGAAGGGGCCGTCCAGCACCTCGGTCTTGCCGTCGCGGATCTTCACCGTGGTGGAGACGTTGGACGGCTGCAGCCTTTGGCCCACGACCATGGCTCCGGCTTTCTCGAGCGCGGCGTTGTAGGCCATGTAGGGTTCCGACATCACGCCCTGCATTTCCGGGGTCATCCTGGCGAAAGCCGTTTCGTCGACATGGATCAGAAGCATGTATTGCACGATAATCTCCCGTGTTTTCGAAGGCCGCGTCCTTGCTGGCCGCACGAATGTCGCGCGAGCTTGCCTGATTTCGACAGGCGATGCGGAAAAATTTTGATCCCGTGCAAAAACAAAAACCGCCGGCGAGGGCCGGCGGTTTGGAGATCGGGACAATGGACTCGTCGGGGCCTTAGGGCCGAGCCGGCATCCCCGGCCGCAATGGCCGATAGGTTGTCGTACGATGTTCGCCGGACGGACGGGCGACGCGGCTGTCGTGGCGGCTTTCCAGGGTCATCAATGGGCGCTCACGCCGAGCGCGTGGGCGCGGCGAGCGCAGGCCGGACCAGGGCCGCGCATGTAATGACGCTCGGGCCGATAGGTCGGCGCGATGAATTCGCGGATGGCGGCGGCGTAGCCCTTGAACTGGCTCCAGATGGTCATTCGTCTATTCCCTGTCCCGATTTTCGGATGTCCCGTCCGATTGGGTGCATCCTAGCGAGAAGGCGTGAATAGTCGGTGAACGGGATGTTAATCTTCGGGCGAAACCTCTACGAATCGTGGCTGCAAAGTGGCGGATTCACGGTGTTTTGGCGCCTTTTGACGCCTTTGCGAGCGCTGTGGTTTTTGCGCCACAGGGGCTTTCGTTTGCAACTCGAAAAAGCGCGTTCCTGTTTCGGCCCCACGCAGCGAAAACAGTGACCGATCGACACGCTGTGGGAGTTGCAAAGGAGACCGCTTCCTCACTACGCTGCAGGCATCAATCACGATCTGCGGGAGCCTGCGAATGGAACTTTGGCGCTTTGTCGACGCCATCAATCAGGCTGGCGAGCGCCCGGCAGCACCAGCTGATCTGCAGCGGTTCGAGGAAACGACAGGGATCTTTCTCCCTGACGATTATTGCGCATTCCTGATGAGCTGTGCCGGCGGCAGATGCGTGCAAAAAGTTTCATTCGATTTCCCGAATGGCGTGTGGGCCGGATATGTGGAGGACGTCGGCGGTCTGCATAAGGATCCGCGTTACTCGCTGGAGCAGAATCGCAAATCCCCACCCTGGCCCCTTCACAAGGATCTGGTGTGGATCATGAATGACCATGGCGGCAATCCGATATGCCTGCGGTTCGATGGCGGCAATGAGGGAAAGCTCTGCCTGATCGACCATGAGCTCGCGCCGGAGGATGACGATTGGACGCTGGAGGAGGCGAGCTCCAGGGATTGGGGCTACGTACTGCCCCTGGCGTCGTCGTTCACGGAATTCGTCAGGAATCTCCGGCGCAAATAGTCGATTGGCTAGATTTCGAGGAAGGCCTTCCCGAAGGCCTGACGCCCCTTGGGCGAGAAGGTGACGACGCGGCTGTCCCTTTCGCGGCGCGCCCACTTCTCGGCGAGGATCTTGTCAAGGATCGCTGCGCCCAACTGACCCGCCAGGTGTGAACGGCGCACGCTCCAGTCGAGGCAGTCGCGGCAGACCGGTCGACGCGAGGGGCCAAGCTTCTCCACGTCGATGCCTACGGCGGTGAAATGTGAATGGCCGTTCGGGCCGAGACGGATTTCCTGGCCGTTGCGCACAAGGATGTCGCGGGCGAGGAAGGTATCCATCATCTTCACCGCGTGTTCGCCGGCGAGGTGGTCGTAGCAGACGCGGGCCTCGCGCATCGCGGGTTCACGCGGGCCGGGGCGTGCGCGCTTCGGCCCGAAACCCGCCGCTACACCCATGATGGCTTCCAGCATGGAGGCCACCTGGGGGCCGGCCAGGCCGTAGTAGCGGTGGCGGCCCTGGGACGCGACGGTGAGCAAGCCACCCTCTATCAGCTTGGCCAGGTGCGACGATGCCGTCGGCAGGCTCACACCACCCTCCAGCGCCAACTCGCTCGCTGTCAGCGCGGAACCTGTCATCAGTGCCGTCAGCATGTTGGCGCGGGCGGGATCACCAACGAGGCTGGCGATACGGGCGATATCCGGTCCGTCCTTCATAGTTCGATCTCCATCAAAGCATTGCCGCAAGAGAAGCACTAATCTGAGGGCAGTTCAAGGAGACGACGATGACCAGCCTGTTTCGCCCCGTTTATGCCGACGCCGGCTATGCCCGCTTCCGCTTCCGCCGCATCTTGGACGGGCTGCGGCGGCGTCTGATGTGCAATTATGACCGCTATCTGCAGCGGCTCGACCTCGCAGAGCTCGACACATGGCAACTTACCGATCTCGGCCTGACGCCCGAGGATGTAAGGCGCGAATGCGCAGAGTCGTCCTGGCGGTTGTGACCACACCGTCAGTCTAATCCCCATTTTCAACCGATGTTTCGATGCCGATCGAAATGTCGATGCCCATGCCGAGGAGACGATCATGACCATCACCTGCTTCATCCGCTACGAGATCGACCCGTTCAAGAAGGCGGCGTTCGAAGAATATGCCCGTAACTGGGGGCAGGCCATTCCGCGCTGCGGCGCGGACCTGATCGGCTATTTCGCGCCGCATGAAGGCTCGGCCACGACAGCCTATGCGCTCTACAACATCGACAGCCTGGCGGCCTACGAAGCCTATCGGGCCCGCCTTGCCGCCGATGCTGCCGGCAAGGCCAATTTTGAGTTCGCCCGGCGCGAGAACTTCATCCGCAAGGAGGACCGGATTTTCCTGAAGCTGGCTTCCGCGCCGCATGCGGCTTTGGTGAAACCGTGACATCGGATCAGGTCACGATGCTCGATGGACGCGCCGGCGAGCCTCGATTGCTGGTCAGGCGCGCTGCCTCGTCAGGACCGAGCGTCATCTATGTCCATGGTGCAACGTTTCCATCGGCGCTGTCGGTGGCATACCGGTTTCACGGTCATTCCTGGATGGACGATCTGCACCGGCGTGGTTTTGACGCATGGGCGTTCGATTTTGTCGGCTATGGTGGGTCCGACCGTCCGGCCTGTTTTTCACGCTCGCCGGTTGGCAGGCCGCCGGGAGGCCGCGCGCCGTGGGCCAGCCGGCAGCTGGCCCGCGTCGTCGCTCATGTGCTGGCCACCACCGGAAGGTCGCGGGTTTCGCTGCTTGCCCATTCATGGGGTACTCTTGTCGCGGGGCTCTATGCGACGAAGCAGCCGCAGAACCTGGATCGCCTTGTCCTGTTCGGGCCCATCGCCCGTCGGGAAGCTGCAGGCCATGCGAAAGTCAATGTCCCGGGTTGGCGGCTGGTATCGATAGCCGATCAGCTGGCGCGTTTTGTCGAAGACGTGCCCGTGGGGCATCCGCCAGTTCTGATCGAACCTGAACTCGCATGGTGGGGGTCGGCATATCTTGCCACCGATGCCGGCAGTGCCGCGCGCATGCCGCCTGCGGTCAAGATCCCGAGCGGTCCTGTGGCTGACATTGCCGGTGCCTGGAGCGGTCGGATGGCCTATGATCCCGAGCGGATCAAAGTGCCGACGCTGATCGTGCGTGGTGCCTGGGATGGCGTTTCGAACGATGCGGATGCTGCCTGGCTGATCGCGCGCTTGGGAAGCCGGATCAAGCTCGATCGCAAACTCCCCAAGGGCACCCATCTGATGCATCTCGAAACCGGCCGTGCGGCACTGTTTGAAACGGCTGGGCGCTTCCTTGCAGGAGAAACGAACCCATGATTGCTGTTATTTTCGAAGTGACGCCGGCAGAGGGCAAGCGTGGCGCTTATCTCGGCATCGCAGCCGATCTGCGGCCATTGCTCGACGGCATGGACGGTTTCATCTCCATCGAGCGCTTCCAGAGTTTGACCGATCCGGCGCGTGTCCTGTCGCTCTCGTTCTGGCGCGACGAGGAGGCGGTGAGACAATGGCGCAACAGCGAGGATCACCGGCAGGCCCAGAAGGCCGGACGCGCCGGTATCTTCTCGGATTACCGCCTGCGCATCGCCCATGTGGTCCGCGACTATGGCATGTTCGACCGTGCCGAAGTGCCGGCCGACAGCCAGAAGGCGCACGGTTGATCGGTCCATCGCTCCGTTCTACGGGAGAAAAAAGCCATCAGGCGTTGCCGATCAGCACGCCCGCGGCGAACACCAATGCGCCGCCAAGCACGACCTGGAAGGCAGCGCGCAGGAACGGTGTTTCCATGTAGCGGTTCTGGATGAAAGCGATCGCCCACAGTTCGAAGAACACGACCACTGCGGCAACGGAGGTCGCAGTCCAGAAATTCGTGATGAGATAAGGCAAGGCGTGGCCGAGGCCGCCAAGCGAAGTCATGATGCCATTGGCAAGGCCACGCTTCAGCGGCGAACCGCGTCCGGAGAGCTTGCCATCGTCATGCGCAGCCTCGGTGAAACCCATCGAGATACCGGCGCCGATCGAGGCAGAGAGACCGACAAGGAAGGTCTGCCAGGTGTCGTGCGTGGCGAACGCCGCGGCGAAGATCGGCGCAAGTGTCGACACGGAGCCATCCATCAGCCCAGCCAGCCCGGGCTGCACATAGGTGAGGATGAATTGCCGCCGCTCCGTCGCGGCTTCCTCGTCGCGGACATCACCAGGCACATATTTCTGTTCGAGCTTGTGGGCGAGGTCCTCGTGGTTCTGCTCTGCAGCGGCGAGGTCGCCGAGCAGCTTGCGGGTGGAGGCGTCGGAAGTGCGCTTGGCCGCTTCGATGTAGAAGAGCTGCGCCTGCCGTTCCATTTCTTCGGCCTGGTGGCGCACTTTTTCGATGCCGAGCGGCCGCACCAGCCAGTCGGGCTTGCGTTCATAATACCCCTTTACATGGTCGCGGCGGATAAGCGGGATGTGTTCGCCGAAACGCTTGCGGTGCAGTTCGATCAGCATGCCGCGATGCTTGTCCTCTTCCGCCGCCATCGCCTCGAACATCCTGGCTGAATGCGGATAGCTCTCCTGCAGCCCCTCGGCGTAGGAGCGGTAGATGCGGGCGTCGTCCTCCTCGGAGGAGATGGCCAGCGCGAGGATTTCCTGTTCGGAGAGCGAAGAAAAGGGACGGCGGCCGAAGCCGAAGACACGGGAAAGCATGACGGAATCTCTAGTTTAGAATTATTCTAAACTATGCCGTGGTCCCCTGCCGGTCAAGCGGCAGGGAACGGCGACCGCGGCAGCCGCCTGGTGCGCACCTTTTTGTTGGTAAATGTTCACCTATATATCGGGAAAGCCAAACCGGAGATCTCCTGCATGACGCCAGCCAAGCGCGTGAAACATATCGACTCCAAACCGGTGCTCGACCTCATTGCCTCGATCGAAGCTGACCTTGCTCGCCTCAAGGATATGGTGTCGGCACAGATCGAACCTTTCGATCCGGCCAATCCGCACAACAAGACGTCGGACGGCAAGCTGACCGGGGAAGGCGTCGAATGCTGCTATCGGCTCTTCGACAAGGGGGAATCGCGCTATTCCGTCTCGCAGAAGATGAAGATCTCGTTCGCTGCGGCCACGCATCGCTTCAACTCTTGGCGCAAGGCTGGCGGAAACAAACGCAAACCGACGCTGTTGGGATGAGGGCCCGGTTCGCCGCAGGCGAATGGGAACTTCCGTGACTTCAAAAACAAACGGGCGCCAATGGCGCCCGTTTGCATTTGTCGTGGCAGGAATCGCTCAGCTCATCAGCGGGCAACGCGGGTCGCGACGACCGAAGATCAGGCGCACGCGCTCGCCGCTGCGGGTAATGCCACGCACCTCGATGGTACGGCGGCCAACGCCGACGACACGGGCGCGGCGCACACCCATCCGCTCGGCCTTGTCGAGGGCGCGGTCCGGGCTGCATTCGCGGCGACGGTCGGAGAATTCGTCCGGATCGTTGCGGTCGCTGCGCCATTCGTCCGGGCGACGGCGGCCATAACCATCGTCCTCGCTGCGCCATTCATCCGAACGGCGGCGATCGCCGCAATATTCGCGGTCGGGGTCGCAGCGCCTGTCGCGCATCATGACCTTGGGACCATCCGGGCCGATCTGGATGTTGAGGTCTTCGGCCGAGGCAGTGGTCAGCGGCAGGCTGGTCAGGGCCAGCGCTACTGCGAGGGTGGAAAGGGTAAGAATCTTGCGCATTTGGAGGCCTCCTCTCATCGCCGCACAAAGTCAGGCGGCGCCTTCCTGTTCAAGTCAGATTTCGCTTGGTTCAGAAACAATCGGTGAGCACCGCCGACGTCCCTGACGAACCGATGACACGAGAGCGTTTCCGTTTTTCGCGGAAACGCTCAAACTCCTTGTTTTGCGCAATTCCGGGCGGAAAACCGCTACGCACTTTTCCTGGAATTGCTCCAAGCGAATGAACATTGTCACGGTTACATCTTTTCGTTGGCGCTCGCCCATGCTTCGCGCACATGATGACGGCGAATGTGTGATTGAGCAGGTTCCCATGACAGCTTCGCTTCCCGCGATCGCGGATGTCCGCAACGCCGCCGAACGTCTGGCGGGTCTGATCGTGACGACACCGTTGATCGAATCTCCCATGCTCAACGAGCGTTTCGGTGGACGTATCCTGTTCAAGCCGGAAACGCTGCAGCGTACCGGATCGTTCAAATTTCGTGGTGCCTACAACAAGATTTCCTCGCTGTCGGAGGACGAACGACGCGGCGGGGTGGTTGCCTTCTCATCCGGCAACCATGCTCAGGGCGTCGCGGCGGCCGCGGCCATGTTCGGTCTGAAAAGCGTGATCGCCATGCCTTCTGATGCGCCGGAAACCAAAGTTGCCAATGTGCGTCGCATGGGTGCCGAAGTGGTGCGCTTCGACCGCTTCCGCGACGATCGCATGGAGGTGGTGCGGCCATGGGTGGAGCAGGGGATGGCGCTGGTGCCACCCTTCGACGATCCCGCCATCATCGCGGGCCAGGGCACGATCGGACTGGAACTCGTGGCGCAGGCGACTGCCCTTGGTGTGACGCTCGACGCCGTTGTGATGCCTTGTGGCGGCGGTGGCTTGTCGAGCGGCATCTCGATCGCGGTCAAGGACGCCTCGCCGCAGACCGCGGTCTGGGTGGCGGAGCCCGAGTACTTCGACGATACCCGCCGTTCGCTGGAGGCCGGCGCGCGCGTCGGCAATGACCCGGGTCATGACTCGATCTGCGACGCAATCCTCACCCATGAACCCGGCGCCATCACCTTCGAGATCAACCGCAGGAACCTTGCCGGTTCCATCGCTGTGTCGGACAAGGCGACGGCCGCGGCCATGCGCGATGCCATGGCCTATCTCAAGCTGGTTGTGGAACCTGGTGGCTGCGTCGGACTTGCCGCGCTGTCCTCCGGCGAGATTGATCTCTCCGGCAAATGCGTGGCGGTGGTGCTTTCGGGCGGCAATGTCGATTTCGGCACCTACGCCAGGATACTGGCTGCGGCCTAGAGCAATTCCAGCAAGAGTGCGCAGCGGTTTTGCGCAACAGCAAAGAGTTGAAGCGTTTTCGTTGCAAGCGAAGACGCTAGAGCATTTTGTAGCCAAGTGGAATCACTTGGCGTTACAAAAATGCGACGAAAACAAAAACTTAGAGCGTTTCCGCGTTTCCGTGAAAAACGGAAACGCTCTAGTCGAGCGTGCGGCGGAAACGCATCAATGCCAGCCCCGCAAACAGCGCCACGAAGAAGAGCAGCCAGCCGATTTCGCCGGCAATGGCCGGAAACTCCGCGCCCTTCAGCATGACGGCACGCACGATGCGCAGGAAATGCGTGAGCGGGAAAATCTCGCCCAGCGTCTGCGCCCATCCCGGCATGCCGCGATAGGGGAACATGAAACCGGACAACAGGATCGACGGCAGGAAGAAGAAGAAGGTGAGCTGCATAGCCTGCATCTGCGTGCGCGACACGGTCGAGATCGTGTAACCGAGCAGCACCAATCCCAGCACGAAGACGAGGATCGACGACAGCAGCAATCCGAGACCACCCACGAAGGGGACATGAAACAGCAGCTTCGCCGCAAACAGCACCACCACCACCTGAACTGCGCCGACGCAGGCATAGGGCAAAACCTTGCCCAGCATGATCTCGAGTGGGCTGGCAGGCATGGCGAGCAGGTTCTCCATCGTGCCGCGCTCGCTCTCGCGCGTCAGCGCGATGGACGTCATCATCACCATGGTCATCTGCAGGATGACGCCAAGCAGGCCGGGCACGATGTTGTATTGCGAGATGCCTTCCGGGTTGTAGAGCCGATGGGTGATGACATCGAGCTGGCTCGCGGCGTCTTCGGCCGCAGCCGCCTCCATGCCGCGTGCGCGCAGCAGTGCCTGGGAGGCAACGGTACCGAGGGTCGAAATCGCGCCGCTGGCCGATGACGGGTCGGTCGCGTCGGCTTCGATCAGGATCTGCGGCCGGTCGCCGCGCTCGACGCGCTTGCCGAAATCGGCCGGAATGGTGACCACGAAGGAAACGTCGCCGCTTGCCAGAAGGAAATCCGCCTCGGCTTCCGTGCGGGCGATGTAGTCGAAGCGATAGTAGTTGGTATTCTCCAGTGCCGAGACCATGGCGCGTGTATATGGGTCGTTGCTCATGGCCAGCAGTGCCGCCGGCAACCGCTTCGGATCGCTGTTGATGGCAAAACCGAACAGGATGAGCAGCATCAGCGGCACGCCCAGCATCATCGCGAAGGTGACGCGATCGCGCCGCATCTGGATGAATTCCTTCGTCAGCAGTGCGCCGAGTCTGGCTGGAGAGAACAGGTTGCTCACGCCATATTGTCCTTCGAGCCGGCCATGAACTGGATGAAGACATCCTCGAGGCTGGTTTCGCCCGGAGCCACCTTGACGCCCGGATGCTCTTTTTCGACATCGCTCAGCGCGCGTTTCAGTGCAGCAGCATCCGAACCGACGACATGCAGGGTCGCGCCGAACGGCGCCACCTGCTCGACGCCTGGCCTGCCTTCGAGCGCCTTCGTCACGGTATCGAGGCGCGGCCCTTCGACGATGAAGGTGGTGAGGCCTGCATTTTCCACCACGTCCGCCACGGTACCGGTGGCCAGCAGCTTGCCATAGGAGATGTAGGAGATGCGGTGGCAGCGCTCCGCCTCGTCCATGTAATGGGTGGAGACGAGGACGGTCAGTCCGCCATGGGCAAGATGATGGATCTCGTCCCAGAATTCGCGTCGGGCCTTGGGATCGACGCCCGCGGTCGGCTCATCGAGCAGGAGCAGGCGCGGCTTGTGCATGATGCAGGCGGCGAGCGCCAGTCGCTGCTTCCAGCCGCCCGACAGCGTGCCGGCGAGCTGATCGCGCCGGCTGGCCAGGCCAAGTTCGTCCAGCGTCCTGCCCACATGTTCCTCGATCGGCTTCAGGCGATAGAGGCGGGCGACGAATTCGAGGTTTTCGGCAATCGTCAGGTCCTCGTAGAACGAGAACTTCTGCGTCATGTAACCGACTTCGTTCTTGATCTTCAGGCTCTCGGTCCTGAGATCATAGCCAAGCACGGTGCCTTCGCCCTCATCGGGCGTCAGCAGCCCGCACATCATGCGGATCGTGGTGGTCTTGCCGGAACCGTTGGGGCCGAGGAAGCCGACGATCTCGCCTTCGGCGACGCTCATCGTGACGTGGTCGACGACGGTCTTGTCACCAAAGCGCTTGACCAGGTTCTTGACGTCGATGGCATTCATATGGCGCTGCCTATTCGCTACTCACCAGATCCACATCCACGATCTGCCCCGGTTGCAGCGGTCCGGTGGCGCTGATCGGTCGGGCTTCGACGAGGTAGACCAGCTTCTGGCGGTTCTCGAGCGAGTAGATGACCGGCGGTGTGAATTCGGGATCGGGAGAAACGTAGCTGATGCGGGCCTTGAGGTCCGGCGGGCAGCCATCGCAGCGCACCTCAAGCTCACCACCAACCTTCACTGCCGAGAGGCTGGCCTCGGGCACGTAGACGGTGAGCTTCACCGCACCATCCGGCAGGACCGAAAGCACCGGAGCGCTGGGGCCGGCGGTGTCGCCGGCATGACGGATGATGTCATCGACGCGGCCTGCCGCGGGTGCGACAAGCGTGCGCTTGGAAAGTCGCCATTCGGCCTGGTCGAGGGCGGTTCTTGCCTGTTTCACCTGGTTTTCGGCTGCCTTGATTGTCTCTGGCCGTGCCGGCAGGTTGCCGACGGCCAGGTTGGCGGTGGCCTGGCCGATGGCGGCGTCCGCGACTTCGGCCTGGGTGGCCGCGTCATCATACTGCGCCTGGGTCGCGACCCCGCGCTTCAACAGGTCCTGCGTACGGGCGAGCGTGCGAGCGGCATCCGCAGCCTGTGCCTTGGCGGAACGCAAGGTTGCCTCCAGCACGGCAATCTCTTCCGGGCGCTTGCCGACCTGCAGGTCGGCCAGTTGTGCCTGCGCCTGGGCCAGCGCCGCCTTGGCTTGTGTCACGGCGATCTCGGCATCGGCTTTCTCAAGCGTGGCCACCGGCTGGCCAGGACCGACACGGTCGCCGCGCCGTGCGGAGACTGTCGTCACCTCCGCCACTTCGATCGGCGCGAGCAGCACGAAATCGCCCTCGACATAACCGACAGCGAGCGGCGTGCCGGCACTGCAGGCGGAAAACAGCTGTGCCGCCAATGGCAGGGAACACAGGAAGCTCATGACTTCACTCCCAACTCCGGGCGTGTTTGTTTCTCGCGCACGCCGAGCATCGCATCGAGGTTGCCGTGCAGCGTGGCGATGATCTTGTCGGCTTCATCCTTGCCGATCTGCGTCCAGCCCATGCGGCGCAGCACAGGCTCGCGCCCGATGCGGAAATAGACGGCCTGTCCGATCAGCGAGAAGATCGCGAGCCGGGTGCCTTCGCTTTCGGCAGGCTCGCCCGTGGCGTGCTCCCAGATGACGCAAAGTCTTTTGTGCGTCGGTTCAAACAGGCCGCCATAGATGCGGTCGAGCGTCGGCGTCGGATCGGCAAGTTCCCTCAGCATGAACTGCACGATCTCGCCGGCTTCGGGTTTGGCCACGATGAAGGCAACCATCCCCTGCAGCGTCGCCTTCAATTGCGCACGCGCGGTCTCGGCTGTCAGGGTTGCGGGGTCTGGTCCGGCCATGCCCCCCAGCGCCTGGTTGGCGATTGACTGGATGGTCTCGACGATGTGGTCGGCGACTGCGGCGCGCAGGCCCTCCTTGCCACCGAAGTGATAGGCGATGGAGCCGATATTGGCCTTGGCCGTTGCGGCAATCTCGCGCGTGGAAGTGCCGTCATATCCTTGCCGGCCAAACAGCTTGAGCGCGGCGCGCACAAGCGCTGCCTTCGTCATATCGGCGGGCGAGGGAGGTATTTTGGATGGCTCGGTCGACATTCGTGCAATTTAATCAATCGAATGATTAAAGTAAAGCGGATATCATTTGGCTATGAAGTGAATGGAGAAGGGACTTGCAGCCCCTCGAGCAGCGCGTCGCGAAAGATTGCAATGGGGCGGGCGAGACGGCCGGCAGGCGGGCGATGCAGCATCCATGCCCGCACCTGCGGACGAAAGTCCCGGACCTCGATGATTTCGATCCGGTCCTGCCAGGGACTTCCTGTCAGCGCGGCCGGGGTTATGATGCCGATGCCATGGCCGCGTGCCACCAGCGACAGGCGCAGATCGGCGCTCAAGGCCTCCACGCCGACATTGAAGGGCAGTCGCGCGGCTTCGAACTGACGGCGGATGAAGGTCCTGAAGCCGCATCCGGTTTCGTTCATCACCCAGGGGAATTTCGACAGGTCCTCCAGGCTCGTCGGCTTCGGCAGCTGGAGATCCTTTGCGACGACCAGCACCACCGATTGTATGCCGAGATCCTCGCTGACGAGCTCGTCAGGCGGCTGCAGGCCCTCGGCAAGGCAGAGTGCCGCCGCATCCAGTTCACTGCGCAGGACCTGGTCCACCAGCCGCGGCGACCAGCCGGAAGTGATGCGCAATGTCAGTTTCGGGAAATCGGTCCGCAAACGCTCCACCGGAAAGGCAAGCGCGGCATCGGAGAGATAAGGCATGATGCCGAGCCTGAACTCCCCTTCGATATCTCCGACCGGCGAGACGCCGGCCTTCAGATCGTCGAGCGAGCGCAGCACGCGGCGGCCATGTTCATAAGCCTCCCGCCCGGCGGCGGTCGGTTTGAACGGCTTCGACTGGCGATCGAGCAGCGTGGTGTTCAGCCTGTCTTCCAGGTTCTGGATACGACGCGTCACCCCGGGTTGCGTCAGGTTCAGCCGCGCCGATGCTCCGACGATGGAGCCGGTCTCGACAACAGCGACAAAAGCTTCGAGATCATGAATATTCATGCGACTTTCGCATAATCATTATTGTTCATTTTAATTTGTATCATGATGCTGACTGCGAATAAAGCTCCTCATCAATATGCGAGATCATGCCAGGAGCTGTTCCATGTCCACGAACGTCAGTGATGCGGCCTGTAACGTGTCGCCCCCTGCTTCGATCACCGGCTGGCAGATACTGCTGTTTGCGGTCGCCGTCGGCGTGATCGTGACGAACCTTTTCGCCTCGCAAACGCTTGTCGGCCTGATCGGCCCCGCCTTCGGTTTTGGAGCCGGGATGGGAGGGCTTATGGCAATGGCGACCTTGCTGGGTTATGCGGCAGGGCTGTTCTTCCTGGTTCCCCTGGCCGACCTTTTGGAGAACCGCACGCTTGTGCTGCGGATGCTGGGCTGTGCCGTGCTGGCTGCAATCGCGGCCATGCTTGCACCCAACGCCGGTCTGCTGATGGTCATTCTTTTTGTTCTCGGCGCGGCCTGCTCGGCGATCCAGATCCTGGTTCCTATTGCCGCCTCCATGGTCGAACCCGAGCGGCGCGGTCGCGTTATCGGCGATGTGATGAGCGGGCTGATGATCGGTATCCTGCTGGCGCGTCCCGCCGCCAGCCTGATTGCCGATGCCTTCGGCTGGCGCGCCTTCTACGGCACAAGTGCCATGACAATGCTGTTGCTCGGTGCCGTCCTGGCACAGCGATTGCCGCGGCGGCGCCCGGCAGGCGACACCGGATATCCGGCGCTGGTTGGCTCGCTCTGGGACCTGCTGCGTTCCGAGCCTGAATTGCGGCGCCATTCCCTGACAGCCAGCCTTGCCATGGCGGCATTCAGCCTGTTCTGGACATCCGTGGCGCTTCGACTTGCTGAGCCGCCTTTCGATCTCGGTCAGCGCGGCATAGCCCTGTTCGCCCTTGCCGGTGCGGGCGGCGCGGTCGTGACACCGCTGTTCGGGCGTGCCGGCGATCGTGGCTGGACACGGGCAGGGACGATCTTCTCGCATTGTCTCATGATCGTCGCATTTGCCCTTTCAGCCTGGGCTGGATTTGCACGTTCCGGAGCCTGGCTCCTGCCTCTCCTGTTGCTGGGCGGCAGCGCCGTGCTGCTCGACATTGGTGTCACCGGCGACCAGACGCTTGGCAGGCGCGTGATCAATCTTCTGCGACCGGAAGCGCGGGGTCGCCTCAACGGCCTGTTTGTCGGGCTGTTCTTCCTCGGTGGTGCTGCCGGTTCGGCAATTGCGGGTGTTGCCTGGGCATGGGGTGGCTGGCCGGCGGTTTGCATCATCGGTGTCGCCATCGCCACGGCGGCGCTGCTGGTGGATTGCCTGTTCCGGGCGCCGTGACGGTCGCGTGCTATGCCAGGCTGCAATTGCGGTTGATTTGCTGCCGCCGTCGCGCTTTATTCCTCGCCGATGGCCAAGGAAGTCGAACGCAAGTTTCTGATCAGGGACGAGGGTTGGCGCAAGGCGGTGGAGCGCAGCGTCGCGATCACTCAGTTTTATCTGGCCATTTCCTCGGAACGATCGATCCGCATGCGCATCAGCGACGGCAAGGCCGCCAAGCTGACGCTGAAGTTCGGATCCGATCTGAGGGTCCGTGACGAATTCGAATATCCCGTGCCGCTTGCCGAGGCGCGTGAGATGATGGCCTTCGCCATCGGCAACATCATCCGCAAGACCCGCCATCATGTCCGCCATTGCGGCTATGTCTACGAAGTCGATGTCTTCAACGACGTGCTCGATGGGTTGGTGGTGGCCGAGCTTGAAACGAAGGACAGTGTGCCGGACGCCTTGCTGCCCGGCTGGCTCGGGCGCGAGGTGACCGGGGAATTGCGGTTCTCCAATGCGTCACTGGCGCTGAACGGTTTTCCGGAACTGGTGCCATGAGCGCGCGGCTTGACGCAAACCTGCCCCTGGCGAACGACGCCATGCGCCTGCTGAGGCAGGACGTGCATCTTGCGCTGGACCATCTGGCACGGGCGCATGCCGAGCCGGAAGAACACCTGCACAAATGCCGTCGCCGGCTGAAAGCGGTGCGTGCATTGTTGCGGCTCGTGCGGCCGGGCGATGAGGCCTTCTTCGAGGCGGAGAATGCGCGCTACCGCGATGTGGCGGCCAGCCTGGCCGGGCCGCGCGAGGCGACCGCATTGATCGAAACCGTCGACAGGCTGGCGGAAGCGCATCCTCGCCATGCCGATCTCTATGCGGGCATTCGTGCCGTCCTGGTCGAGCGCCGTTCCGCCGCCATGAGCGACATCACCGCCTTCGCTTCGATCATCGATGCGGCCACGGCCACCTGCCGTCAGGGGCTGCTGCGGGTTGGTGCGCTGTCCTTGCCGGCCGACCCTAACGCCTCGGCGGCAATCGTCGCTGAAGGGGTGAGGATCGGGCTTGAACGCGCGAAGAAAGCACTCGCCAAGGCCCAGGCGCAAGGTGAGGAGGAGGACTTTCACGACCTTCGCAAGGCCGTGAAAGTACACGCAGCCCAGTTCGACCTGCTGGGCAAGCTCTGGCCGGACAAGGCGCGTCACAAAGGGCTGGACAAGCTCGGCGGCAAGCTTGGCGAGCTGAACGACCTCGCCGTCCTCGACGCGCTGCTGGCAAAGGACGCCGATGCCCTGGCGGTTGCTGCAGAGACGCGGGCAGCCGTCGAGAAGGATCTGAGACGCGAAGGCAAGCGGTTGCGCAAGGAATGCCTTTCGGCGGCGACGAAGCTGTTCGAGAAGGATTGGAAGCGCAGGATCGCGAAGCTGACCGACAGATTGCGGCTGCAGTTCGCCGCGGTCCCGACCACGACGTTGTGGGCGGCCTGAGACTTACACTTCCACATCCATCAGCTTGTCTGGATTGCGCACAACGTAGACGCCCGAGATCGCGCCGTGGACATCGAGTTCGAAGCTCATCGTCTGCTCGACCTTGCCGGCAATCGTGATGAGCAACCCAGGCGCACCGTTGATGATGGCGGGCGCGATCGTGGTGTGCGCCGGGTCCGGGTTCTTGCGCGCTACTCCGAGCATGAACTTCGCCACGGCGTCGCTGCCCGTCAGCACGTTGATGGCCGCCAGGACCTTGCCGCCGCCGTCGGCGACATATTCCACATCAGCGGCCAGCAACGCTTTGAGCGGCTCGACATCGCCGGCGCGCATCGCCGTGTCGAACGCAGCGACAAAGCGCGCAACGTCCTCGTCGGAAGCCGGGAAGCGGTTCTGGTCCTGCCTGATCATCCTGCGGGCCCGAGACGCCATCTGCCGGCAGGCCGCCGGCGTGCGCTTCAGCGTCTCGGCGATCTCCTCGAACGGCACGTCGTAGAGATCATGCAGGAAGAGCGCCGCCCGCTCGAGAGGCGACAGACGCTCCAGCGCCCGCATCACCGAAAACGAAATATCCAGCGCCGCGTCATTGCTATCGGGTTCGACCGAGCCGGCGCGTTCGACGATCGGCTCCGGCAACCAGGGGCCGACATAGGTTTCGCGTCGGGCCTGCGCCGATCGCAGCCGGTCGAGGCAGAGATTGGTGACGATGCGTGAGAGCAATTTCGACGCATCCTCGGGCTCATCCACCCGGGCGAAGCGCAACCAGGCATCCTGGACGATGTCTTCCGCCTCGCTGGCCGAGCCGAGGTAGCGGTAGGCAAGCCTGGTCAATCGGTGGCGTTCGCCGAGATAGGCGGCGAGCCGTGGGTTTTCAGCCATCGACCATCTCGCGCATCGTCTCCTCCTTCGTCTCGCCGGCCAGCCAGGCCAGGACCGGCTCGCAGGCATTGCCATGGCCAAGTCCACGCTTGAGCAGCGGGTAGAAGGAACCCGAAACCGTGGCTGCAGCAAGCCCGGCCACGCCGCTCCTTCCCCAGAGGGCCTCGCAGGCCGCGAGGATGTTCGGCAGCGACGGATCGTTGGCCAGCACGGCTTCGGCATAGTGCCGGGCAAGCGCCATGTCGCGCGGCGCGGTTTCCGCGCCATCCAGGAGCATTGCCCTGATGTTACGCATCGGCACGCCGGCCTCGCGGGCCATGGCGATGGTGAGCCTCAGGCAGGAGCCGCAATCGGTCTGCCGCGCCGCGGTGATGCGTGCGGCGAAGTAGGGCGCGGCCGCCAATCCGAAGCGGTGGTCGGTGAAAGGCGAGACCAGTCCCAGCTTGAAGGCGCCGGTGGTGTTGGTGTCGGCCAGTTCCGCCAGGTAGCTGGTGTCGTAGCCGTAGCGCGCCCCGAATTTGCGGAAGGCGCGTTTGAGCATCATGGCAAGCATCAGATGGCCCTCCTTCCTGCAGCGGTTAGCATGGCAAGAGGCAGCAGGCCCGGCAGGGCGATCAGTATGATGTCACGCAGTGCATCCGTCGGTGTGGTGCCATGCAGCAGTTCGGCCAGATGCAGCAGTGCATGACCGCCCAGGAAGATGGAAGCGATCAGGATCGCCCGTCTGTCCTGCTTTAGGGCGCCGATCAACAGTCCGGCGCCCGCGGCGATGAAGGCAAGCCCGATGTCGCGGATGAAATGCGGGTTGGCGGGACCCGTTTCGGTGACGCCCGGAATGGCCGCATACCAAAGCAGCGGAGCAGCCAGCATGAAGATGCCGTTGGCGCTCTGATAGAGGCCGATGAGGATGAGCAAGGTTCGCATGTCGTTTTCTCCTCGCCCTTTGACGGGATAGGCCAGGGAGGTGTGACATCGAATGAGAGATTTTTTACCGGGCGCGCGATTTTCGTGCCGGCCGGGAAGAGAAACTACCTGAAGCCCGCTTCGCGCACGGCAGCAGCAAAGCTGCGGCTGACCGGCAACTGCGTGCCATCCTTGAGTTTGAGGAAGAGCTTGCCTTGCTGGCGTGCCGTGCCTGCCACAGCATCCACCGCAACCCAGTGCGAACGGTGGATCTGCAGTCCCACTTCGCCTTCGGTCTCACGCATTGCGTCCGCCATGCGCATCAGCACCAGCGTCGAACCCTTGTCTGTATGAACCTCGACATAGTGGTCCTGCATCGACAGGCTTGTCAGCCTGCCACGCAGTGGCGGTGGCAGGCGATCCAGCAGCAGCGGCCTCGTGGATTGCCGGGACGCCGCAGTGTCGAAGCCAGCATCCGGGAGTATCGGCTTCGAGGCAACTGCCGGTTCGGTGTCGGCACTTGCCTCGCCTTCGATCAGCACCGAGGCAAGCGACAGTGCCGCCGCGATCAGCGCACAGTTGAGGAAAAGCGTGATGGCAGACGATGTGTCCGGTATCGGAGCCGATAGCACAGCCCAGTCGAACGCACTCACCACCAGTGCAATCGGTGCACCAGCCGCAAGTCCGGTGACCAGCGCACGCACCAGCGAAGGTGCGGCTCGTCCTTCGAACAACACCTGACCGACGAGGCGAATGGCGACATAGCCTGCCGTGAAGGTGGCGAGCGCCAGCGCCAGCCAGTAGGCGAGGCGCGGCAGCAGTGTCAGCCGTTCATAGGTGCCGAACGGCCCGGTCACTCCGAGCACGGCAGTGGCGAGCAGGATGAACCCCCAGAAGCGCGGCGAAAACGCAAGAGCCTGCATTTCGCGAAGCGTGGAATGCATCAGGCCGTGCTTCACGTATCGGATCGTCCCTTCCCGAAACGACGTTTGCCGCCAACACGGCGTCCCGCCATCGTGCCGGCCAACCGCGACGGCAGACAGCACCACACTGGTAGCGCGCCGCCCGAGAGCCTTCAACCGACGATATCCCGAAACGGAGCCCATCATGTCTTCCCAGGCCGCTACCCCCAGCCTTCTCGCCATCGTCACCCACACGCCGCTGTGGGTATGGCCACTGATCGTCTATGCCCTTTATGCCGGCTGGGCCCGAACCCGCGACCGAATCATCTCGCCGGCACGCCTGTTCGCGCTGCCGCTGATCCTCGTCTCTCTCGATGTCTTCGAACTGGCTCGCAAAGGCCTTTCCGTGATGACAGCAGCCGGCCTCGCCTTTGGCGTTGTCGCGGGGGTACTGGCCGGCCTGGCAGCGGCCCGCCACACGCCGACACAGGCTCTGGACGATGGTCGTCTTGCCGTGAAGGGGCATTGGCTGCCTTTTGCCATCGTCTTGGCCATTGTCGTGGTCAGCTATGTGAGAGGCGTGGCCCTGGGCATCGACCCGTCGCTGGCGACCAACGCACATTTCCTGCTTGCCAACGCGGTGCTCGCCGGGTTCCTGCCTGCACTCATGCTGGCGCGGACCCTCGGCTCGCTGCCGCGCGGATACGTCTTCGGATGAGAGCAGACGTCAGGCATCAGCTTTCAACTGTATCTTCGCTTCCTTTACCGATGCGGCGAACGTCACCAGCGGACGCTTGACGCCATGGGTGATCAGCATGCGCCGGGTCTGCGGCGACGCACCGGCGATGACGAAACGCACGCCGGCCTTCCTTGCCTTGTATGCCGTGCTTTCGATGACATTGGCCGCAGTGGAATCGAACAGCGGCACGTGGGAACAGTCGAGGATGAAGTTCCTGCGCTGGTCGGCGATACGATCGAGCACGGCCGCTACCGTCGAGGCGGCGCCGAAGAAGAAGGCACCGGAAATACGGTACACGACGGTGTCAGGGTCGCTCGCCTCGATGGCATCATAGGCGCGACGATTGCCATTGGTTGTATCCGCGACATCGTCCGCAATCAGTGGTGGTTCATTTTCAGCGATAGCCACGGCCTTGGCCATGCGATCGATGAACAGCACTGAACCCAATGCGAAGCCGACGACGATGCCTTCGGTCAGGTCCCGGAAGACGACGATCAGGAACGTCGCTGCCAGCACCAGCGCATCCGCCCTGGAAGAACGCAGCAGCGCGGCGATCGCCGGCTTCTCGACCATGTTCCAGCAGACGACCGCAAGCACACCAGCAAGCGCGGCCAGCGGGATGTAGCTGGCGAGCGGAGCTGCCACCAGCATGAAGACAAGAAGGAAAGCCGCGTGCAGCATGCCGGAGATCGGTCCATGCGCGCCGGCACGCACATTGGTGGCGGTGCGCGCAATGGTACCTGTAACGCAGATGCCGCCGAACAGCGCCGAGCCGATATTGGCGAAACCTTGCGCCACCAGTTCACAGTTCGAGCGGTGGCGGCGTCCGGTCATGCCATCGGCCACTACCGCCGACAGCAGGGATTCGATTGCGCCGAGCAGCGCGAACGCAATGGCGTCCGGGAATACGGCAATGGCTTTGTCTACGCTTATCGGCGGCAGTGCGGGCAAGGGCAGGCTGCGCGGAATACCACCAAAACGCGACCCGATCGTGTCTACAGGCAGCCCGGACAGCGCCACAACCAGGGACGCCAGTGCAACCGCGACCAGCATGCCCGGCCAATGCGGTCGCCATTTCCTCAGTGCTGCCACGGTGATGATGGAAAGCAGGGCGATGCCTGCTGCGGCTGGGTTCAGCGTGCCGCCAGCCTGCCAAAGCGCCATCAGTTTCGGTATAAAAGGGCCAGGCTCCTTGCCTGGCAGCTTGAGCCCCAGCAACTCGACGATCTGGCCGGAAAAGATGATGACGGCGATGCCGGCGGTGAAACCGACCGTCACCGGATAGGGGATGTATTTGATATAGGTACCGAGCCGCAGGTAGCCGATGGCGAGCAGGAACACGCCGGCCATCATCGTGGCGAGCAGAAGCCCGTCCAGGCCCTGGCGGTCGGCGGTGGACGCCACCAGCACGATGAAGGCGCCAGCCGGCCCGCCGATCTGGAAGCGGCTGCCGCCGAGCGCCGAGACGATGAAGCCGCCGACGATCGCCGTGAACAGTCCGCGCTCCGGTGTCACGCCGGAGGCGATTGCAATGGCCATGGAAAGCGGCAGGGCCACGATGGCAACGGTCAGGCCCGCCACGGCATCGGCACGCAGCTGCGGCAGACGGTAGCCTTCGCGCAGCACCGTCACCAGCTTAGGCATGAACAGTTCGGAAAACATCGGCCCGGCCTTGCGAACCTGCTGGTGGCGGAGCTGATCCATGACGTGCCTTCCGCAAAAGCGTCGGCATCGTCGGCATCGCAATGATCTTGCGGAAAGTCGGCGGTCGCCGTCGCGAACCTCAGAGCGTTTCCGTTCTTCTCGGAAATGCGGAAACGCTCTAACCCTTTGTTTTCACGCAATTCCGGGCGGAAAACCGTTGCACGCCTTTCCTGGAATCGCTCAAGGCCGATCGGATCGGGAATCTATGCCGAGTTCTTCAGCCGCACGCCCCTGCCGCCGCGGTCACTGGCCTGGTTGTCGCCGATCAATTCCACCCCGGCCTCGTCAAGTGCCTGGATGACCTTCATCAGCGTGTCGACCACGCCCCGTACCACGCCGTCGCTGGCCTCCATGCGCTGGATGGTCGGCAGCGAAACGCCGGCGCGTTCAGCGAGCGTCTTCTGGTCGATGCCGGCCAGTGCTCGCGCCGCACGCATCTGTGCAGCGGTAATCACCGGTCAGAACTCCCGTCTGAGTCTGCAGGATAAATGTATGATACTTTCATAGTGATGTGTCAAACATGAATTTGGATTGTAAATGCATTAATTCGGTTCGCCTTCACCGTTCTTGCCGTGCGGCATGAAGCGTGTCGCCAGCCAGCACAACATGGCCCAGGCAAAGCCCGCGCACCAGCCCGCCAACACATCCGATGGCCAGTGTACGCCGAGATAGAGGCGCGACACCCCGACCATCAACGTCAACAGCACGGCGAGTACGAAGACGTAGATCTTGGTGACATGCCCGGGCAGGAACCGTGCCGCCAATGTGCCGAGCGTCAGATAGGTCACCGCCGACAGCATGGCATGCCCGGAGGGGAAGGAGAGGGAGGTTTCCACCGCAAGCCTGGACACCAGATCGGGGCGAGGCCGGTCGATGCCGAATTTCAGCAGGGCCGACAGGATCTGGCCGCCGCCGACCGCCACCAGCACGAACAGCGCCGTCGTCCAGCGCCGGATGAGCAGGAAATAGATGATGGTCGCGGCGGTGATCAAGGTCAGCACGGCAGCGCTTCCGAGCGCGGTGATATCGCGCACCGCCCCTTCGAAGCGCGGCGAGCCGATCGGGTTGCTGGGATCGCCAGCCTCCCGGAAGGCGAGCAGTATCTGTGTGTCGAAGCTGTGAGGCGCTGCGTCGCGCGCGACTTCCATCAGCTCGACGAAGCCCCAGAGCCCGCCGGCCACGATGATGCCGGCCAGAAGCACCGGAAACTCGATCCGGTCATAAAAGGTTGAAAGTGTCTTTCGCATCAATCCTGCCGCAATGCAGCCTGTCGAGGAAAGCCGGCTTAACCAATCCCGGCATGGCTGTCATCGGCCCTGCAAATAAGGCCCCAGCGTGACGAGCGCGACTGCAACGATAGCCAACGCGATACCGACGCCCTGAATCGCCGTCAGCCGCTCGCCGAAGAAAGCCAGAGCCACCGCATTTACGGCCACCAGTTGGATGACCGCCGACAGGCTGAGCGAAATCGACATGCCGAAGTCGCGGATGAGCTTCAGCATGATCAGATTGCCAAGTGTATAGAGTGCCAGGGTGATGGCGATCTTGCCGAAGCTCGGTGCCAGCGCCCAATGTTTGGCTGCCGTGGCGGCAAGCAGGAAAATCACGGTGGAGACACCGAGTTGCGCCATGCCGAATACGTTCACAGATTGTCTCCACCCAGCCCGATTGCCCGCCAGGCAAGCTTGTTTCCCAACAGCAGGCTTGGGTCAAGTGTCGGGAATGGCGGACTAGCGCAGCTGAACCGTCTTCGGAAACTCGATCACCTGGCCTTTCGGCTTGGTGTGCTGGGCGGTGACGATGGCTTCGATCAGGATATCCAGCGCTTCGCAGGCCTTGGTACTGGTCTGGTCGTTGCCGCGCAGGTAGTGGGTTGCCCGCTCAAGATGCAGGCGCGCGGCGGCAAAATCACTGTTCATCGATGCTCCGTTCATTTCCCGCCGCAAGTGAAAGCATGGAGCGATTCGGTTGCGGGAACGGAAATTCCGCAGCCGGCATTTGATTCAAAACTGCTGCATTTTCACGGCCTCCGGCCCTTGCCGATGAAAGCGCGAACGCGGCAAGATGGCACGATGTCATGGAAGCTCGATGAGATGGTGTCGACCTCCGCGGGGCGCGTCGCCGCCGGCACGGCAGGCATCGGTCCGGATCTCGTGCTGGCGCATGGCTGGCCGTGGTCCTCCTTTTCATGGCACCGGATCATTCCGTCCCTGGCAAGGCATTACCGGGTCTACTGGTATGACATGCCCGGCTATGGACGATCGCAAAAGGATGCGGCACAGCGCACGTCGCTCGACATCCAGGGGCAGGTGTTCGCCGAGATGCTGTCGCATTGGCGTCTCGAACGCCCTGTCGTCGTCGCCCATGATTTTGGCGGAGCGACCACGCTGCGCGCTCATCTCCTGCATGGCTGCGAGTTCACACGCTATGTGCTGATGAATGTCGTCGCCATGCGGCCCTGGGGATCCGAGTTCTTCGACCATGTCGGCCGTCACGTGGATGCATTTCTCGGCCTGCCGCCGCACATTCACCGCGCGGTCGTGGAAGCCTACATCAAGGGTGCGATCGTCAACGGCATCGAAGCCGCGGATTTTGAGAGACTGGTCGAGCCGTGGCTGGGCGACGAGGGACGGCAGAGCTTCTATCGGCAGTTCGCGCAGGCCGACGAGCGCTACACCGCCGAGGTCGAGCCGCTGTTCGGTGGAATTCGCTGTCCCGTCGCGATCCTCTGGGGAGAGGACGATCCCTGGATCCCGGTGGAGCGCGGCAGGGCGCTGCATCGCCTCATCCCGCAGGCGTCGTTCGAAACGCTGCCGGGTGTCGGTCACCTGCCGCAACTGGAAGCTCCAGATCGGGTTCTTGCCCGGTTGTATGCATTTCTGTCGGGCAGGAACTGAGACGCGAAAGGGTCTCGGCCGGACCAAGCCTGTCTTCCGCAGGCAGTCCGCTTTGGACCCGACGAAACAGTGGACGCGCCCTGCGTCATGAAACTGTTAAGCCGGCCCGCTACGCAGGTTCCAGACACGCAACCCAGCCAACGCCAAAAGCCAGAGGTCAGTCATGTCGGACCAGGAAGACATCCGCTTCCGCACCAGCCTGCTCGAAGAGAATGAAGGTCCGGCGATCAACCCGACCGACAACCGCACCATGGGCGAGATCATCGCCGCGCGTTTTTCGCGGCGTGGCTTCCTCGAGGGCTCGCTCGCGGTTTCCGCCATTGCTGTCACCGTAAGCCCCCTTGCCTTGATGAGCGCCGACGAGGCGCGTGCGGCCGAGGGCGCTTCAGCCTTCACCTTCGACGAAGTCGAGGCAGGCATTGACGACAAGCACCATGTCGCAGCCGGTTACGATGCCGACGTGCTCCTGCGTTGGGGCGATCCGCTGTTCGCCGACGCGCCGGAGTTCGATCCAGCCAGGCAGACTGCCGCGGCACAGGCCAGGCAGTTCGGCTACAACAACGATTTCGTCGGCTACATCCCGCTGGAAGGTTCGCCCGAGCATGGGCTTCTGGTGGTCAACCACGAATACACCAACCCGCATCTGATGTTTCCCGGCATCGTCAAAGTCGTGGAGAAGGACGGCAAGAAGGCACTGGAACAGGCACCGCTCACCAGGGATCAGGTCGATATCGAGATGGCGGCCCATGGCGGCACCATCGTCGAGATCCGCAAGGAAGGCGACAAATGGCAGGTGGTGCGCGACGGCAAGCTGAACCGCCGTGTCACCGTCAACACCGAAATGGCGCTCTCCGGACCCGTCGCCGGCCATGATCGTGTCAAGACCAATGCCGATCCATCCGGAGCCAAGGTATTCGGTACCGTGAACAACTGCGCCGGCGGCGTGACGCCCTGGGGCACCTATGTGATGGCCGAGGAGAACATTCACGGCTACTTCTCCGGCGTCCTCCCGGAGGGCCACAAGGAAGCTGAGAACTACAAACGCCTCGGCATTCCCGAAGGTTCCTATGAGTGGGGCGCCCATTACGACCGTTTCGACCTTGCCAAGGAGCCCAATGAAGCGAACCGCTTCGGCTGGATCGTGGAAGTCGATGTTACCGATCCGAACTCGACGCCGAAGAAACGCACCGCGCTGGGCCGTTTCAAGCATGAGGGCGCGGAATCGATCGTGGCCAGGGATGGCCGTGTCGTCTTCTATCTCGGCGACGACGAGCGCTTCGACTATGTCTACAAATTCGTCACGGCGGGCAAGTTTGACCCGGCCAATCCCTTGGCCAACAAGGATCTGCTCGACGACGGCACGCTTCACGTTGCGAAATTCGCGGAGGACGGCGGTGTCGAGTGGCTGCCCATCGTTTTCGGCCAGGGGCCGCTGACTGCCGAAAACGGCTTCGCCAGCCAGGCCGACGTGCTGATCGAGACGCGTCGCGCCGCCGATCTGCTCGGCGCCACCAAAATGGATCGTCCCGAGGACATCCAGCCCAATGGCGTCAACGGCAAGGTCTACGTGATGCTGACCAACAACACCAAGCGCAAGGACGACCAGGTCGACGCCGCCAATCCGCGCGCCAAGAACGCCTTTGGCCATATGATCGAGATCGCCGAGGATGGTGGCGACTTCGCCGCCACCAGGGGCAAATGGGAGGTCCTGCTGAAATGCGGCGACCCATCGGTGGCCGATATTGGCGCATCCTTCTCCACCGCGACCACGGCCAATGGCTGGTTCGGCATGCCGGACAATTGCGCGGTCGACTCCGCAGGCCGGCTCTGGGTGGCCACTGACGGCAACAACGCCAAAGAAACCGGACGCACTGACGGCTTGTGGGCCGTCGACACCGAGGGCGCCGCGCGCGCCACGTCCAAGCTGTTTTTCCGTGTGCCGGTGGGGGCGGAGATGTGTGGGCCGCAGTTCGCTCCTGACGACAAGACCGCCTTCGTCGCCGTGCAGCATCCGGGTGACGGCGGTACCGACTGGGAGCCGTTCGGTCGTCCGTCCTACTACGAGGACCTCTCCACCCGTTGGCCGGATTTCAAGCCCGACATGCCGGTGCGGCCTTCCGTCGTTGCCATCACCAAGCAGGATGGCGGCAAGATCGGGGTTTAGAGACCCGTCCCAGTGGTTTCGCAGCTGCGCCGAGGGCTATCGGCGCCCTGCGATCCTGGCGGCGATCGCCTTGGCTTCCTGGCCCGCGGCGTAGAAATGACCGACGATGCTGGGCTGCATGGAAATGAACCACAGGCCGGGCTGGCTGCCCGGCTCGGCTCCGTTGGCCTTCGGCTTGCCCTTGTCATCCACCACGCCGAGACCGCTCAGCATCGTTTCCAGTCCGGTGCGGTAGCCGGTTGCGGCGATGACGACATCGGCCTTGATCCTTGTTCCGTCGGCCAGCACGACCTGTTCGGGCTCGAAGCCTGCAACAGAGGTCACAACCTTGATGCGTCCGGCCTTGATGGCGGCGATCGCGCCGTCGTCGGCGGATATCGCGACGTGGTCTTCCTTCAACCGGCTGATGCCGCCCTTTTCCACTGGCGCGAAACCGAGCTTGCGAAGATCGCCGAACAGCAGGCGCTGCAGCAGCGCCACCATGAAGTCGCCGACCGGGATCGGCAGCGCATTGGTGATTCTGGAGAAGCGCTGCACGGCGATCTTGCCGACGCGTTTGGGCAGGATGGAGGGGCCGGCGCGGGCAGCAAGGTAGATCATCGCGGTCTTGGCGCCGATCAGGTAGTTCAGCACGTCGAAGCCGGAATTGCCGGCGCCGATGACCAGCACGCTTTTGCCTTCGTAATCCCTGGGGCTGCCGAACGAGGCTGAATGGATCAGCCGCCCCTTGTATGCTGCTGTTCCGGGCCAATCCGGCATCCATGGCACCTTGTCGTGGCCGGTGGCGACGATGATGTGCCTGGCCTTGCGGATGCCTTTGCTGGTGCGGACCGTCCAGTTCTCGCTTTCGCGGGTAAGACGTTCGACTTCGGTGTCGAATTCGACTGCGATGCCGCGCTGCTCGGCAAAACGTTCGAGATAGGCGATCACCGCCGCCTTGGGCGGGAAGGCCGGCACGCCCTTCGGATATGGCATGCCAGGCAGATAGGACATGTCGCGATGCGTGTTGAGCGCCAGCCGCTCATGGCGCTGCCGCCACGGTTCGGCGATCCGGGCTTCCTTTTCGAACACGCGGGCCTTGATGCCATGCCGGGTCAGTGCGTCGGCCGCAGCCAGCCCGGCCGCACCCGCACCGATCACGATCACTTCTTCGATCGTTTCGGTCATATTTCCACCAAATCCTTTCGCGACATCCCAGCCGCAACTTGATTGCGCTATGTGCCACGGACGGCGATATGGCAAGAGAGGGTTGAGGGGTGGCAGCGGCTTGTTGATTCGGAAGACGGATCGATTAGCCGTCTTTGGGTATCATCTGGGCGTATTTCATGGGCTCGCTCCGCAAGGGCATAGACCGCTTCCTCGACGACCGCGCTGCCGCTGTTCCGCGCGCGAACCTGCCGCTTGCCAAGCGGCTGGAAATGCTCGCGCAGCATGGCGATTTCTCGCTCGCCTATTCCACGGCCACGCAGCCGCTGCTGTCTTATTTCGGCGACGAAAACGGCTACGTCGCCTTCCAGACCATGATGGGGCGCCACTATGCGCTGGCTGATCCGGTCGTCGGTGATGCCGATCGCGCCGCGCTGATTTGCCGCTTCGTCGAGATCGCCAATGCGCCCTGGTTCGTGCAGGTCGGCGAGGCGACGGCAAAGGTCCTGTCCGGCCTTGGCTACCAGGTCAGCCGCATCGGCTACGACACGCGGCTGCCGCTGCCGGCGCATGATTTCTCCGGAAAGCCCAACGAAACCGTGCGCTATTCCGAACGCTGGCTGGTCAAGAAGGGATTCACGCTTACCGAGGATACCGGGGGGCTGGCCGATGCCGACGACGTGCGCCGCCTCTCCGACGAATGGCGGGCCGGCCGCATCGTCGCGCGCCGCGAAATGGCTTTCCTCAACCGTCCGTTCCCGATCCTGCCCGGCCCCGGCATGCGCCGCTTCGTGCTGCTGGATCCGGACAACAAGCTCACGGCCTTGCTGGATTTCGACCCGATCTCGAAGGACGGCAAGGTCACCGGCTACACCACTGCCTTCAAGCGCAAGCTGGCCGGTGCTACCCCGCATGCCGAGATCGGCCTGACCAAATTCGCGGTCGACCAGTTCCGCAAGGAAGGCATTTCCGCGGTGACGCTGGGCCTGTCGCCTTTGGCCGACATGGCGCCGAGCGGTTTTCCCGAAAGCACCTTCTGGCGCGGTGCGTTCAGCAGGGCCTTCGATTCCAGGCTGGTCAACCGCCACCGCTTCAACCTTCAGGGGCAGGCTGCCTTCAAGCGGCGCTTCCACGGCGTGGAGGAACCGGCCTACATCGCGTTCAAGCGCGGCACCGCCAGCGGCATGCTGGCGTTGTTGAGATTGCTGAAAGCGATCTGAGCCGGAAGGTCTGGCAGACTGTCCAGGAGCCTGAGCTGGAGAGAATTACGTTCTCAGCCGATAGCCGGTCTTGAAGATCCAGCCGACGACGGCGATGCACAGCAGCAGGAACGCCAGCGTGATGCCGAGGCTGATCTCCACCGGCACGTCGGAATGGCCGAAGAAGGCCCAGCGGAAACCACTGACCAGATAGACGACCGGGTTGAACAGCGAGATGGTACGCCATACGCCGGGCAGCATGTCGATCGAATAGAACGAACCGCCCAGGAAGGTGAGCGGCGTCACCACCAGCAGCGGGATCAGTTGCAACTGTTCGAAGCCGTTCGCCCAGATGCCGATGATGAAACCGAACAGGCTGAACGTGATCGCCGTCAGCACCAGGAAGCCGAGCATCCAGAACGGGTGCTGGATGTCGAGTTCGACGAACAGCGAGGCGGTGGCCAGGATGATCAGTCCGATGCCGATCGACTTGGTGGCGGCCGCACCGACATAGGCGATGACGACCTCCAGATAGGAGACCGGCGCCGACAGCAGTTCGAAGATCGTGCCGACGAATTTCGGAAAATAGATGCCGAAGGAGGCGTTGGAGATCGACTGGGTCAGCAGGGTGAGCATGATCAGGCCCGGCACGATGAAGGCACCGTAGCTCACGCCGTTGACCTCGGTGATGCGCGAGCCGATCGCCGCGCCGAACACCACGAAATAGAGCGAGGTCGAAATGACGGGCGAGATCACGCTCTGCATGATGGTGCGCAGCGTGCGCGCCATCTCCACCTTGTAGATCGCCCAGACCGCGCGATGGTTCATGCCTGCCTCCTCACCAGGGAGACGAAGATCTCCTCCAGCGAACTGTTTTCGGTGTCGAGATCGCGGAACTGGATACCGGCCTGGTCGAGGTCGCGGATCAGCGAGGCGACGCCCGGCCGTTCCGCCTGGTTGTCATAGGTGTAGGTCAGTCGGTTGCCGTCCGGCGAGAGTTCGAGATTGTAGGTTTCGAAGCCTGCTGGCAGCGTGGAGAGCGGATTGCGCAGTTCCAGCTTCAAAAGCTTGCGGCCAAGCTTGCGCATCAGCTCGGCCTTTTCCTCCACCAGGATGATCTCGCCCTTGTTGATGACGCCGACCCGGTCGGCCATCTCCTCGGCTTCCTCGATATAGTGGGTGGTGAGGATGATGGTGACGCCGGATTCGCGCAATTGCCGCACCAGCGCCCACATGTCCTTGCGCAATTCCACGTCGACGCCGGCGGTCGGCTCGTCGAGGAACAGGATTTTCGGCTCATGCGACAGCGCCTTGCCGATCATCACGCGGCGCTTCATGCCGCCTGACAGGGTGATGATCTTGGAATCGCGCTTTTCCCACAGCGACAGGTCTTTGAGCACCTTCTCGATGAAGGCGGGGTCGGCCGGCTTGCCGAACAGGCCGCGGCTGAAGGCCAGCACCGAGCGCACAGTTTCGAACGATTCGACCGTCAGCTCCTGCGGCACCAGCCCGATCAGGCTGCGCGCGGCGCGATAGTCCTTCGATATGTCGTGACCATCCACGGCGACGGTGCCGCCCGAGCGGTTGACGATGCCGCAGATGATCGAGATCAGCGTCGTCTTGCCGGCGCCGTTGGGGCCGAGCAGCGCGAAGATTTCCCCGCGCTTGATATCCAGATTGATGTTTTTCAGCGCGCTGAAGCCGGTGGCATAGGTTTTCGAGACACCGGAAACGGAGATGACGGATTGCATGATGAAAAGGTCTGATTGGAAAGGATTTGCGTTGTGCGCCTGAATGTTGGTTCCTGCAACCCGAAATCAAGGTGGCTGCTGACATATCTCGCCATCACTGGCCATCTGGTCAGGCCCATCTGATCGGGAAGGAGAAACCATCCACGTCAGCCGAGGCCAGGACGCGCAACCCGCCGCTTCCTCATCGGGGCACGGCTTGCGTGCTTGCGGAACGATCGTCAATGCCGTGAGTTATGCACCGGGTAGAAGGGCTATGGTCAAACGCGCATCTCGCGTCAGTTCTGGAGGGATCACATGCGTATCATCACTGTTTTTGCGGCCATTTCCTTGATGGCCGTCGCTGCGCCGGCGGGCGCCCAGGCCAGGGACGTGCCGCCGGCGAACGCCAAGAAACTGTCGGAGATCGTCGCCAAGGTCGAGCAGCGCCAGGACTTTGCCTTCATCGACGAGGTCGACTGGGACAACAAGGGTTACGAAGTCACCTATTTCACCAAGGACGGCGCCAAGGTCGAGATCAAATTCGATCCGGTCACCGCAGCGCCGATGAACCTGCAGTAGGCTGCGTCACGGCTCGCTGCCAACAAAAAGACCGCGCCGGAGACGTTGGCGCGGTCTTTTTATCGGGAGGAGGTTCAGCCGGTCAGCTCTTTGGGCTGGCCGCGACCAGAACCGGCTTGTCCGAGTAGAGATCCGGGAACATCGCCTTCAAATTCTCGATTTTCGGCAGGTCGTTGTAGACGATGTAGGGGTAGGTCGGGTTCCGCTCGAGGAAATCCTGATGATAGCCCTCGGCCGGATAGAACGTCTTGCCGGTCTCCAGTGTCGTCACGATTTTCTTGGGGAACGCCTTCGTCGTGTCGAGCTGAGCGATGTAGTCCTCGGCGATCGTCTTCTGCTCGGCATTGGCCGCGAACACCGTGGAGCGATACTGCGTGCCATAGTCCGGTCCCTGGTAATTGAGCTGGGTCGGGTTGTGCGCCACCGAGAAATAGACCTGCAGCAGCTTGCCGTAGCTTACCTTCGATGGATCGTAGGTGATCTCGACCGACTCGGCATGGCCGGTGTTGCCCGAGCCGACGCGTTCATACTCGGCCGTGTCGGCAGCGCCGCCGGTATAACCGGAAACGGCCTTCGTCACGCCTTTGACGTGCTGGAACACGCCCTGCACACCCCAGAAGCAGCCGCCGGCAAAGACTGCCTTCTGCAATCCGGCCGCCGGTTTCGCGTCGACGGCGGGCGGGGGGATTTTGACGGCCTCTTCGGCGGCGCTGGTCGGCCCCTGCAGGAATGTCAGCGCCGTCGCGGCCAGCGCAAGGCCGGCAAGCGCGGACAGGCCGGCAGCCTTCCATGGCCTTGCTGCCCCGGATTTACGATTTCGGTTCATGCTTGGGCTCCTTCATGAGGGCCGGGCGACGAGGCACTATACGATGACCGCAGCCGTATGGCTTTCACGATCCCGTGCATCGTCGCCCTGGCCAGCATTTACTGCTGGGGTTTCATGGCGTCGGCAGGCTTCATGGCGTCGGCGGGCTTCATGGCGTCGGCGGGCTTCATGGCGTCGGCGGGCTTCATGGCGTCGGCGGGCTTCATGGCGTCGGCCGGTTTCATGGCGTCAGCGGGTTTCATGGCATCGGCGGGCTTCATGGCGTCGGCAGGCTTCATGGCGTCAGCGGGTTTCATGGCATCGGCCGGCTTCATCGCATCCTCGGTCTTCATGGCATCCGCCGGTTTCATGGCGTCTTCGGCATATGCGCCGGCGGCGGTGAATGCGGTCGCGGCAAGGGCAAAAGCCAGCGCCTTCAGGCTGATGGGACGGGTCATGCTGTTCTCTCCTTCGAGGGTCTGGTGGCGCATGGCGCCGGTTGCGCGCGGCCGCTTTGACCGTGCAATTCGAGCAGGCGCTGTCGCGTGCGGTGCCTAGTTGGCGGCCGCGGCCAGGATCGGTCCGCCTTGCGGGGCCTGCACCAGGACGGCGGTGGAAAGGCCTTCGCCGGCCTTGGGCAACGGCAGCGTGGCCGCTTCGCCGGTCCAGGTGCCGAGCCGGGTCAGTGCATGGACGACATTGACGTGCGGCAAGGTGTGGCCGCTGTTTTCGCCGCGCCCCACCGGCACGTCGACGATGCCGGCCCGGTACTGCACCAGCCAGACGTCGGCGCCGCCCGCTGGCGCCTTGCCGGGACCTATGGCTGCCTTGCCGTCGGCGAGTGAAAGGATGGGGCCGCTCGGGGATTTGTCCCTGGCGATCAGGGCCTCGACATCGGACAGCCTGTTGCCGACCGTATCGGCCCGGCCATTGACGACCATCTGCGGTGTGAACGGCCCGCTGCGGCCGAGGGCCGGTTCATAGGTCACCTGCCGTTCGGTGTATTCCGCCCTGCCGAACGTGTCCTTCCAGCCGAGATAGTCCCAGTAGGTCACGGCGAAGGATAGCGCCAGCACGTCCGGCCGGTCCTTCAGCTTGATCAGGTTGGCATTGGCGGGCGGGCAGGAGGAGCAGCCCTGGCTGGTGAAGAGTTCGACCACCGTGAGTGGCTGCGCCGTCGCGGAAGCCATGCCGGCAACGAGCAGGGCGGTTGCCGCCATGCCTCTAGTCGCAACACCCATGCCCCTTTTATTCTTCGCACGCATCGCTTGCTCCGTTTCGCGGCCGTCGGCGGCCTTATCGGGGCATTCGCGGCAATGCGGCCTCCCGTTACGCCGATCACCGCTTCGTGATCCTGCGGGAAAAAGGAACCCGCCGCGGCCTGGGCCGGGCGGGTCTAGAGGACGAGAGTAAACTTGGGGCAGGGCTATTGGGTAAGGGCGGTGGTCGAAGGCTTCTGCGAGAATTCGCATTTGCCGCTCACCGTATAGAAGAAGTCGGCGTTCGAGACCGGCGCCGGTACGGCGTTGCCGCCGTCTTCCCAGGCCTGAGAGCTTGTGTTGCCGCAGGGCACGGCGCGGAAGATGTCGACCGTCTTGCCGGTCTCGACTTCGACCCCGTCCAGATAAAGCCGGTTGGAGGTGGCCGGGTCGTTCGATTTCAGGACTTTCGGGCTCCCGGACGGTACATCCATCTGCAGATAGAGTTTTTCCATCGTCTTGACGTCGATGACGGCGCCGGTGCCGTTGGCGGGCGTCGTGGTGCACAGCACCTGCTTGTCGCCATCCACGAAAGCCCCCGGCTTAAGCGGATTGCTCCAGCTGTTGTAGGCGCTGGTGACACAGGTCTGCGTCTGCTGGACGACTGTCAGCTTGCCCTGGCTGTCGGGGGTGTAGACGACGGTCGTGCCGTAGCCCTTGGTGCCGCCGCCGCCATTGTATTTGTAGTCGATCAGCATCAACGCCTTTTCGGTCGTCTGGCCGAAGGCGGTGCCGAACAGCGTCATCTTCTTGTTCCAGTAACCGGAAGCCTTGTCGATCTTGAAGGTCGCCTCGACGAGTGCCGGCGTCTTGGTCGCCGCCGAGGTGACGTTGATCGTTACGGTGTTGATGGTGGCGAGCCGCATGAAATTGGTCGGCATGTCGTAGGTTGCCGAAGACCTGGCGCGCGACGTACCATCGAGATCGACGGTGAAACTGGTCAGCGTCGCGGTTCCGTCGCCCCTGTTGGCGTCGTAGAAAGCCTGCAGGGCTTCCTGCCGTTTTGCCAGCGTGGTGTCGGTCGGCAGCGTTGTGACGGCCAGTGTTGCCGCGTCCAGTGCGTTCTGCATTTCGCCCTTGGAGTTCACGCCGGAGGTATAATCCACCGAGAGGCCGAGCACGGCAAAGAGCGGCAGCACGGACAGCGCAAAGGCTGGCACGAGCGAGGCATCTTCGGAGGTGAGGAACTTCAGGAAGGGTTTTGGCATGAGCGCATCCCGGGCAACGATCCATCACCGATAGCATGTGCTGTTCCAACGCCCGGCTAATACAACCGCTAAAGATTTAACGGATGTGCGCAACCCCAGCAGCCCCGCCGCTTGCCGGAGCATTCCACCCCTGATAAAGGCCGCGCCATGAGCACGCCCATTTCCAACATCCGCAATTTTTCGATCGTGGCCCACATCGACCACGGCAAGTCGACGCTGGCCGACCGCCTCATCCAGATGACCGGCGCGCTGGAGGCGCGCGAGATGACCGAGCAGGTGCTCGACAACATGGACATCGAGCGCGAGCGCGGCATCACCATCAAGGCGCAGACCGTGCGCCTGAACTACAAGGCCAAGGACGGCCAGGATTATGTGCTGAACCTCATCGACACGCCCGGCCATGTCGACTTCGCTTATGAAGTGTCGCGCTCGCTGCGCGCCTGCGAAGGCTCATTGCTGGTGGTTGATGCCTCGCAGGGCGTCGAGGCGCAGACGCTGGCCAACGTCTACCAGGCCATCGATGCCAACCACGAGATCGTCGTGGTGCTGAACAAGATCGACCTTCCCGCCGCCGAGCCGGACCGCATCAAGGAACAGGTCGAGGAGGTGATCGGCCTCGACGCCTCCGAGGCCGTGATGATTTCGGCCAAGACCGGCATCGGCATCGACGAGGTGCTGGAAGCGATCGTCACCAAGCTGCCGCCGCCGCGCGAAGGCGATGCCGCCAAGCCGCTCAAGGCCATGCTGGTCGACAGCTGGTACGACGCCTATCTCGGCGTCATCGTGCTGGTGCGCGTCATCGACGGCGTGCTCAGGAAGGGCCAGAACATCCGCATGATGGGCACCGGCGCCAGGTATCCCGTCGAACGCACCGGCTTCTTCACGCCGAAGATGATCCAGGCCGACGAGATCGGCCCCGGCGAGTTCGGCTTCATCACGGCCTCGATCAAGGAAGTGGCCGACACCCGCGTCGGCGACACCATCACCGAGGACCGCCGCCCGACGACGGACCCTCTGCCGGGTTTCAAGCCGGCGCAGCCGGTGGTGTTCTGCGGCCTGTTCCCGGTCGATGCAGCCGACTTCGAGGATCTGCGCGCCGCCGTCGGCAAGCTGCGCCTCAACGACGCGTCGTTCTCGTATGAAATGGAAACTTCCGCGGCGCTGGGCTTCGGCTTCCGCTGCGGCTTCCTTGGCCTGCTGCATCTGGAAATCATCCAGGAGCGGCTGGAGCGCGAGTTCGACCTCGATCTCATCGCCACGGCCCCTTCGGTCGTCTACCGGCTGGCGCTGACCGACGGTACGGTGAAGGAGCTGCACAACCCGGCCGACATGCCGGACGTGGTCAAGATCGACCACATCGAGGAGCCTTGGATCCGTGCCACCATCCTGACGCCGGACGACTATCTCGGCGGCATCCTGAAGCTGTGCCAGGACCGGCGCGGCATCCAGGTCGACCTGTCTTATGTCGGCAAGCGCGCCATGCTGGTCTACGAGCTGCCGCTCAACGAAGTGGTGTTCGACTTCTACGATCGCCTGAAGTCGATCTCCAAGGGCTACGCCTCGTTCGACTATCACCTGACCGACTACAAGGAAGGCGACCTCGTCAAGATGTCGATCCTGGTCAACGAGGAGCCGGTCGACGCGCTCTCCATGCTGGTGCACCGCACGGCGGCTGAAAAGCGCGGCCGCGCCATGTGCGAGAAGCTGAAGGAGCTGATCCCGCAGCACATGTTCAAGATCCCGATCCAGGCTGCCATCGGCGGCAAGGTGATCGCGCGCGAAACGATCTCGGCCCTTCGCAAGGACGTGACCGCCAAGTGTTACGGCGGCGACGTCACCCGCAAGCGCAAGCTGCTGGACAAGCAGAAGGAAGGCAAGAAGCGCATGCGCCAGTTCGGCAAGGTCGACATCCCGCAGGCAGCCTTCATCGAGGCGCTGAAGATGGGGGATAATTGATGGTTTCCGTCATGCCGACTTTAGCTCGGCCGCTCGGAAAATAGGTTCACGGAAATGTATTCCAGTCGCTGACCCCAAATTGCCACCTAGGGTCCCAGTGCCGGTATTAAAAGTATTTTATGCGCGACACGTCGACTTCGGGGCGTGCCAGGATTGTTGGCAATTTCGCATCCGGTAACTTCATCGCGGCAAGTGCAATCTTGCCCTGTTCAACGGCAAGTGAGAGCGGCTGGCCTTCTGCTATGGCTGAGTACAGAAATCTCGAAAAATAAGCGGCAGCAGCATCATCAATCGTATCAGACATAGCGACAACTGCTTTGACGTTGTCAAGAAGTTTTTCAGCCTGTTCGGCTGTATCGCAGGCGTTGAGAACAAGAATATCTGGTTTTTTTTGGGTAGATCCAAGAAAGCGATTAAGTAAAGGGTAATTTATGTCAACGCCACCGTCATCATAAATTCCTTCATTGTCAAACGCAATACCCCCTCCACCTCCGTGTCCAGAGAAATGGACGATATTTGGTGAAAATTCATTCAGGGCCTGCAGTAGATCTGTCCACTCTGCTGCTGGATAGTAGTTTACTAAAATTCTGTTTCCGTTCGTTGTCGACTTAAGTGCTCGAACTAGTGTGCGAGCCTCAATGTCAGTACGTAACGGACTGTCGGCGATCGGATTCGTGCCCAGGAAAGCTATCCTGAGAACAATGTCTTTCATGGTTTTTCTTGGTCTTTTATCTCGATTTTGCGATCTTCGCTTACCAAAGAAATTTATAGGTTCTCCAATTTGAATCGTGGGTCGCCTAACTGTCACTAGTCTAGATAGTGACGTTGGATTATTCCGAATTCTGATAAATCGATCTTTTATCGCGTCGATATCTCGTCTCTTCGCATAGAAGTTCTCCACCTTTCCGGTGTTGGGATTCTTACCTCTACCTCTATCCAGCATGCCCAGATTAGCTAGCTTGGCTGCTACTTGTGATACCCGAATGTTTGTCAGGCTTGTCTCGGTTTGGATGTCGCTTACAAATTTTCGCTTAAGGTGTCCTTTTGAGACATTCGTGAAAACGGCGTAAGCTGCCTCGCCGCGTATTGCGTTAGCGAAGAATTCCAGTTTTTCGGGTAAAAAAGCAGCAGTTTGCGATGCGACCACTTTGTCCATTGATCAGATCTCACTTGTCAGTGGCATCGTCAGTTCTCGCAGCGGCTTTTGAGCGTGAGCGGTTACGATTCTTAAGTACTCCATTCGGAAACATTCGGCTTATAGTTGCTTGCCCAACGCCAAGGGTTAGCGCTATTTGCGACTGTGAGTACCCCTTTTCGAGCATGTTTAGCACCATCAGCTTTTTCAATGCTTCGAGTTCTTCCAGTATCGCTTGCAAACTACGATTTTCCATCGAGCGCTCCGCCGGAATATATGTCTTTTGACTGCGATGGGTTCTTAGGTTTGTTGCCGGCTTTGGGGATCATTCTACTCATCGTCGCTTCGCTGATTTCGAGCATCGCAGCGATCTGCTTCTGGGGCACTTCGGCCTTCAACAATTGGAGAACAAGTAATTTCTTTACCGCTCTTACCTCGGTAATGAGTTCCTCAATCTGCTTCTTGTCCATCATCAAAGCCCTGTTTCTTTCCTGGTAGTCGTGCAACCTGCGCCAGAGCGCCCTTGGGGAAGGCGCGGCTTAGGCTGGTTCGATGCATTCCAAGGGCGCTTGCTATATGTTCCTGCTTCAGTCCTTGTCGAATGAGCAAAAGGACAAGTAACTTCTCCGTTGATGTAAGCTTGGGAACATCTCCATCATTCTTTGCCATCCTCTTCCCCCTTGGTGGACTTCAATCCTGCGCGTTTAATGCTTCCATCTTTCCGGGCATTTGAAAGCGCGACGCTCACGGTATTGGCTGTCGTCCCTAAAATGTCCGCAATGTCTCTCGTCAGAAGTCCGGCCTTTCCCAAAAAGAGTATTTTTTCTTTCTGAGAGCCGAGTGCTGCAACGGCGAGATGTGCCTGAATTTTGATGAGTGTGTCGAGTTTTGCGGCGATTTCGTCGTTATTCATCGCTCTTACCTTTTTCCTTTTTCTTTGCGATCGAAATTATTCGGTCTGGAATTTGGTATACATGAACCAATTTATCCTTATTATCGTCAGATATTCTTATCAATACTCCTTCGTCTACCCATTTATTTACGGTCCTGCTAAAATTACCTGAATCTATTTTAAGAGCATTTGATATTTCAGTTTGTGTTCGAGTTCCATCACACAAATTGAAAGCTTCGTACGCCCGACTATTAGCTGCCGGAGACACAATTTCGGCAAGTCTTTCGGGCGTGAACGTTTGACGGGCGATCAAGGACATCATCGCCTTCAAATAGACCTGAGTATTCTCCATATACCCCTCCGCTTAGGTGACGAAACATATGGGAACTGAGTGCGACGATGCAAGGGGAGCGAAGATGACAGCTTTCTGCAGGCAAGTTCTAAAACCTGATATGTCTCTTGAGGATACCAAAATATCTCAATTTATCATTATCTTAGTACTCATCGGTGAGTGGTTTTTTTTAATGTGAATCTGCCATGATACTCTCTGAGTTGTATACTTTTGTGGCTGTCGGCGGCAGGGCATGCATCTGTATATATATATAAGTTCAATGGAATCTAAGGTGATGGCAGGTTTTCTAGCTTTCTGAATTAGAGGATCGCATCGGCTCAAGAGATAGAAACTCGATATCGATTTGCTATTCTGTGCAAGTAAGGCGTTTGCCTATTGTGTGTTGGGTGCGGGTGTTGGACGCTTTCATTTCGCGTTCAGTATGCTTCTCTCTTAATCTTAGCCACGCTAACACTCCCGCACCATGGCTCGTCCCTTCATCCTGATTCCGCTCATCTTGCTGAGTGCCTGCGCGTCCGGGCAGCGGGTGCCGCCGGCCCCAATCAAGACCATGACGTCTGAGGCCACCGAGCCGCTCGATCCGTCGATCAAGCCGCTCAGCCAGGAGTTGGAGGAAGCCGGGCAACAGAAACGGGGTCCGACTTAGGTCTTTAAGCATCTCTGGCCCAGCCCATCTGCCTTTCGCCGTCAGCCGCAATGGTCTAAAGCCCGGGCAGCTTCTGTCTTGCTTGGGCCTTGCCGTGACCGTTTCTTCCTCCGCTCCGCTCTTCCTTGGTATCGACACTGGCGGCACCTATACCGATGCGGTCCTGTGGTCGGATGCGGGTGCTAACGGCAAGGGCACCGTGGTGGCCAAGGCGAAGTCACTGACGACGCGGCACGACCTTGCTGTCGGCATTTCCGGCGCGGTCGGGCAGGTGCTGGAACAGACCGGCGCCGATCCCGCCTCGATCAAGCTGGTCTCGATGTCGACGACGCTCGCCACCAATGCTCTGGTGGAGGGGCAGGGCGGGCGTGTTGCGCTGGTCATGATCGGCTTCGGCCAGGCCGACCTCGAGCGCGATGGCCTGAAGACGGCGCTCGGCACCGATCCGGTGTTTTTCTGCCCTGGCGGGCATGACGTGCACGGCAATGCGGCTGCCCTCGACCTTTCCGAACTGGAAGCGGCGCTGCCGGAGCTTGGCCGCTCCGTCTCGGGCTTCGCCGTCTGCGCCTATTTCGCCACCCGCAATCCCGCGCACGAGCTCGCCGCACGCGAGCTGATCCGCGACATCACCGGTCTGCCGGTCACCTGCAGCCATGAACTGTCGTCGAAGCTCGGCGGACCGCGCCGGGCGCTGACCACTTTGCTCAATGCCCGGCTCATCGCCATGATCGACCGGCTGGTCGCGGCCACCGAAGGCTTCCTGGTCGAGCGCGGCATCGCAGCCCCCTTGATGGTGGTGCGCGGCGACGGCGCGCTCGTCTCTGCGGATTTCGCGCGCCAGCGACCGATCGAGACCATCCTTTCGGGGCCTGCCGCCTCATTGGTCGGCGCCCGCCACATGACCGGGCTGGACGATGCCGTCGTCTCCGACATCGGCGGCACCACGACCGACGTCGCCGTGCTCGACAAAGGGCGCCCGCGGCTCGATCCCGAGGGCGCTACCGTCGGCGGCTTCCGCACCATGGTAGAGGCTGTCGCCATGCGCACCTTCGGCCTTGGTGGCGATTCGGAAGTGACGCTGGAGGACGGCGGGCTGTCGCCGAGGATCCAACTTGGGCCTCGCCGCGTCGTTCCGCTGGCGCTGGCCGGTCTTGCCCATGGCGAGGCGGTGATGGCCGAACTGGAACGGCAGCTGCGCGCACCCAATCCCGGCCGCATGGACGGACGCTTTGCGGTACGCACCGGCGTGCCGGAACGGCTGGCCGCCGGTTTGACCGCGCCGGAGGCCAAGCTCTATGAAACAATCGGCGGCGTGCCGCTGCCGATCGATCGATTGCTCACCTCCAACGCGCAGAATGCGACGCTGAACCGGCTGGTTGCACGCGGACTGGTCCATATCGTCGGCTTCACGCCCTCGGACGCGGCGCACACGCTGGGCAGGCAGGCCAACTGGGACGCCGCCGCGGCCCGGCTCGGCGCCGAACTGTTTGCGCGCCGCAAGGACGGGCGTGGCCAGCCGATCGCCGCTTCGCCGGAGGAGATTTCGGAGCGTGTGCTGGTGGCGCTGACCCGGCTCTCGGCGGAAGTCATCCTGGAGACCGCGTTCGCCGAGGACGGGCTGGATGGCGCCGCCACCGTGGCGCATGCGCTGGTGCAGCGCGCGGTCGACGCCCATCCCGGTATTGCACGCCTGACCGTGGCGCTCGACCGGCCTGTGATCGGTCTCGGCGCTTCGGCCCCGCTGCATTACGCGGCGCTTTCGCCTTTGGTCGGCAACGAGTGCCTTGTGCCGGTCGACACCGACGTCGCCAATGCGCTGGGTGCCGTGGTCGGCCAGGTGCGGGTGACGGCGGAGGCACGTGTCAGCCAGCCGAAGGAAGGGCTGTTCCGGGTTTCGTCCGGTGAAGGCGTGCGCGATTTCACCAAAGAAGACGAGGCCATGGCCAAGGCGGAAGCGGATGTGCGCAAGCTGGTCGCCCTGCGCGCCGGCGAGGCCGGCACCGACACCGCCGAGATCGACATTGCGCGCGACATCCGTGCTTCCGTCGTCGAGGGACAGCGCATGTTCATCGAGGCGCATGTCGTGGCAACGGCTGCCGGCCGGCCGCGTATCGCGGCTTAGGCTGCACAGCCGCGCTCGTCCTGCTCGGGAGGTGCAAAAGCGTGGCCTGCTGCTTTGTTGCAAACACTAAATCGATTGTTCCGCAACGACACCCGCTTTGCGACTGACGACGAATTGACCGGGCGGCGCTGACATGCCAAAGCCCGCCCGTCCCTGACCAACCGTGCAAGGCTGGTCAGGCTTGTCGTTTGCCGCAGGTTCCCGCCGCAAAACCGTGGGACACTTGCGGAACCTGCTTGGCCGCCTTGCTCCCCGGCGGCATTTCTGGAGACTGTCTATATGACCGATCGGATCGAGATCGCCGGATTGCAGATCGCCCGCGAACTGCATGACTTCGTTGCCAATGAGGCTGTTGCCGGCACCGGCGTGAACGCCGCCGATTTCTGGGCCGGCTTTTCGAAACTGGTGCACGATCTCGCGCCGAAAAACCGCGCGCTGCTGAAGAAACGCGACGACTTCCAGGAGAAGATCGACCGCTGGTATCGCGACAATGGCGCGCCGGTCGATGTCGCGGTCTACAAGGACTTCCTGAAGGAAATCGGCTACCTGCTGCCGGAAGGCCCGGCCTTCAGCGTCTCCACCGACAATGTCGACCCGGAGATCGCCGTCGTGGCCGGCCCGCAGCTCGTCGTGCCGGTGATGAATGCACGTTACGCGCTGAACGCCGCCAATGCGCGCTGGGGTTCGCTCTACGACGCGCTCTACGGCACCGATGCCATTGCCGAGACCGACGGCGCCGAGAAGGGCAAGCATTACAATCCGAAGCGCGGCGAGAAGGTCATCGCCTGGGCACGCGCCTTCCTCAACGAGGCAGCACCATTGGATGGCGCGGTCTGGCAGGACGCGCGTTCCTTCACCGTGACTGGCGGCGCGCTGCGCGTATCGCTCAATGGCGGCCGCACCACCGGCCTGAAGCGGCCGGAGCAGTTTGCCGGTTATCTCGGCGAGGCGGCCAGCCCTAACCAGTTCCTGCTCGCCAACAACGGCCTGCACATCGAGGTGCTGATCGATCCCAATTCTACCATCGGCAAGAACGACGCCGCCCACATCTCCGACGTCTGGCTGGAATCTGCGCTGACCACCATCATGGACTGCGAGGATTCGGTCGCGGCGGTCGATGCCGAGGACAAGGTCGTCGTCTACCGCAACTGGCTCGGCCTGATGAAGGGCGACCTGGCCGAAGACGTGAGCAAGGGCGGCAAGATCTTCACCCGCAAGCTCAATCCCGATCTCGACTACACCGCGCCGGACGGCTCGACCTTCCCGCTCAAGTGCCGCTCGCTGATGCTGGTGCGCAATGTCGGCCACCTGATGACCAATCCGGCCATCCTGCTATCTGATGGTTCCGAGGTGCCGGAAGGCATCATGGATGCCGCTGTCACCGCGCTGATCGCGCTGCATGATGTCGGCGAGAACGGCCGCCGAGCCAATTCGCGCGAAGGCTCGCTCTACGTCGTCAAGCCTAAGATGCACGGGCCGGAGGAAGTCGCCTTCGCCGTCGAGATCTTCGACCGCGTCGAAAAGCTGATCGGCATGAAGCCCAACACCATCAAGATGGGCATCATGGACGAGGAGCGGCGCACCACCGTCAACCTCAAGGAATGCATCCGCGCCGCCAGGGAGCGCGTGGTGTTCATCAACACCGGCTTCCTCGACCGTACCGGCGACGAGATCCACACCTCCATGGAAGCCGGCGCCATGCTGCGCAAGGGCGACATGAAGCAGGCTGCCTGGATTTCGGCCTACGAGAACTGGAACGTCGACACCGGTCTGGAATGCGGCCTCGCCGGCCACGCCCAGATCGGCAAGGGCATGTGGGCGATGCCCGACCTGATGGCGGCGATGCTGGAACAGAAGATTGCCCACCCCAAGGCCGGCGCCAACACCGCCTGGGTGCCGTCGCCGACGGCGGCGACGCTGCATGCCACGCATTACCACAAGGTCGACGTGCACGCCGTGCAGGACGGCCTGAAGAGCCGGCCTAAGGCGAAACTCGACGACATCCTGACCGTGCCGGTGGTCAAGCGCCCGAACTGGACGCCGGACGAGATCCAGCGCGAGATCGACAACAATGCGCAGGGCATCCTCGGCTATGTCGTGCGCTGGATCGACCAGGGCGTCGGCTGCTCCAAGGTGCCGGACATCAACGATGTCGGCCTGATGGAAGACCGCGCCACGCTGCGCATCTCCTCGCAGCACATCGCCAACTGGCTGCACCACGACATCTGTTCGCACATCCAGGTGCTGGATTCGCTGCAGCGCATGGCCGTCATCGTCGACACCCAGAATGTCGGCGATCCGAGCTATCGCCCGATGGCGCCGGACTTTGACCAGTCCATCGCCTTCCGCGCCGCCTGCGACCTGGTGTTCAAGGGCCGCGACCAACCGAACGGCTACACCGAGCCCGTGCTGCACAGGCGCCGTCTCGAACTGAAGGCCAAACAAGGCTAGCCGAGGCGACCGTAAGGAGTTGTGGTTGGCTTGGTGGCACTGGTCGCCGCGCTTCGCCATCGCTTCGCTGGAGGTGCGTCCTTCGAGGCTCGCCCACCTGGGTTTTGCCGCCCTACAAATGTCTTGCGGGCTCGCACCTCAGGATGAGGGCCGTCGCATGATCCCGGCCAAATTCTGAGACGTCCAGGTCTCGAAACTGCACAACGGTCCTCATCCTGAGGTGCGAGCCCCCGCAACGCTTCGGAATGATGCCAAAAAGTCACGCGGGCGAGCCTCGAAGGACGCACCAATCAATGTCGGCAACGAATGGCATTCGCACGCCCAAATCGAAGCACCGATAAGCTGAAATCCTCACGCGGCTTGTAGCCGGCGCGGCGATCGGTTACGCGAAGCTGACATGAAACTGCTCGCCATCGATTGCTCCGCCAACCTGTGTGCCGCCTGCGTCTATGACACGGCGACGGGCCGTATCCTGGGTCGGCATGTCCTCGACCTCGGCAAGGGCCATGCTGAACATCTGCTGGCGGTCATCGACAGGGCACTGGACGAAGCTGGCATCACCTTCGCTGATCTCGGCGCCATCGCCATCTCCACCGGGCCCGGTTCCTTCACCGGTATCCGCGTCGGCGTTTCCACCGCGCGCGGTCTGGCGCTCGCATTGAAGATTCCCGCGATCGGCGTCACGACGCTGGAAGCGCTGGCGGCGGAAGCGGCGTCAGCCTTTCCCGGCCGCTCCGTGCTGGCCGTGCTCGACGGCGGGCGCGGCGAAATCCATGCCGCATTGTTCGGCACTGACGGTGCCGCAGTCTACGGCCCCGCCATCGCCACGCTGGAGGAAGCCTCCGACATGGCTGAGCAGAATGCGGCAGTGCTTGCCGGCACGGCCGCCGAGGTGGTTGCCGCCGCTGCCGGTGGCAGGTTCGATTTTGGTCCCCCTGTCGCCACTGCCGATATCGCCACCTATGCGCGTCTGGCGGCTTCGAAGGGGCCGGGAGAAAAGCCCAGGCCGGTCTATCTGCGCGATGCGGACGCCAAGCCGCAGGCCGGTTTTGTGTTGCCGAGGGCCGGGTGATGCGCATTCCGTTTTTTTCGCCGCGCCGCGAATATGCACTCGAGCCGTTGACCGTTGCGGATGCCGCTGCCGTGTCGTCGCTGCATCACGAGGATTTCGTGCGGCCATGGACCGATGGTGAATTCGCCACGCTGCTCGGCCAGGATACGGTTTTCGGCTTCGCCGCCCGTGAGGTCGGCCATGGTGCCGAGCCGCCGGTCGGTTTCGTGCTGGCCAGGCTTGCCGCGGGCGAGGGCGAAATCCTGACCGTGGCGGTCGCGCGCACGCATCGCAGGCAAGGGCTCGGCTGGCAATTGATGGATGCGGTGCTGCGCAGCCTGCACGGCGAACGCGCCGAGGCGCTGTTCCTGGAAGTCGACGAAACCAACGTTGCGGCACTGACCCTCTACCGCCGGCTCGGTTTTCGCGAAGTCGGCAAGCGGCCGAATTATTATCGCTCTCCCGAACATGGTCCCACCGGCGCGCTTGTCATGCGCCGCGATCTCCGCTAGCCCGACTACGCTGCATTCGGGGACGTGATGGTCGGAAAAATCAGGACGCTTCTGGCTTTCGTTTACGTCGTGCTGGCAACCGCCGTGCTGGTGCCGCTGCAGCTCATCTCGATGAAGACGGGATGGTGGCCGGAAACCGTTATCCTGAAGGTCTGGCACCGCGCCGTGGCGCGCGCCCTTGGCCTTCGCGTCCATGTCCACGGCACTTTGTCCAACCAGCGGCCGCTGCTGGTCGCCTCCAATCATATTTCGTGGACGGATATCCTCGTCCTCGGCTCGCTGGTCGATGTGAAGTTCATTGCCCGCGCCGATATGGTGAACTGGCCGGCGATCGGAAAGCTGTCGAAGCTGCAGCGCACCGTTTTCATCGAACGCGAGCGCAAACGCACCTCCGGCGATCAGGCCAACGAGATCGCGGCCCGGCTGGCCAAGGGTGACGCCATGGTGCTGTTCGCGGAGGGCACCACCGGCGACGGCAATATGGTGCTGCCTTTCAAGACCACGCTGTTTGGCGCCGCGTCCATGGCGATTGCCGAAGGAGCGGCCGACGAGGTGTTCATCCAGCCGGTGGCGATCGCCTACACCCGCCTGCATGGCGTGCCGCTCGGCCGACGCTGGCGGCCGGTCGCTTCCTGGATCGGCGACCAGGATCTGGGCCCGCATCTCATGACCCTGCTTGCCGAGGGCGGTCTCGACGTCGAGGTGCATTTCGGCGAACCAGTGGCATTCTCCAAGCAGTCCAACCGCAAGGAAACGGCGCGTGTCGTCGAAGCGCAGGTGCGCGGGATGATGCAGGCAGCGCTCAGCGAACCTGCGAAGTAGTGCTGTTCGCCGGAAACGGCTGTTTTTCAGCATCGAAAAGCGTTAGAGCAATTCCAGGAAAAGTGCGTAGCGGTTTTCCGTCCGGAATTGCGTCAAAACAAGGAGATAGAGCGGGTTGCCGTTTGCAACCCGCTCGTGAAGCCGCCGCATGGAACTGGAAACGCTTTCGCCGAACCCGGACAAGGGTGTCGACACCCCTCAGCCGAAGAAGGTCTTCGTCAAGACCTATGGCTGTCAGATGAATGTCTATGACTCGCAGCGCATGACCGATGCGCTGGCGGCTGACGGCTACGCTGAGACCAGCGTCATCGAAGATGCAGACCTGGTGTTGCTCAACACCTGCCACATCCGCGAGAGGGCTGCCGAGAAGGTTTATTCCGAGCTCGGCCGCATTCGCGAACTGAAGGCGGAAAAGGCGGCGGCCGGCCGCGAGATGCTGATCGGTGTTGCCGGCTGTGTCGCCCAGGCCGAGGGCCGTGAGATCATCCGCCGTGCTCCGGCCGTCGATCTGGTGATCGGTCCGCAGACCTATCATCGCCTGCCGGATGTGCTGGCGCGTGTCCGCAATGGCGGCCGGGTGGTCGAAACCGAATATGCGCTCGAGGACAAGTTCGAGCACCTGCCGCAGCCAAAGCGCGCACAGGTCGCCAAGCGCGGCGTGGCAGCCTTTCTCACCGTGCAGGAAGGCTGCGACAAATTCTGCACCTTCTGTGTCGTGCCCTATACGCGCGGCTCGGAAGTGTCGCGGCCTGTCGCCCAGATCATCGCCGAGGCCGAGCGGCTGGCCGAGGCCGGCGTGCGCGAAGTGACGCTGCTTGGTCAGAACGTGAATGCCTGGCACGGGGCAGGGCCTGATGGTGCCGAGTGGGGGCTGGGGCGGCTGCTCTATCGCCTGGCTGAAATTCCCGGCATCGCCCGGCTGCGCTACACCACCAGCCATCCGCGCGACATGGATGATGAGCTGATTGCCGCGCATCGCGACCTGCCGAGCCTGATGCCCTATCTGCATCTGCCGGTGCAGTCGGGTTCCGACCGCATCCTCAAGGCGATGAACCGCCGCCACAAGGCGGAGGATTATCTGCGTCTGATCGATCGCGTCCGCGCCGCGCGCTCGGACATTGCGATGTCGGGCGATTTCATTGTCGGTTTTCCCGGTGAGACGGATGCCGATTTCGAAGACACGATGCGGCTGGTGCGGGAGGTGGGCTATGCGTCCGCATTCTCGTTCAAATATTCGCCGCGTCCCGGCACGCCGGGAGCCGAAATGGAAGACCATGTGCCGGAACCGCTGAAGGACGAGCGCCTGCATGCGCTGCAGGCACTGCTGGTTGAACAGCAGCAGGCTTTCACGGCGTCGATGGTCGGGCGCACCATGACGACGCTGATCGAGAAGCCCGGCCGCCAGGCCGGCCAGAAAGTCGGACGCTCACCGTGGCTGCAGCCGGTGATTGTTGATGAAAAGGTCGGCGAAATCGGTGACATTATTGAGGTGCGAATCACGCGTCCGGGCTTCAACAGCCTGTACGCCGAGCCTATCTGAGTTGCGGGTCTGAATGACGTGTCAGATGAGGAGAGACGTTTGAGCGCCACTGAACTGAAGAACGCGCCCCCAAGCACTGCATCCGGGGCCTCGGATATGGCGCATATCGTTCTGACTTTCGACAACAACAAGCTGGCCAGTGCGCTTTACGGCCAGTTCGATGAGAATTTGGCGCGGCTGGAGCAGAAGCTCGGCGTCGACATCCGTTCGCGCGGTAACCAGCTCACCATCAAGGGTTCTTCGACCGCCGCCGAACAGGCGCGTCGTGCCTTGGACAATCTCTACGATATCCTGCAGAAGGGCGCCGATATCGCCCAGTCGGACGTTGATGGCGCCGTGCGCATGGCGGTTGCCGCCGATGACCAGCTGGTGCTGCCGACGATGGAGCGCAAGGGCAAGGTGTCCGCCGCACAGATATCGACTCGCAAGAAGACCATCTATGCCCGTTCCTTGAACCAGGACGCCTACATGCGCGCCCTGGAGCGCTCGGAACTGGTCTTTGGCATCGGCCCGGCCGGTACCGGCAAGACCTATCTGGCGGTCGCGCATGCCGCGATGCTGCTGGAGCGTGGCATGGTCGAGCGCATCATCCTGTCGCGTCCTGCGGTCGAGGCGGGCGAGCGGCTCGGCTTCCTGCCCGGCGACATGAAGGAAAAGGTCGATCCTTATCTGCGCCCGCTTTACGACGCCCTTTACGATATGATGCCGGGCGACAAGGTCGAGCGTGCCATCGGCGCGGGCGTCATCGAGATCGCGCCGCTGGCCTTCATGCGCGGACGCACGCTGGCGCATGCCGCCGTCATCCTCGACGAGGCGCAGAACACCACCCAGATGCAGATGAAGATGTTCCTGACGCGTCTGGGCGAGAATTCACGCATGATCATCACAGGCGATCCGACCCAGATCGACCTGCCGCCCAACACCAAGTCGGGCCTCGTGGAAGCGTTGCGCGTCCTCGACGGGGTCCCGGGCATCGTGACGGTGCGTTTCGCCGATGGCGACGTCGTGCGTCACCCGCTGGTTGGAGAGATCGTCCGCGCGTATGACCGCGACGGCAAGGTTTCCCGCGGTCTGGGGGCGGATAACTGATCCTTTCAGTATGCCTGCCTGTCAGCACAGGGCTCGATGACGTTGCCTGAACTGCCACTCGACATCGATCTCATGGTCGAGGCTGGCGCTTGGCCAGCCGAGGCAAAATTGCTTGGCCTTGTCGAGCGCGCCGCGGCTGCTGCCTTTGCCGAACTCAAGCTGGCGGGAACGTCTGAACTCAGCGTCGTCTTCACCGATGACGCCGCCATCCGGACGCTGAACGCGGAATGGCGCGGCAAGGACAAACCCACCAACGTGCTGTCCTTCCCGGCTTTTCCTCCGGCCAAGGGGGGCCGACTGCCGCCGATGCTCGGTGATATCGTATTGGCTGCCGAGACGGTGGCACGCGAGGCGGCGGAGGAGAAAAAGCCAGTCGAGAACCATGTCAGCCATCTGCTGATCCATGGCCTGTTGCACCTGCTGGGTTATGATCACGAGACCGATGACGAGGCCGAGGAGATGGAAGCGGTCGAGCGCGCGGCGCTGGCGAGACTTGCCATTCCCGATCCTTATGCGTAACTAAACATTCAATTGACCGGACGACGATGAACGAGAAATCAGAGACTGCCGCCCCCACGGACGCCGGCAGTGCCTTAAAGGCTTCCGGAAAGACGGAAGAAACGCCCAGTCCGAGTACCAGCTCCGGCAGTGTAGCGAGCGAGCCTTCTTCTGCCGGTCCCTCCCTGTTCGAGCGTGTCCTGGGTCTCTTCCGCCAGCGCAACGGGACCTCGCTGCGCGAGGAAATCGCCGACGCGCTTGCCGAAACCGAGTCCGGCACGGAATCCTTCTCGCCCGGCGAACGGGCGATGCTCAACAACATCCTGCGCCTGCGCGAAGTTCGTGTCGAAGACGTGATGGTGCCACGAGCCGACATCCAGGCTGTTGAGATCGGCACGACGCTGGGCGACCTGCTGGTGTTGTTCGAACAGTCCGGGCATTCCCGCATGCCGGTCTATTTCGAGACGCTGGATGATCCGCGCGGCATGGTTCACATCCGCGACGTGCTCGCCCACATCACGCGTCTTGCCCGGGTCAAGAAGCCGGGCCGCGCCAGCCGCAAGACGCCCGCCGCGGCGCTGCTCGACCTTACCCAGGTCGATCTTGCCCGCACCATCGGCGATCTCAGCCTGATCCGGCCGGTGCTGTTCGTGCCGCCCTCGATGCTGGCTTCGGACCTGATGGGCCGCATGCAGGCGGCGCGGACGCAGATGGCGCTGGTCATCGATGAGTATGGCGGCACAGACGGCCTCGCTTCGCTGGAAGACATCGTCGAGATGGTCGTCGGCGACATCGAGGACGAGCACGATGATGACGAGCCGATGATCACCCAGGCCGGCGACGGCATCTACGTGGTCGATGGCAAGGCGGAAATCGATGACGTCGCCAAGATGATCGGCGAGCATTTCGCCGCCGGCGAACATGGCGAGTCGGTCGACACGATCGGCGGCATGATCTTCAACACGCTGGGCCGGGTACCGGCGCGGGGCGAGGTGGTCCAGGCCATCCCCGGCTTCGAGTTTCACATTCTCGATGCCGATCCGCGCCGCGTGAAGCGCGTCCGCATCATCGAAAGCCAGAAGGCGATCGAGCGCCGCCGCCGCGCGCGCGCCGAGCAGGCCTAAACTTCCGCAAGTTTTTATAGTTAGCTCTTGTGCTAAGTGTTTTGAGCTGATACTTAGCCTTATGGATCAGTATTCGACACATCTGGACGGAATTTTCCAGGCACTGGCCGACCCGACGCGGCGGGCGGTGCTGACGGAGCTCGGCAAGGGACCGTCCAGCATCAGCGATCTCGCCAGGCCGTTCGACATGGCGCTGCCATCATTCATGAAGCACATCCACTTTCTCGAAGGCAGCGGCCTGATCCGCACGCAGAAACAGGGCCGTGTGCGCACCTGCGCCATTGAAACCAAGCAGTTCGCGATGATCGAAACCTGGCTGTCAGCGCAGCGCGCGGTCTGGGAAGGCCGCAACGACCGCCTGGAGCGTTTCGTCCTCGCCGAACAGAACAAGGAGAATCCGGAATGACCGAGACCGTGAATCCCGATACGGACCTGACCTTGTCGCGCCTCATCAGGGCGCCGCGATCCGCCATCTGGAACGCATGGACCGACCCGGCAAGCTTCGCGCGCTGGTGGATCCCGACGCCGGCCAAATGCAAGGTCGAGAAGATGGAACTTCGCCCAGGCGGCGCGCTCGTCACGCACATCAGCGAGGACGGTGGTCCGTACCAGCCGCATCTCGATGCCTGCTTCCTGGCCATCGACGCGCAGGAGCGCATCGTCTTCACCAACACGCTTACCGGCGGCTGGCGCCCCGCCGACCAGCCTTTCATGACTGCGATCATCACAATGCGCGACCATCCGCAAGGCACGGATTACGCGGCTCACGTCATGCACAAGAGCAGGTCTGAGCGCGACATGCATGAACAGATGGGTTTCCACGACGGTTGGGGCACGGTTGCCAGGCAGCTCGCCGAACTGGTCGAGCCGGCCGAACGGTTGGCGCTGAAATCGGCCTGAAACGAGAGCGGGTAACCGGCCTGGTGCTCACCATGTCGGCATTTGGAGCGCGGAGCATGGCCTGATACATCTTCCGCCATGATTCTCGCGACTCGGAAAAATGCATGGAGCGCCTCGCCGGCCGGATAGTTCTGCTCTGGGGTTGGCGACGCGCGCTGGCGGCCTTTCTAGCCGGCGCGCTGGCGGTTTTCGGTCAGGCTCCATACGATTTTTTCGCCGTCTGCTTCATTTCCTTTCCGGTTCTGGTCTGGTTGATCGATGGCACCACGGGCGAGGTGTCTGGCGGCATCCTGAGGCGACTGCGGCCGGCATTCGCCGTCGGCTGGTGGTTCGGTTTCGGTTACTTTCTGGCTGGCTTGTGGTGGATCGGGCAGGCGCTGCTGGTGGAAGCCGATGACTATGCCTGGGCGCTGCCCTTCGCCGTGGTCGGCATCCCGCTCCTGCTGGCCTTCTTCTATGGTTTCGCCACCGCTGTTGCCCGGCTGCTGTGGAGCAGCGGCCTGGGCCGTATTGCAGCGCTTGCTTTTGCTTTTGCCTTGGCGGAATGGCTGCGCGGCTTTGTCCTGACCGGTTTTCCCTGGAATGCGGTCGGCTATGCGGCCATGCCGGTTCCCTTGCTGATGCAGAGCGTGTCGGCACTCGGCATGAACGGCATGAACGCGCTTGCCGTCTTCGTCTTTGCCATGCCCGCGCTCCTGGTTGGGCGGCGTAACCTTGCCGTGGGCGCGGTCCTGGCGTCGGCCCTGGTCTGCGCGCATGTCGGTTTTGGTTATCTGCGGCTTACGACGCCAGTCCTGGCGGACAAGACGGTCGACATTCGCATTGTCCAGCCGTCGATCGACATGCGGGAGAAATGGGACGCCTCGGTACGTGATCGTATCTTTGCGACCTTGCTTGGCATGTCATCGAAAACGCCCGAGCCCGGCAAGAAAAAGCCTCAGCTGATCCTGTGGCCGGAAACCTCGGTGCCCTTCCTGTTTACCGAGCGGCCGGATGCCTTGACGGCGCTCGGCGATATGCTGGCCGACGGTCAGATGCTGATTGCCGGAGCGGTGCGGGAAGAAGGGGCGTCTGCCGATGCCGGCGCGCGCTACTACAACTCGGTGGTTGCCATCAACGACAAGGGCGAGATCGCCGACGCGTTCGACAAGATCCATCTCGTGCCGTTCGGCGAATATCTGCCTTTCGCCGATCTTTTGCGACGTGTCGGCGTAGAACAGCTGGTTGCCGGCCCGACAATGTTCTCCGCCGGAAACGACCGGCACCCGATTTTGCTGCCCGGCGCGATCCGGGGGCTGCCATTCATTTGCTACGAAGTCATTTTTCCTGAGGAAGTGTCAGTTGACGCTGCGTCAAGTCAGCTTATTGTGAACCTCACCAACGATGCGTGGTTTGGCGATACACCCGGCCCTTACCAGCATTTCCGTCAGGCACAGATACGCGCAGTGGAAAATGGAATGCCTCTGTTACGTGCGGCTAACAATGGCATCTCCGCAGCCGTGGATGCGCGCGGCCGAATCCTCGACGCACTGGCAATCAATGCGCGCGACACCATCGACCTGAGCATCCCTGTCGCATCGGTATCCGATGTCGTTTCGACCGGCCAACGGCGCGTTAACGGATATCTGATTATGCTCGCCCTCGCCCTGATTGCTTTCGTCTTTTCGGTAAGGCACAAGCTACCGGCGAATTGACAGCCAGTATTTTAGAAATCCATTATGGAGCGGTTGGCATCTTTCGCACGCTGTTGCTTTTCGGTGAGGTGGGAGCTCTGGTCAGAGGTTAGGCGTCAAAAAACACAAGAAGCCGGAAGAATTCGGCGAGGACAAGATGGTAGAAGAAAACAAGAAAAAACCAAACCCAATTGACACTCATGTCGGCAGCCGCATCAGACTTCGGCGTAACATGTTGGGAATGAGCCAGGAAAAACTTGGCGAGAACCTCGGAATAACTTTTCAGCAAATTCAGAAATACGAGAAGGGCACCAATCGTGTCGGTGCCAGCCGTCTGCAGGCCATCGCTTCGATCCTGAGCGTGCCCGTTTCCTTCTTTTTCGAAGACGCCCCGGGACAGGATGGTGCCACGCGCAGCGGTTTCGCGGAGGACAATGCCATGGCTCTGGCTGCGGAATTCTGCTCCACCCCGGAAGGGCTTCAGCTCAACCGTGCATTCGTGAAGGTCGCCGATCCGAAGGTTCGCCGGCGGATCATCGATCTGGTCAAGTCGCTCGCCGGCGACGAGGCGGGCTAATCCAGCGGGCGATTTTCCGCTGTTGCAGGCGCGACGGTCGGCTTCACTCATTATCCGGCAGTCTCGGGTATTTTGTTCCATTCCCGTGCCGGCCTTTGATATCCGTTACCCTGCAATCATCTTGACGAGTCTGGCGCGGCCCCGCTAACACGTGGCCCGCCAGATCGGCAGTCTGCCGATTGCTTTCTAGAGGGATCACCCGTGTCACGGCAGAATTATCTCTTCACATCGGAATCCGTTTCCGAGGGCCACCCCGATAAGGTGTGCGATCGCATCTCCGACGAAATTGTCGACCTCGTCTACCGCGAAGCCAAGAAAACGGGCATGGACCCGTGGAAGGTCCGCGTCGCCTGCGAAACGCTCGCCACAACCAACCGCGTCGTCATTGCCGGTGAAGTGCGTGTGCCCGAGACGCTGCTGAAGAAGGACAAGGCGGGCAATGTCGTCAAGGATGCCGCCGGCCATCCGGTCGTCAATCCCTCCAAGTTCAAGTCCGTTGCACGCAAGGCCATTCGCGCCATCGGCTACGAGCAATCGGGTTTCCACTGGAAGACTGCCAAGATCGATGTGCTGCTGCACGGCCAGTCGCCTGATATCGGCCAGGGCGTTGACAACGCCGCCGATCGCCAGGGCGAGGAAGGTGCCGGCGACCAGGGCATCATGTTTGGTTACGCATGCCGCGAGACGCCGGACCTGATGCCGGCGCCGATCTACTACAGCCACAAGATCCTCGAACTGCTGGCTGACGCCCGTCACAAGAACCATGGCGACGCCGGCCGCCTCGGTCCGGATGCCAAGAGCCAGGTCACGGTGAAGTATGTCGACGGCAAGGCCGCCGAAGTCACGCAGATCGTGCTCTCCACCCAGCATCTCGAGGAGAGCTGGGATTCCAAGAAGGTTCGCAAGGTCGTGGAGCCCTATATCCGCGAGGCGCTGGGCGAATTGAAGATCGCGAACGACTGCAACTGGTATATCAATCCGACCGGCAAGTTCGTAATCGGCGGTCCCGATGGTGACGCCGGCCTTACCGGCCGCAAGATCATCGTCGATACCTACGGCGGTGCTGCTCCCCATGGCGGCGGCGCCTTCTCCGGCAAGGATACCACCAAGGTCGACCGCTCGGCTGCTTATGCCGCGCGCTACCTTGCCAAGAACGTCGTGGCGGCAAAGCTGGCGGATCGCTGCACCATCCAGCTTTCCTACGCCATCGGCGTGGCCCAGCCGCTGTCGGTCTATGTCGATCTGCATGGCACCGGTTCCGTCGACGAGGCCAGGCTGGAAGACGCACTGCGCAAGGTGATGGACCTCTCGCCCTCGGGTATCCGCCGGCATCTCGACCTCAACAAGCCGATCTATGCCAAGACCTCGTCTTACGGCCATTTCGGCCGCAAGGCGGGCCGTGACGGTTCCTTCTCCTGGGAGAAGACCGATCTCGCCAAGGCGCTCAAGGACGCCGTGGCCGCCTGACGGCGGACGCGGCCATGGAAGAGCAGGGCAGGCGCAGCCGGTTGAGCGAGGCTTTCTTCGGCCGGCGAAAGGGCAAGACCATCCGCCCGGCGCAAGCCACGGCGCTTGAGGTGGGTCTCAAGCGCTACCGGCTCGACCTGGCGCAGCCCGCACCAAAGCAACTGGGAAGCCTCTTCGAGGCTCCCGTTTCTTCCATCAGGCTCGAAATCGGTTTCGGCGGCGGCGAGCATCTGCGTCAGGAAACACTGACGCATTCTGACACTGGCTTCATCGGCGCTGAACCCTTCATCAACGGCATGGCCAAGATGATGATGGCGCTGGTGAAAGCGCCGGCGAGCAATCTTCGAGTCTTCGATGACGACGCGGCTCTGCTGCTCGACTGGCTGCCGGAAGCCTCGCTCGACTGGATCGACCTGCTTTATCCGGATCCGTGGCCCAAGAAACGGCACTGGAAGCGGCGCTTCGTGAACCCGGTCAACCTCGACCGTTTCGCGCGTGCGTTGAAGCCGGGCGGCAGGTTCTGCTTCGCGTCCGACATCGACACCTATGTCAACTGGACCCTGCAGCATTGCCGCGCGCATCCGGCCTTCGAGTGGCAGGCGCAAGAGGCGGCCGATTGGCATACGCCTTATCCCGGCTGGGAAAGCACGCGTTATGAAGCCAAGGCGATCCGCGAGGGACGTCGCACCGCCTACCTCACGTTTCGCAGGATGTGAGATAGCGACCGGTTTCCGTGAGGACCGGAACCGCTCTAGAAATACGGCCTGAGATTTTTTCGCAGCCGCTCCAGCACGCTTCCCTCGGAAAGGTCGGCAACAAACGTGTTGCCGGTGATCGCCTCATAGGCCTGCACATAGATGTGCGAGGTCTGCTCGATGAGATCGGCCGGGATGTCGGGGATGACATCCTTGTAGGGATCGCAGCGCGCGGTCACCCAGGCGCGCACGAAATCCTTGTCGAAACTGCGCGGCCGTTCTCCAGCCTCGAAGCTTTCGGCATAGCTCTCGGCCAGCCAGTAGCGGCTCGAGTCCGGGGTATGGACTTCGTCCGCGAGCACGATGCGGCCATCGCGGTCGACGCCGAACTCGTATTTGGTGTCGACGAGGATCAGACCGCGTTCGGCGGCGCGCGCCTGGCCGCGAGCGAACAGGGCCAGCGCATAGTTGGAAACCGTGCCCCACTGCTCCTCGCTGAGCAGGCGCTTGGCAAGGATATCGGTGCCCGACAGCGGCTCGTCGTGACCACCGTCGAAGGCCTTGCTGGTCGGCGTAATGATCGGATTGGGCAGCCTTTCGTTGTCGCGCATCCCGTCCGGCAGGCGCATGCCGTACATGTCGCGCTCGCCATTGCGGTACTTGGTCAGGATCGATGTGCCGGTGCTGCCGGCCAGATAGCCGCGCACCACGATTTCCACCGGCAGGATGTCGAGCCGCGTGCCCACAACGACGTTGGGGTCGGGATAGTCGAGCACATGATTTGGACAGATGTCGGCGGTTTCCTCGAACCAGTATCGCGCCGTTTGCGTGAGCACCTGCCCCTTGAAGGGGATCGAGGTCAGGATGACGTCGAAGGCGCTGAGGCGATCCGTGGCAACGATGATGCGGCGACCGTCGGGCAGGTCGTAGTTGTCGCGCACCTTGCCACGGTAGTAGTTCGGCAGTTCGGGAATGAAAGCATCCGACAATGCGCGCGAAACTGTCATGCTGGGCGGTCCTTCGTGGGGAATTGTCCTTCGCTTAGTGCGGCTGCGGTCGGAGGGTCAAGAGGCGGGAACGCGACCAGCGCCCTGAGTCCACGGGCGCCCGCACCGACCGCGAGGGTAAGTTTGCCGCCGAACAGCTCGGCGATTTCTTCGACGATGGGCAGCCCGAGCCCGCTGCCGGGCTTGTCGGCGCCCGCACCGCGCGAGAATCGCGCCCGCACTGCCGCGAGTTTGTTTGGCGCGATGCCGGGACCATTGTCCTCGACCTCCAGCACTGCTTCTCGCCCGCCCGATACACGCACGGTGATTTCCGCCCCGCCGCCGGCATAGGCGATGGCGTTGTCGACGAGATTGCCGACCAGTTCGCCGATGAGCAAAGCTTCTCCCCGGATCAGGACAGGGTCGCCACCCTCGAAGCCGAGGTCGGCACCGGCAGCGTTTGCCTTCATCACGCGGTCGGCGACGCTCTCCATGGCGATCGCGGCAAGGTCGACCGATTTTGTATCCACACCGTCCGACGCAGCAGCCTCGATGCGTGCCAGCAGAAGCAACTGCGACAGGACATGTTCTGCGCGCACAATCGCTGCGTCGGCGGTCTGCGCGGCAGACTTGGCTTCTTCTAGCGATCTTGCGCGGCCGGCGAGCGCTAGCTGCGTGCGCACGATGGTCATCGGCGTACGCAACTGGTGGCTGGCATTGCCGGTGAAGTTGCGCAGGCCAGACAGGGCAGCGCCCAATCGCACCATGAAGGAATTCACCGTTTCGACCAGCCCTCGCACCTCACCCGGCACCCGATCGTCGATGGGGTGAAGGTCGTCGGGGCTGCGTTCGGCGATTGCCGCCCTCAGCCGGTAGAGCGGCTGCAGCGAGGCGTTGACGGCGAACCACGCGATCAGGGCGGCGCCACCGATCAGCACCGTCAGCCGCAGGGCCGAGTGCAGCAGGATGGTCTGGGCGAGTTGGGTTCGTGCAATCGTGGTTTCGGCAACGGTGACCACAAAGGGAATGGAATCGACACCGGTCGAGGCGGAGCGGGCAAGTGCTGCCAGCCGGATCGGTTCACCGCGAAAGGTCGCATCGGAAAACTGTGCTTTTTCCGGCGGAGGCGCGGGCATCGTCGGCAGCGTTTCGTAACCGGTGATGAACGTACCGGGCGGGCCGTCGACACGGTAGAAGACCCGATCCTGTGCAGCCGACGTCAGCATTTCCAGCGCCACATAGGGGATATCGACTTCGAGGATACCCTCTTCGGAGACAACAACACGCTCGGCAATGGCCAGCGCCGAACCGGCAAGCACGCGGTCCGACGCTGCATTTGCCGTTCCGATCGCCTCGCGCCAGGTGTCGAGCAGGGCGATCAGCCCGATCGCGATCAGCGGCACGAGCAGCCAGAACAACAGCCGGCGGCGCAGCGAATAGGGCGCGGCAACGGCCATCAGCGGGTGTCTCCCATGTCCCGGCTACACCTTCTCAAGATAGTAGCCGATGCCGCGTGCCGTCCGCACGGTTACACCGTAAGGGGCAAGCCTGCGCCGCAGCCGGCTGACATATTGCTCGATGGCGTTGTAGGACAACTCCTCGTCGAAGCCGGCCAGCGATTCCAGGATCGACTGCTTCGTCACCACTTTGCCGGCGCGCAGAAACAGCGTTTCGAGCAGGCTGACCTCGCGGGCCGGCAGGTCGAGCGGGAGGCCACCGCCGGAAAAGCTGCGCGAGGTGAGGTCGAAGGTCACTTCGCCGAACGATACGGTGGACGATTTCAGCCCCGCATGGCGTCGCAGCAGCATGCGCACGCGCGCTTCCAGCTCGTCGACATCGAACGGTTTGGTCATGTAATCGTCCGCGCCGAGATCCAGCCCCTTGATCTTGTCGTGCAGGTCGGCACGCGCACTGAGGATAAGCACGCCCGGCCCATCCTGGCGGGCACGGATGCTGCGCAGCACCTGCAGCCCGTCCATGCCCGGCAGGTTGAGATCGAGGATGACCAGATCGACCCGCTCGGCCGCGAGCACGGCCAGTGCCGATTGGCCATCAATGACGTGATCGACTGCATAGCCGCTGCCTTTCAGGACGGCCACAAGCCCATCGGCCAGGGTCTGCGTGTCCTCCACCACCAGAATGCGCAACGCTGCTCCTCGTCGAAATCGTTTTGCCGAACCTAGAGCATGATCCCGAAAAGTTGCAGACTTTTCCGGTAAAGATCATGCGCAAGACAACGAGACGGAGCGGAATACCGATCCATCCTGATCGCATTCCACCCTGGCGGCCTTTCGGACGCACCAAACCGTCGCAACGGGCGACGCTTGTGGATGATCGTGGGCTCGGGCAAGTTGGCCCCATGCGCTTTGTGGTCTTTGCTCTGCTGGTTCTGTTTTCGAGGCCCGCGCTGGCTGAGACGACGCTTTTCCCGGCTCTCAACGGTGATGCCGGCGCGCGCACGCTGGTTGTCTATTCGGCACTCGATGCGCCTTTGGCCAAGGGGATGATCGAGGGATTTCGCCGCGCCAATCCCGCTATCGCCGTGCGCTATGAGGAATTGCTGACCGGCGATATCTACACGCGCATCATCGACGAGACCAATGCCGGTCAGAAGACGGGCGACGTCGCCTTTTCGTCTGCGATGGATCTGCAGGTCAAACTCGCCAATGACGGCTACGCGCAGGAAAGCAACATGCCTATGAGTGCGCGCTGGCCGCGCTGGGCGAACTGGCGCAACACCGCCTACGCGCTGACCTTCGAACCGGCGGTCTTCGTCTACCACAAGCCGAGTTTCCGCAATGTTTCGCCGCCGGCGACACGCGCGCAGTTCGTCGACTATCTCGAGCGCAACGCGGAAGCCGTCCAGGGCCGGATCGCCACCTATGACATCGAGCGCTCCGGCGTCGGGTTCATGTTCATGGCACGCGACCAGGAGCAGTTTCCCGACATCTGGTCGGTCATCCGCAGCATGGGCAAGGCCGGCGTGAAGCTCTATTCGAGAAGTGCCGCGATCCTGGAGCGCATCGCTGATGGCCGCGCGGTGCTGGGTTACAACATCCTCGGCTCCTATGCGACGGATTGGGCGGCGCGCAATCCCGATGTCGGCATCGTCATGCCGAAGGACTATACGGTAGTCATGTCGCGCATCGGCCTTGTGCCGAAGGCGGCGGCGTCACCGGATCTCGGCCGTGCCCTGCTTGCCTATTTCATGTCGGCGGAGGGCCAGACCATCATGGCGCGCGATCTCCACATCGCCGCGGTCAATCCGGATGTGTCCGGTGAAAACACCGCCAATGCCATCCAGGCCACGATGGGCGCGCAATTGCGGCCGGTTCCGGTAAGCCCGGGCCTTCTCGTCTATCTCGATCAGGTCAAGCGCAACCGCCTGGTCGAACGCTGGAATGCCGCCCTGCAGGGGCGCTGACCACGAAGCGGTGGCAAAGGCATCATGTTTGGGTCATGATCGTCCTGCGGGCGGGATGTCAGTCAGATGTCAGCTTGCTCGGTTAGCATTTCTGTCGGTTTGGCCGTTGGAGGCGGCCGGACCTGCAGGTCTGGGAGGAGAGGGACCACAACGGCGCCGGAGCGAAGGCAGCAGCCTTCGGCGGCAGCCGCTCAAACCATCATTCTCCCAGGGTTGTCTCGACGCGACGCCGATCGTGCGGCGCGAACCAATGCGAACATGACGCCAGCCGACCCCAATGGGCAGCGTCTCAAGGGAGAGAGACCGTGAAGAAATTCCTTCTGGCGACCATCGTGGCGAGCGTGATGGCCATTCCGGCCTTCGCCGCCGACTACAAGATCATGGCTCCGGCCGCACCTGGCGGCGGCTGGGACCAGACCGCGCGTTCCATGCAGACTGCATTGCAGGACGAGAAGATTTCCGGCTCGGTGCAGGTGACCAACGTGCCGGGTGCAGCTGGTACCATCGGGCTCGCGCAATTCGTCAACCAGGCCAATGGCGATGCCTCGCAGCTGCTCGTCGGCGGCTACGTGATGGTCGGCGGCATCCTGACCAACAATTCGCCGGTCACGCTCGACCAGGTGACCCCGATCGCGCGTTTGACCGGCGAATATGAAGTTGTGGTGGTGCCGGCAGCTTCCGACATCAAGGACATGGCCGGCCTGATAGCCAAGCTGAAGGCTGATCCGGGCTCGGTCTCGTGGGGCGGTGGCTCTGCCGGCGGAACCGATCACATCACTGCCGGGCTGATCGCCAAGGCGGTTGGTGTCGATCCAACCAAGGTCAACTACATCGCCTTCTCCGGTGGTGGTGAGGCCCTTGCAGCCTTGCTCGGCAATCAGGTTACGGTCGGCATCTCTGGCTATGGCGAATTCTCGGAACAGGTGAAGGCCGGCACGCTGCGACTCATCGGCATTTCCAGCGAAAAGCCCATTCCCGGCGTTGAAGCGCCGACCTTCAAGGAAGCCGGTGTCGATGTCGCCATCCAGAACTGGCGCATGGTTGCCGCTGCGCCTGGCATCAGCGCAGAGCAGAAGACGGCGATTCTCGCCGATATCGAAAAGATGGTGAAGTCCGCTGCCTGGCAGAAGATCCTCGCCGACAAGGGCTGGGAGAACACTTATCTGGCAGGTGACGAGTTCACCACCCAGTTGAAGAAGGACACCGAGCTGACTGCTGGTGTGCTGAAGGACATCGGCCTGGTCAAATGAGCCAAGACACGTCTAAAAAACTGTCGCGCCGCCCGGATTGGGCGGCGCTTGCCATCGCCGCCGCGCTGGCAGTGGTGGCCATCGTGGTTGTCTGGTCGACGGCCAGGCAGGCCGGCGCAGCGAGCTACGCTCGCATCGGTCCGACCACCTTTCCCTACGTGATCGCGGCGGTTTTCTTCATCCTGGCGATCTGGACGGCGGTCGAGGCCTGGCGCGGCGACTTCCCGGAGCGTGAACAGCAGCAGATCAGCCCGATCCTATGGATCGTCGGCGGCCTTGCGGCGCAAATGCTGCTGCTGAAAGTTGCCGGATTCTCGATCGCCACCGGACTGCTGTTCGCGGCCACGGCGCGCGCCTTCGGCAGAGGGCCTTTGTGGAAGACGATACCGCTCGGCATCGTGCTCGCTTATGTCATCTGGGTGATCTTTTCACGTGGCCTGTCGCTCTCCTTGCCGGCCGGCCCACTCGAACATCTTCTGTTTTGAGCGGAATTAGGGGACGACGCCCATGACGACGTTCGAGCTTCTGGCGCACGGGCTTGTGGTTGCCCTGCAGCCTATGAATTTGCTTTACGCGCTGATCGGCGTGACCTTGGGCACCGCCGTGGGTGTCCTGCCGGGCATTGGTCCGGCTCTGACGGTCGCGCTGCTCTTGCCGGTCACTTACAAACTCGACCCGGCAGGTTCGCTCATCATGTTCGCCGGCATCTATTATGGCGGCATGTATGGCGGTTCGACCACGTCGATCCTGCTCAATACGCCGGGTGAGAGTTCTTCGATCGTCACTGCGCTCGAAGGCAACAAGATGGCCCGCGCCGGGCGTGGCGGCCCCGCCCTTGCCACCGCGGCGATCGGATCGTTCGTTGCGGGTCTGATCGCCACCATCGGCCTCGCCTTCATCGCGCCGGCGGTGGTCAAACTGGCGCTGTCTTTTGGCCCGGCGGAATATTTCGGGCTGATGGTGTTGGCCTTCATGACCGTGTCGGCGGCGTTTGGCGAATCGACGCTGCGCGGCCTGACCTCGCTTTTCATCGGTCTTCTGCTCGGCTTGATTGGCATCGACCTGCAGACCGGCCAGGCGCGGCTTGCCTTCGGCATTCCCGATCTGCTCGACGGCGTCGAGGTGACGACGTTGGCGGTCGCGCTGTTTGCAATCGGCGAAGCCCTGTCAGTGGCGGCCGCCAAGGGAGGCGATTCGACCATCCAGGCGATCAAGGGCTCGGTATGGATGACGCGTGAGGACTGGCGCCGATCCTGGAAGCCGTGGCTGCGCGGCACGGCGATCGGCTTTCCCATCGGCGCCATGCCGGCAGGCGGTGCCGAGATCGGTACCTTCCTGTCCTATTCGGTGGAAAAGCAACTGGCCGAAAAACCGGAGGAATTCGGCAAGGGCGCCATTGAGGGCGTCGCCGGACCCGAGGCCGCCAACAACGCGTCCGCGGCGGGTACGCTGGTGCCGTTGCTGACGCTCGGCCTGCCGACGACGGCAACTGCGGCCATCATGCTGGCCGGTTTTCAGCAGTTCGGTCTTCAGCCGGGGCCGTTGCTGTTCGTCAGCAATCCGCAACTGGTCTGGGGGCTGATCGCCAGCCTGCTGGTGGCCAATCTGATGCTTCTGGTTCTCAACCTGCCCTTGATCGGGCTGTGGGTAAGGCTGCTCACCATCCCGACGCCATGGCTTTACGCAGGCATCCTGATGTTCGCGACACTCGGCACCATCGGCGCCAATCCGTCGACCTTCGAACTTGGCATGCTGCTGGCTTTCGGTCTGCTCGGCTACGGATTGCGGCGCTTCCACTATCCGATCGCGCCCGTGGTGGTGGGATTGATCCTCGGGCCGCTCGCCGAACAGCAATTGCGACGCGCGGTCGCCATCAGCCAGGGTGACCCCTCGGTGCTGTTCCATTCGTGGATTGCGATCGGGCTGTGGGTGCTCGCAATTGCGGCAGTTGTGGTGCCGCTCTACCTGCGCTGGCGGGGCAAGGATCAGGTCCTCTCGCAGCTTGGTGGCGACAGCGACTAAGCCGGTTTTATGTCCCGTGGCATTGAGACCGCCGGATCGGAGCGGAGGCAGATGCCTCCGCTTCTTTCATATCTAGTCTAGATGCGGCGGATCTTGGCGAACTCGACCGGGTCGATGCCGAGGCGACGAAGATCGTTGCCCTTCGGCGCCCGATTGCCTTCCACGGCGCCGGCCGCATTGATCGCGCTGCCGACGATGTCGATCAGGTTGCGGATTGCGGTTCTGCTGGTACGCACGGTTTTGCTCCATCTCTTTGCACAGCTTTTTGCTGCGCTGCACAATAGATAAGGTGCCGGCGGGTGCTCTAACAGGGCTTCGAAGGCAAGGCTGCCATGCAGAACGCGCATGGATGGGGAAATCGCTCCCTGTTTCGTGCCAGCCTTGCATTTCGCCGCCGTCATTGTTATATCGGCTTCAAATTCTTGGTCGGTATGACGAAGAGTGGGTCCACCCGGTCCCGCTCTTTTTTGTTACCGGCCGTCGCCAAGAGATTCGAGCAGCGGACACCGGATGACTTCAAGCCAGGCCGATAGCGACGACCGTATCATCCGCGAGAGCGGTATCGATGCCCGCATCGCCATCATCGTCGAGCCAGTTCTGCGCGGCATGGGCTTCCGTCTCGTGCGTGTGCGCCTGTCGGGGCAACATGGTCTGACGCTGCAGATCATGGCCGAGCGCGAAGACGGCACCATGACCGTCGAGGATTGTGAAGAAGTCAGCCGGGCGATCTCGCCGGCGCTTGATGTCGACGATCCCATCGAGAAGGCGTATCATTTGGAAGTGTCTTCGCCCGGTATCGACCGGCCATTGGTTCGCACCTCGGATTTCGTTGCCTGGGCCGGCCATCTGGTCAAGCTTGAGACGTCTGTCCTCGTTGCCGACCGCAAGCGCTTCAAGGGTAAGATCGCGGAAGCCGGTGTCGAAGGCATCCTGCTGGAGCGCGACAAGGCAGCCTACGGTGAAGAGCCGACAGTACGCATTCCTTATGACGCGATCGCCGAGGCTCATCTCGTGCTGACCGACGATTTGATCCGCGAAGCCCTGTCGAAGGACAATCGGGCACGCAAGGACGCCAAGAAACACCGCGGCGACGCTGACGCCGCAGAAGAAACCGAAGCTGAGAAGTGAATGAGCGGCCGCCGGCTAGGGCGGCCCTGTTCAGGGAGACTAAGATGGTTGTAAGCGCCAACAGGCTCGAACTGCTGCAGATTGCAGACGCAGTCGCGCGCGAAAAGTCGATCGACAAGTCGATCGTGATCGCCGCCATGGCCGATGCGATCCAGAAGGCCGCGCGTTCGCGTTATGGTCAGGAGACCAACATCCGCGCCGACATCAACCCGAATACCGGCGAGATGAAACTGCAGCGCCTGATGGAAGTCGTCGAAAACGTCGAGGACTACGCCACGCAGATTTCGCTGTTCTCTGCCCGCGAGCGCAACCCCGATGCGCAGCTCGGCGACTTCATCGCCGAACAGCTGCCGCCTATGGATTTCGGCCGCATCGCCGCGCAGTCGGCCAAGCAGGTCATCGTGCAGAAGGTGCGCGAGGCCGAGCGCGACCGCCAGTATGACGAATACAAGGATCGCATCGGCGAGATCGTCAACGGCACCGTCAAGCGCGTCGAGTATGGCAACGTCATCGTCGATCTCGGCCGCGGCGAGGCAATCATCCGCCGCGACGAGCTGATCCCCCGCGAAAACTACAAATATGGCGATCGTGTCCGCGCCTATGTCTATGACGTGCGTCGCGAGCAGCGCGGCCCGCAGATATTCCTGTCGCGCACGCATCCGCAGTTCATGGCGAAGCTGTTCACCATGGAAGTGCCGGAAATCTACGACGGCATCATCGAGATCAAGTCGGTCGCCCGCGATCCGGGCTCGCGCGCCAAGATCGCGGTCATCAGCCGCGATTCCTCGATCGATCCGGTCGGCGCCTGCGTCGGTATGCGTGGTTCACGCGTGCAGGCCGTCGTCGGCGAGCTGCAGGGCGAAAAGATCGACATCATTCCGTGGTCGCCTTCGGCAGCTTCCTTCATCGTCAATGCCCTCCAGCCGGCGGAAGTCGCCAAGGTGGTGCTGGACGAAGATGCGGAACGCATCGAAGTGGTGGTGCCGGACGACCAGCTGTCTCTGGCCATCGGCCGTCGTGGCCAGAACGTGCGCCTTGCCTCGCAACTGACCGGCTGGGACATCGACATCCTGACCGAACAGGAAGAGAGCGAGCGCCGCCAGAAGGAATTCGTCGAACGCTCCAACCTGTTCATGGAAGCCCTCGACGTCGACGAAATGGTTGGCCAGGTGCTGGCCTCGGAAGGTTTCACCTCGGTTGAGGAAGTGGCCTATGTCGATGCTGGTGAGATTTCCTCGATCGACGGCTTCGATGACGACACCGCGACCGAGATCCAGAACCGCGCCCGCGAACACCTGGAGAAGGTCGAGGCTGAACACGACGCCGCTCGCAAGAAGCTGGGCGTCAAGGACGAGCTGCGTGAAATCCCGGGCGTGACCACCGCCATGATGGTGACGCTGGGCGAAGACGGCGTGAAGACCATCGAGGATTTCGCCGGCTACGCGGCCGACGATCTCGTCGGTTGGAAGGAGCGTAAGGACGGCGAGACCAAGGTATTCCCGGGCGTGCTTGCCGCGCACGGTATTTCCAAGACTGAAGCCGAGCAGATGGTTCTGGCGGCGCGCCTCAAGGCTGGTTGGATTTCCGAAGAGGAAGCCCAGGCTGAGGCCGCTGAAGCCGAAACCACCGGCGCGTAAGATGAGACCGGCCGGAGCAACCCTTGTCCGAGATGAACGATCGCACCTGCATCGTCACAAGGAAGACCGCCGAAACGGATGAATTGATCCGTTTCGTCGTCGGTCCGGATTCGGCCGTCGTTCCAGATCTCAAAAGAACATTGCCCGGTCGGGGCTGCTGGGTCAGCGCCGATCGTGCCACTGTCGATAAAGCCTCAGCCAAGGGGCACTTTGCCCGCGCCTTCAAGAAGCAGGTCATCGTTCCGCCGGAGCTCGGCGCGATGGTCGAGGGCTTGTTTGTGCGCTCTGCCCTGGGCGCGCTCGGATTGGCGCGCAAGGCGGGTGCGGTTGCGCTCGGCGCCGCCAAGGTCGATAGTGTCGTGCGCTCCGGCAAGGCGGCACTTGTCCTGCATGCTTTCGAAGCCTCCGAGGACGGAGTGCGCAAGATCACCCAGGCACGCCGGGCCACCGCCCATCTCGGCGGCCCCGCCATTCCCGCATACAAACTTTTCGCGGAAGCGGATTTGGGTTTGGCATTGGGGGGGACAAATGTGATACATGCTGCCGTTCTCGCGAGCGACGCGGGTAAGGCGGCCGTGAAGCGCATGGTTGCGCTCGACCGTTACCGGGGCGGTTCCCCGGACGATCTGGTAATGATTGCGGCTGTTGCCGGCGATGATGATGCCGCAGAGGATATGGAATGAGTGATACGAATTCGGGCGACGACAAGACGCTGAGTGTTACGCCCAAGAAGACATTGACGCTGAAGCGCCCGGGCATCGAGCAGAGCACCGTGCGCCAGAATTTTTCGCATGGCCGCACTAAGCAGGTCGTGGTCGAGACCAAGCGCAAGTTCGTGAAGCCGGGCGAGCAGCAGCCAGCTCCGGCCCCGCAGACGGTGTTCACGCCGAAGCCGGCTGCGCCTCAGCCCCAGCCTCCGCAGCCTCAGGCTCAGCCTCAGGTCCCGCCTCAGCAGGTTCAGCCGCAGCCTCGGCCGCAGCAGGCCGCGCCGGCCGTGCAGGAGCAGCGTCGTCCGACGCCGCCACCTCAGCCCGACCGCGGCGGCATGGTGCTGAACGAGCTGTCGCGTGGCGAAATGGAAGCCCGTCGCCGGGCGCTTGAGGGCTCGCAGGCACGCGAGATGGAAGATCGCCAGCGTGCTGCCGAGGATGCCAAGCGTCGCTCCGACGAAGAAGAACGCCGCAAGCGCGAGCGCGAGGATTCAGCCCGCCGTCAGGCCGAGGAAGAGGCTCGCATCAAGGCCGAGGCCGAGGCACGCCGCCGTGCCGAGGAAGAAGCACGCCGTCGCGCGCCGCAGACTGCCGAGCAGGCAGGTGGCGACGAAGAGGAAGAGGCCAAGCCGCGTAACCGTGGCAGCGCCCCGTCGTCTGCATTGCCGCCGCGCCGTCTCGTGACGCCAGAGCTTGCCAAGCCAGCCAAGCCGACCAAGGCCGAGGAAGATCGCCGTCGTGGCAAGCTGACGCTCAACACGGCGCTTTCTTCGGAAGATGGCGATGCGCGTGCGCGTTCGCTGTCGGCCATGCGCCGGCGCCAGGAGAAGTTCAAGCGCGCGATGCACAACGAGCCGCGCGAGAAGGTCGTGCGCGAAGTGACGGTGCCTGAAACCATCACGATCCAGGAACTTGCCCAGCGTATGTCCGAACGCGCGGTGGACGTGGTCAAGTACTTCATGAAGCAGGGCCAGATCCTGAAGCCGGGCGATGTCATTGACGCCGACACGGCCGAACTGGTCGCTTCGGAATTCGGCCACACCGTCAAGCGCGTTGCCGAGTCGGACATCGAGGAAGGCCTGTTCAACATCGCGGATCGCGATGAGGATCTCGTTTCGCGTCCGCCGGTGGTGACCATCATGGGTCACGTCGACCACGGCAAGACCTCGCTTCTCGATGCTATCCGTCATGCCAACGTGGTCTCCGGCGAAGCCGGTGGCATCACCCAGCATATCGGTGCCTACCAGGTCGAGAAGGATGGTCAGAAGATCACCTTCATCGACACGCCTGGCCACGCCGCCTTCACGGCTATGCGTGCCCGTGGCGCCCAGGCCACCGATATCGCGATTCTGGTTGTTGCTGCCGATGACAGCGTCATGCCGCAGACGATCGAATCGATCAGCCATGCCAAGGCTGCCGGCGTGCCGATCATTGTCGCCATCAACAAGGTCGACAAGCCGGCCGCGGACCCGCAGAAGGTGCGTACGCAGCTTCTGCAGCACGAAGTGTTCGTCGAATCGATGGGCGGTGAAGTGCTCGACGTCGAAGTGTCGGCCAAGACCGGTGCGGGTCTCGACAAGCTGCTGGAAGCCATCCTGCTGCAGTCGGAAATCCTGGACCTCAAGGCCAACCCGGATCGCACGGCGGAAGGTGTTGTCATCGAGGCTCGCCTCGACAAGGGCCGTGGTCCGGTTGCTACCGTTCTGGTGCAGACCGGCACGCTGATGCCAGGCGAAATCCTGGTTGCCGGCAACGAATGGGGCCGTGTGCGCGCGCTGGTCAACGACCGCGGCGAGCATGTCCAGGAAGCGCCGCCGGCCATGCCGGTGGAGATCCTCGGTCTCCAGGGGACGCCGCAGGCTGGTGACCGTTTCGCGGTCGTCAACAACGAAGCGCGTGCCCGCGAGATCACCGAGTATCGCCAGCGCCTGGCTCGCGACAAGGCGGTTGCCAAGCATGCAACCCAGCGTGGTTCGCTGGAACAGATGATGTCGCAGCTTCAGGCGAGCGGGTTGAAGGAATTCCCGCTCATCATCAAGGGCGACGTGCAGGGTTCCATCGAGGCGATCGTGGCCGCACTCGACAAGCTCGGCACCGACGAGGTGAGGGCGCGCATCGTTCATGCCGGTGCAGGTGCCATCACCGAAAGCGATGTCACGCTGGCCGAAACTTCTGGCGCGGCAATTATCGGCTTCAACGTCCGTGCCAACGCGCAGGCCAGGACCGCCGCCGAGCAGGCTGGCATCGAAATCCGCTACTACAACATCATCTACAATCTGGTGGATGACGTTAAGGATGCGATGTCGGGTCTGCTTTCGCCGGAGCGTCGCGAGACCTTCCTTGGCAATGCGGAGATCCTCGAGGTCTTCCACATCACTAAGATCGGCAAGGTCGCGGGCTGCCGCGTCACCGAAGGCCGTGTCGAACGCGGTGCGGGCGTGCGCCTGATCCGCGACAACGTGGTCATCCACGAAGGTACGCTGAAGACGCTGAAGCGGTTCAAGGACGAAGTTCCGGAAGTGCCGGTCGGCCAGGAATGTGGCATGGCCTTCCAGAACTACGAAAACATCCAGGTCGGCGATATCATCGAGTGCTTCCGTGTCGAGATGGTGACCCGGAAGCTCTAGGTACCTGGCGAAAACGGGAGGGCGGCTTCAGCCGCTCTCCCTTGATGACAACCGTGGCTGCGGTCCCACTCCGCAAACGGATTAGGTCGGCTAATGTTCGGGGTCACCCGCATCGATCCACCTAAGATCCGGCCAATGGCTGGACGACCTCATGTGATTGTAATTTATAAGGAAATGGCTGGTGTGCCATTGCAATCACCTGTCCGTGCGGCTTTCCCATCCGAGAGATTGAGATGAACAGACAGCAATCAAGCGGCCCTTCCCAGCGCATGCTCCGTGTCGGCGAGCAGGTGCGTCATGCCCTGTCCGATATCCTTCAGCGTGGCGATGTACGCGACGACCTCATCGAAACAACAGTCATTTCTGTGTCGGAAGTGCGCATGTCTCCTGATCTGAAAATCGCCACCGCCTTCGTCGCGCCACTTGGCGCCAAGGATGACAAGGCGGTTATCGAGGCGCTGAACCGCAACGCCCGCTTCATTCGCGGGCGTATGTCGCCCGCGTTGCGGCAGATGAAATACATGCCGGAGTTCCGCTTCCGGCTCGACACCAGCTACGACAATTTTTCGAAGATCAACGAGTTGCTGCATTCGCCGGAAGTGGCGCGCGACCTCGGCCACGATGAGAATGACAAGGAGAACGACGAGTAATGGCGCGTCGCGGTAAGAAGAAGGGCCGTCCGGTTTCCGGTTGGCTTATCCTGGACAAGCCGGTCGGCATGGGGTCGACCGAAGCGGTGTCGAAGGTGAAATGGCTGTTCCAGGCGGAGAAGGCGGGGCATGCCGGCACGCTCGATCCGCTGGCGTCCGGCATGCTGCCGATCGCGCTCGGCGATGCCACCAAGACGGTGCCCTATGTGCAGGATGGCGCCAAGATCTATCGCTTCACCGTCGCCTGGGGCGAGGAGCGTACCACCGACGATCTCGAAGGTCCGGTGACAAAGAGTTCCGACAGGCGTCCGAGCGAGGTGGATATCCGCGAGCTCTTGCCCAACTACACCGGCGTCATCATGCAGACGCCGCCGCAGTTCTCCGCCATCAAGATCGCCGGCGAGCGAGCCTATGACCTCGCCCGTGACGGAGAGACGGTCGAGATTCCCCCGCGCGAGGTCGAGATCGGCCGGCTCGATATCGTCGAACATGGCGCCGACCGCACCATTTTCGAGGTCGAATGCGGCAAGGGTACCTATGTGCGTTCACTGGCGCGCGATATGGGACGCGATCTTGGCTGCTTCGGCCATATCGCGGACCTGCGTCGCACCGAGGTTGATCCCTTCACGTCCGAGGATTTTGTCACCATCGCTGAACTGGAGGCCGCACTGCCACCTGCCGCGGAAGGTGATGATGCCGCGTCCTCCGGCAGCGAACGCCACGCCGCACTCGACGATTTCCTGATCGATACCGCTGCCGCGCTGGAATGCCTGCCGCAGGTCGCCATCAGCGACGATGCGGCTACAAAGATCAGGCTCGGTAATTCCGTCATCATCCGCGGTCGCGACGCGCCGCTGGAGGCGGAAGAAGCCTGTGCGACTGCGCGTGGCAAGCTAGTCGCCATCGGAGCCATCGAGCAGGGCATGTTCAAGCCCAAGCGGGTGTTTGCGGGCTGAGGCCGTTTCACTGAGGAATTCGGGCAGAAGTGCGCAACGGCCGCGTGTCTGCAATTGCGCAGAAACAACAGGTGAAGGCATTCCCAGGATTCGGAGAGAGTGGAAATGCTCTAACATCCGCGCAGGGATTCGCTCGAGGCTCGCATGACAAAAGCGGAAACGGTTCGGAAGCGGGAGTCGGGAATGGCGAAGCGCTCACCCATAGGCGCTTCGCCCGGCACGTTGATTGCCGACCCCAGGGCACGACGCAGTGAACTCAACCTGACGCTGATCGACCGTGACCGCTGCGAAAAGATCGACGACGCCAGCCTCGATGACCTGAAGACGCATTGCGAAAAATGGCCGCTGGTCTGGCTGGATTGTGTCGGCCTGGCCAATGTCGAGTTGATCGAGCAGATCGGCAAGCAGTTCGGCTTACATCCGCTGGCCTTGGAAGACGTCGTCAACACCGGCCAGCGACCCAAGGCCGAGTTTTTCGACGATCACGCCTTTGTCGTCGTCAATATGATCGATGACCCCGCCACCTATCGCTACGAGCAGATTTCCGTGTTCTTCGGCAAGGGTTTCGTCATCACCTTCCAGCAGCGCGAAGGTGATCCTTTCGATCCGGTGCGCAAGCGCATCGTTGCCTCGACGCCCAACCGTCTGCGTTCGCGCGGAGCAGATTATCTCGCCTACGCGCTGATCGATGCCATCGTCGACTCGTTCTTTCCCTTGATCGAAAACGCCAGCGCCCGAACTGACGAGGTCGAGGACGCGATGCTGCGTCATCCACACAAGCAGCAGGTCCGCATTCTGCACGAACAGCGCCGGCATGCTGGCCAGTTGCACCGGACGATGCTGTCGCTGCGTGATGCGCTGGCCGGGTTGGTCCGATCCGATGCCCCTTACATCAAGCCGGAGACGAAGATCTTCCTGAACGACACGCTGGATCATGCCTATCGACTTGTGGAACTGGCGGATACGCAGCGCGACATGACGACGGGGCTGATCGAGATGCACCTGTCGCTGAGTCAGGCGCGTACCAACGAAGTGATCAGTCTGCTCACCATCGTCTCGGCGATCTTCATTCCGCTCACCTTCCTGGTCGGCGTCTGGGGCATGAATTTCGATCCAGCGACATCGCCTTGGAACATGCCTGAACTGAAGGCCTACTACGGCTACCCGGCCGCCCTTGTGTTCATGGCGCTGGTGGCGATAGGACTGGTCAGTTTCTTCAAATGGAAGAAGTGGCTGTAGCCCCGCAAAGCTGCCGGTCCGCGCTGCGCTCAGGCCAGCCTTGCGAATATGCGCTGGCTTTTTGCGTTTTTTTGCACTATACGCGCCGCAACATCGCGCCGGATTGCGTGATGCTCACCGACCCTTGCTGGACGACATCCCGGCTCTGGGCGCCTCGTTTCCTCCATTGAGAAAGGAAAAATGCGATGTCGATTACTGCTGAACGCAAGAAGGAACTGCTGGCTCAGTTCGCCACCGTCGCCGGTGACACCGGTTCGCCGGAAGTGCAGGTTGCCATTCTTTCCGAGCGTATCAAGAACCTGACCGAGCACTTCAAGGACCACAAGAAGGATAACCACTCCCGTCGTGGCCTGCTCGCACTCGTTTCCCAGCGTCGCAGCCTGCTTGATTACCTCAAGCGCAAGGATGAGGCGCGCTACCAGACGCTGATCGAGAAGCTCGAACTGCGTCGCTGACGAATTGGCCGGCGGGTTCTCATCGAGAGCTCGCCGGTCGCGCATTCGGGCCTTCGGCCCGACCCGGTTTCTGTAGGCAGAGGGCCGCATGAAACCGCCCGTGGACGGTCATGGGGCAGGATTGCAGGATGCTTGCACGGGCGCCGGCCCGGCATTTTCAAGCCTCCTGTTGTCTTGCCCGTGGCTGCCCGACAAAGGAGCCAGGAAGGGGGCGTCGCGCATGATTGGATGGCGCGGCCCCTTCCGCATATGAAGGACAAGATATGTTCAAGCAACACAAAGTGGAAATCGAATGGGGCGGCCGCCCGCTCATCCTCGAGACCGGCAAGATCGCGCGCCAGGCTGACGGCGCCGTGCTGGCGACCTATGGCGAGACCGTGGTTCTGGCCACCGTCGTTTCGGCCAAGGAGCCCAAGCCCGGTTTCGACTTCTTTCCGCTGACCGTCAATTACCAGGAAAAGACCTACGCCGCCGGCAAGATCCCGGGTGGCTATTTCAAGCGTGAAGGCCGTCCGAGCGAGAAGGAAACGCTGGTTTCCCGCCTGATCGACCGCCCGATCCGCCCGCTCTTCGCAGACGGCTACAAGAACGATACGCAGATCGTCGTCACCGTTGTGCAGCACGATCTTGAGAACGATCCGGATATCCTGTCGATCGTCGCCACCTCCGCAGCGCTGACGCTTTCGGGCGTTCCGTTCATGGGCCCGATCGGCGGTGCCCGTGTCGGCTACATCAACGGCGAATATGTGCTCAATCCGCACATCGACGAGATGCAGGAATCCAAGCTCGACCTCGTGGTCGCCGGCACCAGCGAAGCGGTCCTGATGGTCGAGTCGGAAGCCAAGGAACTGGGCGAAGAGCTGATGCTCGGCGCTGTCATGTTCGGCCACAAGGCTTTCCAGCCGGTGATCGAGGCGATCATCAAGCTGGCCGAGGTTGCCGCAAAGGATCCGCGCGACTTCACCCCGCCGTCTTTCGGCGATCTGGAGAAGGAAATGCTCGGCGTGGCCGAGAGCGACCTGCGCGCTGCTTACAAGATCACCGACAAGCAGGCCCGCTACGCCGCCGTCGACGCTGCCAAGGCCAAGGTCAAGGCTGCTTTCACCCCGGCCGAAGGCGAGGAAGCCAAGTATTCGTCCGAGCAGGTTGCGACCGTGTTCAAGGAACTCCAGGCCAAGATCGTGCGCTGGAACATCCTCGACACCGGCTCGCGCATTGACGGTCGTGATCTCAAGACCGTCCGTTCGATCGTTTCCGAAGTCGGCATCCTGCCGCGGACCCATGGCTCGGCGCTGTTCACCCGCGGCGAGACCCAGGCGATCGTGGTTGCCACACTCGGCACCGGCGAAGACGAGCAGTATGTCGACTCGCTGACTGGCATGTACAAGGAGACCTTCCTCCTTCACTACAACTTCCCGCCCTATTCGGTCGGTGAGACCGGCCGTATGGGTTCGCCCGGCCGCCGCGAGATCGGCCACGGCAAGCTCGCCTGGCGCGCCATCCATCCGATGCTGCCTTCGGCAGAACAGTTCCCGTACACGCTGCGCGTCGTCTCCGAGATCACCGAGTCCAACGGCTCGTCCTCGATGGCTACCGTCTGCGGCACCTCGCTGGCGCTGATGGATGCTGGCGTGCCGCTGGCCAAGCCGGTCGCCGGTATCGCCATGGGCCTGATCAAGGAAGATGAGCGTTTTGCCGTGCTTTCCGACATCCTGGGCGACGAGGATCACCTCGGCGACATGGATTTCAAGGTGGCTGGCACTGCCAACGGCATCACCTCGCTGCAGATGGACATCAAGATCGATGGCATCACCGAGGAGATCATGAAGGTGGCGCTGGGCCAGGCCAAGGACGGCCGCCTGCACATCCTCGGCGAAATGGCCAAGGCCATCTCCGAAGGCCGCAAGGAACTCGGCGAGTTCGCGCCGCGCATCGAAGTCATGCATATCCCGACCGACAAGATCCGTGACGTCATCGGTTCGGGCGGCAAGGTCATCCGTGAAATCGTCGAAAAGACCGGCGCCAAGATCAATATCGAGGACGACGGCACTGTGAAGATCGCTTCGTCGAACGCGAAGGAAATCGAGGCGGCAAAGAAGTGGATCCACACCATCGTGGCCGAGCCGGAAGTCGGCGAGATCTACGAAGGCACGGTCGTCAAGACTGCCGACTTCGGTGCGTTCGTGAATTTCTTCGGTCCGCGTGACGGTCTCGTGCACATCTCGCAGCTGTCCGACCAGCGTGTCGCCAAGACCACTGACGTGGTCAAGGAAGGCGACAAGGTCTGGGTCAAGCTGATGGGCTTCGACGAGCGCGGCAAGGTCCGTCTCTCGATGAAGGTCGTCGACCAGGAGACTGGCAAGGAAATCGCCCGCGAGAAGAAGGCAGAAGGCGAAGAGACCGCCGCCTGACCGACTTAGCCTACTGAATCTGGAAAGGGCGTGACTTCGGTCGCGCCCTTTTTATTGGGCCTGCATGCCCGAGATGACCGCCAGGCAACCAGTGCAATTCCAGGAAAAGTGCGTACGGTTTTCCGTCCGGAGTTGCGTGAAAACAAAGAGTTAGAATGTTTCCGCGTTTCCACTAAAAAATGGAGACGCTCTAGCGGCAGGGCCGATCTTACCCCTGTGCATTCGGCGCATGGACGCGCCGAAATTAACTGAATTAGAAGAAACTCATTAAGGACTTATTTACATATTTGCGATCCGCGTATGTAGTATTGCTCAATACGTCATTCGAGCAATCGAGGCCTGTTATGGGACATATGTCGACATCCATAAGCGGCGTGAAATCGCGGTACATGCTGCGTCCGATGAATGTTGATGACATTCCTGCAATCCGTGTCATCTTCAAGCAAGTTTTCCGCCCGAATTCAAAGGATTGTAACGAAAATTTTGACCAATACTTCCAAAAGCTTTTCTTCGATAATCCCTATTACGATCCGGAGATCGGAAGTGTTGTTCATGAGAATGAGCGTGGGGAAATAGACAGCGCTCTCTCGATCCTGCCGGTTCCCTACGTCGTCGACGGGCAATCGGTCATGGGGCGGCTGCTCTGTGCCTTCATGATGAAGCCGGAAGCTTCTCCGCGTGGTGCCGCCGAGCTGTCGCTCAGCATACGCCCGACCGAGAAGACAATTAACTTCAGCGACACCGCAGCACCTGTGAGCCTCAGGCATTTCGAAGCCATCGGAGGCGTGACGCTGGGAGCGCATGCGCTTGGCTGGACGCGCATATTCCAGATGGCAAGCTATGTGGCGACCATTGCGGCGCGGCGGCATCCGATCCTTGGCAACTTGGTGACCTCCACGGGCAAGATGCTCAACCCGTTGTTTCCGCTTCCTCCGATCAAGAAGATCGCAAAATCCCATGTCACGGTGAAGGAAGTAACGCAGGACGAAGCGGTTTCCCTCATTCCTGATCTGCTCGAAAACTATTCCGCGCATCCGGACTGGACAGAGAAAGATCTGCATTGGCTCCTGCACATGGCGGAGGACAATCGGGCTGCGGGCGCGCTTCGGTTCTTTGCCATCAATGACCCGACGGGCACGCCAATCGGCTTCTTCTGCTACTACAGTCGCCCGAACGGTATGGTCGAAGTGTTGAACGTAATTACGAAGGCCGGCACCGAAAGGCAGGCTATCAACGTCATGCTGTTCCATTTGCAGGAGGAGGGGCACGTCGCGGCGCAAGGTCGAGTGGACCCGCGCTATCTCTCCGCGCTTTCACAGCAATCGAACATGTTCTTTCGCCACAGGGCCAATGTCTGCGTCACCACTGCGCGTGCTGACGTGCTCAATGCGGTCGAGCGAAACAACATGTTCATCGGCGGTCTTGCCGGTGAAAGCTGGAGCAGGCTTTCGACAGACTTCTTCTAAGCTGGATATGTTGCTTGGGGCGACCAGCGCGGACAATCCCGCTGGTCGCCCCACGCTATGTCGTTGCAGCGAAATGCCGAGCACCGCTTGAGGTTGCTCGCAATAAGGTCACAGCATTCTTGCCGATCCTGACAGGGTGCGCGGACAACCAATTTGCCCGCGCCATCCTTGGAGCAGCAGCTAATTCAGCGATTATTTACATAATTGAGGTGAGTGTTGCGCTGACATTGTGGGCTACGTCATACATCCGTCTGCCAAGGTCGAGATGCAGGAGCCAGCCGAGACGACCAAGTGAAAGAGGCCTGGGTGGGGTATATCTCGGCATCGCCAAGGGACGTGAAATCGCGGCGCGTGCGCGCGATGAGAATCGATGACATCCCGGCTATCCGTGCTCTTTTCAAGCAGGTTTTCCGCCCCCACTCGACATCCTGCAATGAAAACTTCGATCGCTACTTTCAGCAACTCTTTTTCGAAAGTCCCTACTACGATCCCGCCATCGGGAGCGTGGTGCATGAGGATGAGCGCGGGGAAATAGACAGCGCGGTCTCGATCCTGCCGGTTCCATACACGGTCAACGGACAATCGATCATGGGGCGGCTGCTCTGCGCCTTCATGATGAAGCCGGGTGGGGCTCCGCGAGGGCCCGCCGAACTGACCCTCGCCTTGCGCCCGGGTGACGAGACGGTGCAGTTCAGTGACAGCGCGGCGCGGGTGAGCCTCAGGCACTTCGAAGCCGTCGGCGGTATATCGCTCACCACATATGCGCTCGGCTGGACCCGCATATTCAAACCGGCAAGCTATGCGGCGAATCTCGTCTCACAGCGGCGGCCTGTCCTCGGCAAGTGGGGCGCAGGGTCTGTCGGCAGGATGCTCAATCCACTCTTCTCGCTTCCGCGCGTCGAGAGTGCTGGAAAGTTCCATGCCACGGTGAAGGAGATAGCTCGGGACGAGGCTGTTTTTCTCGTTCCTGGTCTGCTCCGGAGCTATGCTGCTCATCCATCCTGGAGCGGGCAGGATCTGGACTGGCTTCTCCGCATGGCGGCGGACAATCGGGCTGCGGGCACACTTCGGCTGCTTTCGATCGAGGATCAAGCAGGCAATCCAAATGGCTTTGTCTGCTATTACAGCCAGTCGAACGGTGTGGCCGAGGTGCTGAACGTGATCGCGAGATCCGGCACGGAGAAGCAGGCTGCCGATGCCATGCTGCTCCACTTTCAGGACAGCGGGTATGTGGCGGCGCAAGGTCGTGTCGAGCCCCGCTACCTGGGTGCTCTTTCACAGCAGCCTGCCATGTTCTTTCGCCACAGGGCCAATGTCTGCCTGGGCACCACGCGCACCGAATTCCTGGCTGCGACCCAGCGAGACGACATCTTTATCGGCGGTCTCGCGGGAGAAGGCTGGAGCAGGCTTTCGACGGACTTTTTCTGAGCTTGCTACATATACGATGATCGACATGATAACTCCCTGTCATGGATTCTGATACGCTGAAAACGCTGTTCCATCCTTTTGAGGCCGAGGCGTTGCCTCTGCCGGGAGAAGGTACGCGTGCGCTCTTTCTCGGCGCTCTGCCGGGATTTCGGCTGCCTGCCGGCTTTGGCGCGGCCTTGCACCTTGTCCAGGCATTCCGCCCGGACTTTCGCCATCTGGCGGCCTCCGCTCACATGGTTTCGGCTGAGCCCGAAGGGGAGGGCTATGACCTGGCCCTTGTTCTGGCGGGCCGCCACCGCGGTTTGAGCGAAACGCGCATTGCTCAAGCCATTGAACGCACGGCCGAAGGCGGCTGGATCGTCGTTGCAGGCGGCAAGGAGGATGGGATAGCGAGCCTTCGCAGGCGGGTGGGGGAGCTTGTTGGCGTCGAGGGCCATCTCTCGAAACACCATGGCCAGGTCTTCTGGTTCGCCCGGCAAGGTAGCGAAGCCGCATCCAGGCTGCGCGTCGCCAATCCTTCGGTTCTGGTGGAGGATCGCTACGAGACCGCGCCCGGCATGTTCTCCTTCGACCGCGTCGATGCCGGTTCACGGCTTCTTGGCGGTTATCTGCCCGCAGACATCACGGGCCATGTTGCCGATTTCTGCGCTGGCTGGGGCTATTTGTCGGTCACGCTGGCCGAACGGGCTGCTGGCTTGAATGGACTTGACCTCTATGAGGCCGACCATGCCTCGTTGCAGGCGGCGGGTCGAACGCTGGCGCGGTTGCTGCCGGGCCTTGCTGCAAGGTGTTTCTGGCACGATCTTGCAACTGAAGCGGTCGGGGAGCGCTATGACGTTATCGTCATGAACCCGCCTTTCCATCAGGGCCGCGCGGCGGAACCACAGCTGGGGGCTGCCATCATCCGCGCCGCGGCCAAGGCATTGCGGCCGGGTGGGCGCCTGTTCATGGTGGCGAACCGGCAGTTGCCGTACGAACCCGTTCTCGCCACCGCCTTTGCAAATCACGTGGAGATCGGACGCAACGAAGCCTTCAAGGTGCTGCTGGCGCGTCGCTGATCGAAAGCTTGGTAGGAAGGCTTGCCAGTCAGTGCAGGTTTGCGGCACGCCGCTGGTTTTGAGCCAGCTGTTCGACGCTTTGCGCCTGTCCGCCAATGACGCGCAGCGGCGCGGGCTTGCCAAACAGGTAGCCTTGCACCACTTCGCAGCCTGCGGCCTTCAGCATGGTTGCCTGGCTCTCGGTTTCCACGCCTTCGGCAATCGTCGATACCCCCAGCGCGCGCGACAGGCCGACAATGGTCGAGACGACGGCTCCGGAACCGGAATCGGTGTCGATACGGCTGACAAAAGAGCGGTCGATCTTCAATTTGTGGAAGGAGAAGTCGATCAGGTAGCTGAGGTTGGAGTAGCCCGTGCCGAAATCGTCTACGGCCACGGAGATACCCATGTCGGACAATTCTTTCAGTATGGCGGCGGCGCGCTCCTTGTCCTGCATCATCGCCGTTTCGGTGACTTCCAGTTCGAGCCGCGACGGTTTGATACCGGTCCTGGCAATGGTGTTGCGCACCATTGCCAGGAAATCCTTGGTCATGAACTGCACCGGGGAAATGTTGACCGCCACGAAGCATTCTTCAGGCAGATGACGCGCATCGCTGCAGGCCTTGCTCAGCACCCACTCACCGATGGGACCGATCATGCCGGTTTCTTCAGCCAGCGGGATAAATTCCATCGGTGGGATCGTACCGCGCTCGGGATGGTTCCACCGTATCAGCGCTTCATAGCCGACGACCTTGCCGGCGGCGAGGTCGAGCTGGGGCTGGTAGTGCAGGTCGAAATCGCCACGCTCGAACGCCGTATGCAGTTCGGATTCCACCCATTGCCGGTGATCTGCGACCTTGCCCATCTCCGGCTGGAAAACCGACCAGGTGCCGGCGGCGTTGGTTGCTCGCGCGTTCTGCAAGGCAAGATTGGCGCGTCGCAAAAGCAGTACCGGATCGATGCCGTCCTTTGGCATGGCCACGACGCCGACCGACAGGCTGACAGATTGCTGATGCGTCTTCAGCTGGTATGGGGCGATCAGATCATCGATCAGCTGCTCGACCAGTGCCTCCATCGACCCCGGCAGACGTTTGTCCGGATAAAGTACGGCAAATTCGCCCGGGCCGACACGACCGACCACGGCTTCACGCGGCAGCAGCGCTTTCAAGCGATGGGCGAACAGGCGAACAAGATCATCGACCTGCGTGTAGCCGATCGCGTCATTGATCTGGCTGAAACGATTGATGTCGATGTTGAGCAGGTAGACCGGCTCACCAGTCTTGAGTGTGGAGGAAGCAGCTTCTGCCACCTTGCCGACCATCGCGTGCTTGGCCAGTGTTCCCGTCAGCTTGTCGAAATTGGTTTCGGAAAAAACATAATCGGCGGATTCGTCGACACCGGCGAAAAATGACATCGCTGCACAGGCCGCCGCCAGGGCGCAAAGGCCCGCGACAATGGCCACGAGTGTATTGAGCGGAAGTTGCGTAAGGCCGTTGCCAAGACCGATCTTGAGGCCCCACAAGCCCAGGATGAAGCTGCCCATGCCGGCGCTGGCGATGGTGATCAGCCGGAAAAGTGGCGTTCGGCCAGGATTCTTCACAGAGGGCATACGCAGGGTCCCAATCTGCAGGATGTTCTAACCGCGATCCTCTTAAAATAAGTTTCCTGCGATTCGTCGCATTTTATCGGCAACAAAAGTTGACTAACGTTTCATGAAAGTTAACCAAAAGGCAAGGGCCCATCCTTCGCAGTGGACGACAGGCTCTTTCTACTTTGGAGAGGGTAGTCGACGGGGCTAGCGCGAGCCTTGCGGCTTCAATCCTTGCCGCCATCCAGCCGCTTCAGTTCGTCGAGCGTGGGCATCGACACGACGTGATAGCCGGAATCGACATAGTGGATTTCCCCGGTCACGCCGGACGAGAGATCGGAAAGCAGGTAGAGCGCCGAGTTGCCAATCTCGTCGATGCCGACCGTGCGCCGCAACGGCGCGTTGCGCTGCTGGTAGGAATACATGTAGCGCGCATCCGAAATGCCGGCACCTGCGAGTGTACGCACCGGACCAGCTGACAGCCCGTTCACGCGGATGCCGCGTGGGCCGTAATCGTTGGCGAGATAACGCACGCTGGCCTCAAGGCCCGCCTTGGCAACCCCCATGACATTGTAGTTGGGCATTACCCGAACCGAACCGGCATAGGTGAGGGTGATCATCGACCCGCTGTCCTGCATCAACGCCGCGGCGTGGCGGGCGACTTCCGTGAAGGAGTAGCAGGAGATCACCATGGTGCGCACGAAATTGTCGCGCGTGGTGTCCGCATAGAGGCCCTTCAGCTCTGTCTTGTCTGAGAAACCGATGGCATGGACGATGAAATCAAGTTTGCCCCACGCGCTCTTCAGCGTATCGAAGGTCGCGGCGACCGAGGCGCTGTCCTCGACATCACATGGCACGACCAGTGAGGCGCCAACTTTCTCAGCCAGTGGCTTGACCCGGCGACCAAAGGCTTCGCCCTGATAGGTGAAGGCCAGTTCGGCGCCCTGTTCGGCCAGTTTCTGAGCGATACCCCAGGCTATGGAATGATCATTGGCAACGCCCATGATCAGGCCGCGCTTGCCCTTCATCAAACCGTCCATGTGAAAATCCCTATGCGGAATGGCGCTGGAAGACGAGCGTGGCGTTGGTGCCGCCAAAGCCGAAGGAATTGGACAGCACCGTGTCGATCTTGGCGTTGTCGATGCGCTTGCGCACGATCGGCACACCATCGAATTCGGGATCGAGTTCGTCGATATGCGCGCTCTCGCCGATGAAGCCGCCTTGCATCATCAGGATCGAATAGATCGATTCCTGGACGCCGGCCGCACCCAGGGAATGGCCGGTCAGAGACTTGGTCGAAGTGATGTGTGGCATCCTGTCGCCGAACACCTCGCGGATCGCGCCGATTTCCTTCGAATCGCCGATTGGCGTCGACGTGCCGTGCGTGTTGACATAGTCGATCGGTGTTTTCACCGTCGCGAGCGCCTGCCGCATGCAGCGTATGGCGCCTTCGCCGGAAGGAGCAACCATGTCGTAGCCGTCGGAGGTCGCGCCGTAGCCGGTCAGCTCTGCATAGATCTTGGCGCCGCGCGCCTTGGCATGCTCGAGCTCTTCCAGCACCAGAACACCGGCGCCGCCCGCGATGACGAAACCGTCGCGGTTGACGTCATAGGCACGCGAGGCGACTGCGGCTCGATCGTTGAATTTGGACGACATCGCGCCCATCGCGTCGAACAGGTTGGACATCGTCCAGTCGAGGTCTTCGTGACCGCCCGCGAACATGATGTCCTGTTTGCCCCACTGGATCATCTCGGCGGCATTGCCAATGCAGTGTGCCGAGGTCGAACAGGCGGACGAGATCGAATAGTTGACGCCGTGGATCTTGAACCAGGTGGCCAGCGTTGCGGAGGCCGTCGACGACATGGCCTTCGGCACGGCAAATGGCCCGATGCGCTTGGGGCTGCTGTTCTTCAGCGTGGTTTCCGAGGCTTCGACGATCGTGCGCGTGGACGGACCGCCGGAACCCATGATGATGCCGGTGCGCTCGTTGCCGGAAACCTCGTTTTCCTCTAACCCGCTGTCGGCGATCGCTTGCTTCATCGCGACATGGTTCCACATGCCGCCTTGCGACAGGAAACGAGCGGCACGACGGTCGACGAGGTCTGTCGCATCCAGATTGGGGGCGCCCCAGACCTGGCACTTGAAGCCATGCTCGGCGAAGTCGTTGGAAAAGCTGATGCCGGACTTGGCGTCATGGAGAGAGGCGCTGACCTCCTCGGCATTGTTGCCGATGGACGATACGATGCCGAGGCCTGTGACTACGACCCGTCTCATGTTGCGGCTCCTCGTTTTTTTTCGTTGAGTGCAGGTGTCAGGCAGCTGTCTGTTTTGCCAGGCCCACCCGCAGGTCGGTGGCCGCGTATATGGGGTCGCCATCGGCCTTCAACCAGCCGTCGGCGATACCGAGCACCAGTCGGCCGCGCATGACGCGCTTGAAATCGACGCCGTACTCCACTTTCTTGACGGAAGGCGTGACCATGCCCTTGAACTTAACTTCGCCCGTCGACAGCGCCATGCCTTTGCCTGGTTCGCCGAGCCAGCCCAGGAAAAAGCCTGTGAGCTGCCAGAGCGCATCGAGGCCCAGGCAGCCGGGCATCACGGGATTGTCGATGAAATGGCAAGGGAAGAACCAGAGGTCGCGGTGAATGGCAAATTCAGCCCGCACGAAACCCTTGTCGAAAGCGCCGCCAGTCTCGCTGATCTCGGTAATGCGGTCGAACATCAGCATCGGCGGATAAGGAAGCTGGGCATTGCCGGGGCCAAACAGTTCGCCCTTCGCGCACGCCAGCAGATCGTCGTAGTCGTAGCTCGATTTCCGATCCGCCATCTAGTCTTTCCCCGTCGTTCGCCGGGCGATCTGATGCCCGTGTCCGATTTCTAGTAACACAGTCCGCTTCACGCCGGAAACCGACGGCCGGAGATGTCGCGCTGGCTCTAGCCTGCCCATTTCCCCGGGTCAATGCGCGCTATTGATCGGATTTGGCCTACAGAATATATCTGACATAATACGGGACGTGGATTTCCGCCTGATTTTTGCCGCTGTCGACGGGCAGTTGCGGGCGGAACGTGAAGGTGGGTTGATCGGTTTGGACGATCGGAAAGACGGCATGACTGTGGACAAGCGGGTACGCGAAGCCGGCCTGAGGCCGACTCGCCAGCGCATTGCACTGGCTGACCTGCTGTTTGCCAAGGGCGATCGTCATCTCTCGGCAGAGGAACTGCACGAAGAAGCGCTGGCTGCCGGTGTGCCGGTTTCGCTGGCCACGGTCTACAATGCGCTGCATCAGTTTACCGAAGCCGGCCTTCTGCGCATCCTGGCCGTCGAGGGGTCGCGCACCTATTTCGACACCAACACCTCCGACCATCATCATTTCTTCGTCGAAGGTGAAAACCGGGTTTTCGACATCGAAAGCGGGCCGGTTACGGTCGGCAACCTTCCGGAACCGCCGGAGGGTATGGAGATTGCGAATGTCGACGTGGTGGTGCGCCTGCGCCCCAAACGTGACTGAATCTCTGCCCGTTGGAACCGAACTGGACCTAAGTCCCGCGTCGTTTGGTCTACTCGTTGATCTTTTCGCCGGGGTAGGCACCCCAGACCAGCGATTGGCTGATCCAGCCGGTATGGCCGCTTAGGCTCATCTCGCACCACTGCCCGTCACAGGACTTGATGGAGCCGATGACACCCGGCTCGATCATCGCAATCACGCTGGCATCCTTGGCGGTGCTCTTCACGAGATTGATGCGCACATCCTTGCCGCGTTGCCACGGCGCGATGATCGCCGTGCGCTTGCCCGACAGCAGAGCCTGGCTTACCCAGCCCTCGGAACCGTCGGCATCACGCACACGCCGCCAGGTATCGTATTCCTGCACGATCTCCATCGGCAGTCCGGCCCTGGTGTACATCCAGTCGACGGAATAATTGACGCCCGGGCCGACGCGTGAGTTGACCCGTGCCGACTTCAGGCTGACGAACCGGGGCAAAGGCAAGCCGCTTGGCCCCAATGTCACCGTCTGAACCGGCGCTGCGGCATTTTGCGCCGTCGCGACCGGAGTAAGCGTGAGCAGGCCAAGCATTGTCGCGGAGAGAATCAGACGTAGCGACGCGAAACCAGACACGTTCGTTCCTTTTTTCCAGCGCTGTCGGCAATCCTGCGCACGCGCCTTTTTCTTTGTCTTCGGCTGTCCCACTTGTTACATGAGGCATGGCTACCGAGACCAGTTTGCAGTTTCGCCGGTCTTGGTTAAAGAGGTCTCAACAGCATCCCGGGAACGAGGAAACGATGGCCGGCAAAAAGAAGCCTCTCGTTGTGATCACGCGCAAATTGCCTGATCCTGTCGAGACGCGGATGCGCGAGTTGTTCGACGCCAGGCTGAACGTTGAAGACAAGCCCATGTCGCGCGAGGAGATTGCCGCGGCGTTGCGGGAAGCCGATGTGCTCGTTCCCACCATCACCGATCGCATCGATGCCGAGCTCATCGAACAGGCCGGACCGAACTTCAAGCTGATCGCCAGCCTCTCCAATGGTGTGGATCACATTGATGTCGCAGCGGCCTCGAAAAAGGGCATCGCAGTCACCAACACGCCGAATGTGCTGACCGAAGACACCGCCGATATGACAATGGCGCTGATGCTCGCTGTGCCGAGACGGCTCGCCGAAGGCTCCAACGTGCTTGCCGGCGACAGGAAATGGCCCGGTTGGTCGCCCACCTGGATGCTTGGCCGGCGCATCTGGGGCAAACGGCTCGGAATCGTTGGCATGGGCCGTATCGGCACCGCGGTTGCACGCCGTGCCAAGGCTTTTGGCCTCTCGATCCACTACCACAACCGCCATCGCGTCCTGCAAAGCGTGGAAGACGAACTTGAGGCAACCTATTGGGAAAGCCTCGACCAGATGCTGGCCCGCATGGACATCATTTCTGTCAATTGTCCCTCGACGCCGGCCACATTCCATCTCCTCTCGGCCCGGCGACTGGCGTTGCTGCAACCCACCGCCTACATCGTCAACACGGCGCGCGGAGACATCATCGACGAGGATGCGCTGATCAAGTTGCTGCAGGACGGCAAGATCGCCGGCGCCGGCCTCGACGTCTACGAGAACGAGCCGGCGCTGAACACCAAGCTGCTCAGGCTTGCCGCCAAGCACAAGGTGGTGCTGCTGCCGCACATGGGTTCGGCGACCCTGGAGGGGCGCATCGATATGGGCGAGAAGGTCATCATCAACATCCGTACCTTCTTCGACGGACACCGGCCGCCGGATCGCGTGCTGCCCGCCCGCGCCTGATCATCGCCTGTGATGCGTCTATGACAGCGTCTTGCGCATGGTCACTGATGTCGGCCGGTTATAGCCGGCATGGGCGGTTCGCCCGGTCTCCACAAAGCCCAGGCGGGTGAAGGCTGCCTGATTGCCGGTCAGTTCCACCCGCGCCTGCAATTCGAGCACAGGCTTTCCCGCGGCGCAGGCATGAGCCTCGGCGGCTCGCATCAGTTCGCGCCCGATCTTACGACCCTGAAGGCCAGGCTCGACCGCAAGCTTGCCGACATAGAAATGCCGCGCGTGTTCGGCGGCGAAGATGCAGCCGACGATCTGGTCATCCTGCATGGCCAGGAACCCGGTTTCCGTGCCTGCCTTTTCGCGCAGGCCATCCACCGATAGCCGGTGCGCGGAGAAAGGCGGGTCGATCACGCCATCCATGTAGGCGAAGGCGCGCATGATCAGGGTGAGCAATTCGTCCCAGCGTTCGAAATCAGAAGGCAGTCTGGTCACTGCGATGTCGATGCTCATCCCTGGCTCCGATAGCGGATGGTGTCGAAACGCGCGGCCAGCCCGTCGTAAAGCAGTAGCCGCCCAACCAGCGGCTCACCGATTCCGGCTACGAGCTTGATGGTCTCCATCGCCTGCAGAGTGCCGATGACGCCGGTGAGCGCGCCGACTACGCCGGCAACCGCGCAGGACGGCACCAGGCCAGGTGGCGGTGCTTCCGGGAAGAGGTCGCGATATGTCGGGTTCGGGCGTCCATCCGGCCCGTTTTCAAAGGGTTTCAGGACGGTGATCGAGCCGTCGAAGCGGCCGACGGCAGCATGGACCAGTGGTTTCTTCTCCACTGCGCAGGCGTCTGCCAGCACATAGCGGGTTTCGAAATTGTCGGAACCGTCCACCACGACATCGTATGCGCGAACGATGCTTGCCGCGTTTTCCGCCGTCAGGCGCAGATCGTGCAATTCCACCGTGACATGCGGGTTGATGCGGGCGATCGCGACTTTGGCGCTCTCGCCTTTCGATCTCCCGACCGCGCCCGTGTCGTGGATGATCTGTCGCTGAAGATTGGAAAGCGACACGGTATCGTCGTCGACGATGCCAAGCGTGCCGATGCCGGCTGCCGCGAGATATTCCAGCACCGGCGCACCGAGCCCGCCGGCGCCGAGAACCAGCACGCGTGCGCGTTTCAGCTTCTGCTGGCCGGCTCCGCCGATTTCCGGCAGCACGACGTGGCGTGCGTAGCGTTCGAGTTCTTCGTCGGAAAGGGCAGGGCTGTTCATGCCGAGACCATACCGTCCTGCCTGGCGGTTGTCAGGCGTCAGCGGTTGGCACAACAGCGCCGTGATCGACACTGAGGAACTGCGCACGGCCGCGCAGGCTGGAGAACAGTGCCGCGTCGGTGCCTGTCATGAATGCCTGGCAATTCAGCTCCTCCAGGATCGAGAACAGCGCCGCGCGCCGACCGGCATCGAGATGTGCCGCGATCTCGTCAAGCAGCAGGATGGGGGTGAGACCGGACATTTCGCCGGTGAGGCGGGCGTGCGAGAGCACCAGTCCAACCAGAAGCGCCTTCTGTTCCCCGGTTGAGCAAAGTTCCGCCGGCATTGCCTTCGGACGGTGCCGCACCAGCAGGTCCGATCGATGCGGTCCGTCCAGCGTGCGGCCGGCTGCGCGGTCGCGGTCGCGGCCACTGGCCAGCGCCTGGCGGAATTTCTCCTCCAGTTCGACCGCTGGCATGGTGTCGATTTCAGTTTCCAGTTCGCCTGCGAGTGCGATATCAGCCTGCGGGAAAGGTCCGTCACCCGGCAGTTTCTCGATCATCGCCGACAGAAGCCGCACCATTTCGCTGCGGGCGGCTGCAATCGCCACGCCGGTTTCCGCCATCTGTGTCTCGATCGCGTCGAACCACGCGCTGTCACGCGTGCCGTCGGCAAGCAGGCGGTTGCGGCCGCGCATGGCCTTTTCGTAGTCCAGCGCACGCTGGCCGTGGCTGCCGTCGATCGCAAGCACCAGCCGGTCGAGGAAGCGCCTGCGGTCGCCGGCGGGGCCTGTGAACAGCGCATCCATCGCCGGCGTCAGCCAGACGATACGCAACCATTCCAGCATGTCCTCGGCCGAACGTGCCGCCGCGCCATTGATGCGCACGCGCCGCCCACCTTCACCAGGGACGTCACCACCTGAAACGCCGGTGCCGATTTCAGCCTCCCCGGAAGGGCCGTCGAGACGGACATGCAGTGCGAAACCACCGTCGCTCCCTTCGCGGGCGACGTCGCCGTAGGGCGCCCGGCGCAAGCCTCGTCCGGGTGTGAAAAGCGAAATGGCCTCAAGCAGATTTGTCTTGCCCGCACCGTTATCGCCGGTGAAGACAACGGCTCCAGGTTTCAGGTCAAGTGACAGCGCCGCATAATTGCGGAAATTGGTGAGGGCGAGCCGGGTGAGGTGGGTCTGCGCGCTGATTGCGCCCTCCCGGCTCGGTTCGTTTATCATGGGATCAAGGCGATGCGCGCGACTAAACGCGCATCGGCATCAGCACGTAGAGCGCATTCTCGTCGCTGGTGTCGTGGATCAGGGTGGGGGAACCGGCATCCGCAAGCATGAACCGAGCCTCGCCGCCGCTGAGTTGAGCGGCAACATCGAGCAGGTAGCGTGCGTTGAAGCCGATCTCGATCGGATCGGCGGCGTAGTCTGCCGCCAATTCTTCAGTCGCGCTGCCAGAGTCGGGATTGTTGACCGCCAGCGTGACCTGGCCATCTGAGATCGTCAGCTTCACCGCACGTCCTCGCTCCGAGGAGATGGTGGAAACGCGGTCAACCGCGGCCGCGAAAGTCTGACGATCGATGACCAGCTTCTTGTCATTGCCCGTCGGAATGACCCGCTGGTAGTCGGGAAAGGTGCCGTCGATCAGCTTGGATGTAAGGACCACGCTGCCGATGGTGAGACGGATCTTGGTGTCGGAAAGCTCGGTTGTTACCGCGACATCCGGATCGTCGACAAGTTTCTGCAGCTCGCTGACGGTCTTCCGTGGGATGATAATGCCCGGCATGCCCTCAGAGCCCGCTGGCGCATCCATCTCGGCGCGCGCGAGGCGATGACCGTCGGTCGCTACCGAACGCAACTTGAGCTTGCCGCCCACCTCGTGGGTGTGCAGGAAAATGCCGTTGAGGTAGTAACGCGTCTCTTCAGTCGAGATCGCGAACTGGGTCTTGTCGATTAGGCGCTTCAGGGCGGTCGCTTCGAGCCGGAAGATATGGGAGAACGTGCCGGCCGACAGTTCCGGGAAGTCGGACTGCGGCAGGCACTGCAACCGGAAGCTGGACCTGCCGGAGATGACGGTCATGGCATTGCCGTCCTCATCCGTCTTCAGCATCACCTCGGCGCCGTCCGGGAGCTTGCGCACGATGTCGTAGAGCAGATGCGCCGGCACGGTGGTGGCGCCCGACTGTTCCACTTTGGCGGGTGCAGCTTCGGTCACCTCCAGATCAAGGTCGGTGGCCTTCATTTCCAGGCTGCCGCCCTCGGCCATCAACAGCACGTTGGACAGGATCGGTATGGTGTTGCGGCGCTCGACCACGCGGTGAACGTGGTTGAGGGATTTCAGGAGATTGGACCGTTCGAGGATAACACGCATGACGATGAAGGCTCGCTTGAATGACTTTCGAGGTTCCGTGAAACGGCGCCCCGCGAAAGGTCTGAACACATTCAGATTCTAACCAAGCTGACAGGAAAAACCCCTTGAACGCAAGCCCGCGGAACCGGCAGCGAGCGGTTCCGCGGGCTTTGTCGGGGATAACGGCGGATGCGGGCGGCTTGGTTGCCGCCCGGCTCGTCAAGCCTGGTCGTTAATCAGCCGGCGGAGCAGTTCGAGCTCCTGCGCCAGCGTGTTGTCGGCGCCCGACAGATCCTCGATCTTGCGGACAGCGTGGAGAACCGTGGTGTGGTCGCGGCCGCCGAACCTGCGGCCGATTTCCGGCAGCGAGCGTGGGGTCAAGACCTTGGAGAGGTACATTGCCACCTGCCTTGGCTTGACGATGGTGCGGGTACGCCTGTTCGACAGCAGTTCCGTCTTCGAGACATTGTAGTGGCGTGCCACGATGCGCTGGATATCCTCGATGCGCACACGTTTCGGTTCGCCGGTGCGATAAATATGACCAAGGATCTCGTCGATGCGGTCGATCGTGATCTGGGGCTCGAACGACTGCCGGAAAAGCAGCTGGTTGAATGCGCCTTCCAGTTCGCGGCCGGAGCCGGTCACCGTGCGGGCGACATGGTCGAGGATATCGTCGGCGATGTCGAGCGAGGTGTCGTCCTGCTTGGCCGTGGCCAGACGCTGCTTCAGCATGGCGAGGCGCATGCTGTAGTCAGGCGCAGCCATTTCGAGCGCTACGCCGCCATTGAGACGCGAGCGAACGCGCGGTTCCAGCGACTCCAGTTCGGATGGCGGCCGGTCTGCGGCGACAACCACCTGCTTGGCGCTGTCGAGCAGCATGTTGATGAGGTGGCAGAATTCGTGCTGGATCGACTTGCCTTGCAGAAACTGCATGTCGTCGATGATCAGCAGGTCGATGTCACGCAGCTGCTCCTTGAGGGTAAGCGCATTGTTGTCGCGGATCGCGGTGGCGAAGCGCCACATGAAATACTCGGCGGTCAGATAAACGACGCGCGACTTCGGATTGTGGCGCAGCGATTCCGCTGCGATCGCCTGCAGAAGATGGGTTTTGCCCAGTCCCACGGTGGCGTGGAGGAACAAGGGGTTGAAGCGCACCGCACTCGAAGCGGACTCGGCGACGGCACGTGCTGCCGCGAAAGCCACGCGGTTCGACGGCCCTTCGACGAACGAGCCGAAGGTGTAGCGCGGGTCGAGTGGCGAACCGAGAACATTCTGACGGAAATCCGGCTCAACCGCCGCGCCGCGTGCCATCGGAGCACGTTCCTGCTTGCCGGCGCCCAATGTGGTGCCGGAGGACAGCGTGGTCTGCGCCTGTTTGGCGACCTTGCGCAGCGGCGCGGCCTCCAGGTCAGGGGCAGCGTGGCGTGTGGCACTGCGAACGACCACCTCGACCTTGAGGATACCGGTTTCTTCCTGCTTCCACAGCTCGGTGATGACGTCGAGGTAGTGACCGTTGATCCAGGAGCGCAGGAAGGCGGTCGGCACCGACATGCGGGCGACGCCCTTGGAGAGCTCCACAAGCTTCATGCGGCCGAACCAGCTCGAATAGACCTCGCTGCCGAGGCGCGCCTTCAGCTGTGCCCTGATACGCTCGAAACGCTGTTCAGCCTCGTTGCTTGCAGCCATAGCGCCTTCTCCGACGATGTCCCCGGAAAAAGGAAAGCTGCCGCCGAGCTCCCTGTTTGTGCCACTCTGTATCATTCAGATCCTCGTTACTTTGTCTGACGTGTACCGGCGGGCCGATCTTCGCAGCCTTCTCCGGTCTCATACCTCCCAAGTCCCCAGCCGCCGCTGGCTGGAAACGTGGTCTAGCGCATGCAAGGGTAAACAACCCCCATCGATGCAATACGAAGCGACAGAGACAAAACGAACCCATCCGGCAAAAATGCCAGCTGCGTCCGACCTGCCATGCCCTGTTAACCCCGGTCCCCACTACGCATCGAAAGGACAGACCCAGCCTCTCGCGGAATTGCTTCCGCGTTGCAGATTTTGCCTGTTTTTGGGCTAGGTCGAGAGCCTAACGGCCCGCCCCTCTCGATGACCAGACATTACAGAAATCGCTGTGGAAAGGGCAAGGCCGCGTCTAACGGATTTTTAACGAATCTGGCAGCCACGGAGGGGCATTTAGCTCCCCCTACACGTGCCTCCCGAGGCAAAGTTCTTGTGATTCAAACCCTTTTCCGGCGAATATGAAAAAGGGTAGCTGGCGCGAAATAATTTTTAAAAAATCGCTTGACATTGAGTTCTTCCCGAAGCCCGGCTTGCGATGTGAACAAGCTGTGGATAATCCCGCGCAGGTCTTTGCTAACCGACTGAAGTTAAAAGGTTATTTATGCCGGGTGGGATTTGGCTGCGGGTTCGTGGCTGCGTCCGGAACAAAGATGCCGGCAAAGTTCTCGACATGTTCGATAACTGCCGTTGCGGCAGCTATTGAACGTTCATTTCAAGTCATTGCCGGCAAACGAAAAAACCCGACGCGTGAGCGCCGGGTTTTCAGAATTTTGTGATGCCTTGTGGCTTAGGCCGACAGCGTCTTCAGGCGCTGAGCAAGGCGCGAGACCTTGCGGGAGGCGGTGTTCTTGTGCAGCACGCCCTTGGTGGCGGCGCGCATCAATTCCGGCTGGGCGTCCTTGAAGGCCGCCTCGGCAGCAACCTTGTCGCCGGCTGCCAGCGCTTCTTCCATCTTGCGCACATAGGTGCGAACGCGCGAACGGCGGTTCTTGTTCACTGCCGCACGGCGAGCGATCTTGCGCGTAGCCTTCTTGGCCGACGAGGTATTGGCCATACTGCCTCTCTTCTATCTCTATGGTAAGCGTTTGCGGCGTGCCGCAGGGCGCAAAAAACAATGGGCAGCCATGGGGCCGCCTCAGTCGTGGCGGCTTATAGTTCAGCTTTTCCGGCGCGTCAACGCCGCGACTGCTCATTTTTGAGCAGCCCTTGGGTCTAACGGTTGCTGAAATTGGCCTTTCGCTTCTCGGCAAAGGCGGCCATGCCTTCCTTTTGGTCATCGAGCGCAAACATCGAGTGGAAAACACGCCGTTCGAATCGCAGGCCCTCGGCGAGCGTTGTCTCGTAGGAGCGGTTCACGGCTTCCTTGGCCATCATGACAGCGGGCAGCGAGAAGTCAGCGATCTTGGTTGCGGCCTTCAGTGCCTCATCGAGGAGTTCAGCCGTTGGCACGATACGCGAGACGAGACCGCAGCGCTCGGCTTCCGCAGCGTCCATCATGCGCCCCGTCAGCACCATGTCCATGGCTTTGGACTTGCCGACGAAGCGTGTCAGCCTCTGCGATCCGCCCATGCCGGGCATGACACCAAGCGTGATTTCGGGCTGGCCGAACTTGGCATTGTCGGCGGCGATGATGAAATCGCACATCATCGCCAACTCACAGCCGCCGCCCAGCGCATAACCGGCCACTGCCGCGATCACCGGCTTGCGGGCGCGGGTGAGTTCCTCCCAGCCGACGAAAAAGTCCTGCATGAAGGCCTCAACATAGGTCTTGGTCTGCATCTCCTTGATGTCGGCGCCGGCGGCGAAGGCTTTTTCGGATCCGGTGATGACCATGGCACCGATGCTGGCGTCAGCCTCGAAGGCTTTCACCGCCTCGAGGATATCGGCGAGGACCTGCGAATTCAGCGCATTCAGCGCCTTGGGCCGGTTCAGCGTGATGAGCCCGACCTTGCCGCGGGTCTCGGCGATGATGGTTTCATAGGCCATGGCTCGGTCTCCTCATTGCGGTGAGACCCGTCTAGCCTACTCCTGGCAGGAGCGGCAATAGAACGTGGAGCGGCCGCCTTGAACGATCCGTTCGATATGCCCGTTACAGCCCGGTTTGGAGCAAGGCTCCCCCTCGCGGTCATAAACGGCGAAAGAGTGCTGGAAATAGCCCAGCGAGCCGTCAGTCTGCACATAGTCCTTCAGCGACGAGCCTCCGGCAGCGATCGCGTCAGCGATAACCGAACGCACCGCCCCGGCCAGCTTCTCGCTTTGCTCTCGAGCTGTTCTGCCGGGACCGGAAATTGTACCAGCCGCGCGCGTTGGCAAAAGGCCAGCCCGCCACAGTGCTTCCGAGACGTAGATATTGCCGAGGCCCGCAATCAGCCTCTGATCGAGCAGCGCCGCCTTGAGCGGCGTCTTCCGGCCCTCGAAGAGGGAGGCAAGCAGCGGGCCGTCCAGTGCATTGCCGGTTGGTTCGACGCCGAGATCCTTCAGCATGGGATGCTCGCCGGCCGCGCCTTCGCCGAACAGCATGAAGCCAAAGCGACGCGGATCGTTGAAGACGACACACGCCTCGCCTCCGAGCGCCGTCTCGAGATGGAATACGACATGGTCATGGGCCGCGGCTTTCGAACGCTCATGATGAAAGTCGCCCGGCACAGCGGCGCCATTGGCCTGTTCGATACGAAAGGAACCGGACATGCCGAGATGGCAGATCAGCAATGGCCCTTCTTCCATGTGCATGGTCAGATATTTGGCACGTCGACCAAGCGCAGTGATACGTCTGCCCTCGAGTCGTTCAACGAAGCGCTCTGGGAAAGGAAAGCGCAGATCAGGGCGGCGTGCCTCCACGGTGACGATGCGGGCACCTTCCATGACCGGTTGCAGTCCGCGGCGGACGGTTTCGACTTCTGGCAATTCAGGCATGGCCACCAAGCTCAGTGAAGAACGACGTGCCATGGCGCCCAGGCGGCAGGCCGAGATGCTCGGCCACGGTTTCGCCGATGTCGGCGAAAGTTGGCCTGAGTCCGATGTCGCCACCTCTGAGGCCCGGGGCAATGCCGATCACTGGAATTCGCTCGCGCGTATGGTCCGTGCCCCGCCAGGTCGGGTCGTTGCCGTGGTCTGCGGTCAAGATGAAGAGATCGCCAGTCCGCAGTTTTGCCAGGGCTTCGGGGATGCGCTTGTCGAACGCTTCGAGCGCCTCTGCATAGCCGGCAACGTCGCGGCGATGACCGAAATCGGTATCGAAGTCGACAAAATTGGCGAAGACGAAATCACCGTCGCGTGCGTCGTCCATCGCGGTGAGCGCCTTGTCGAACATCGCCATGTTGCCCGGCGCTTTCCGCACCTCCGAAATGCCGCGATGGGCAAAGATGTCACCGATCTTGCCCACGGCGATGACGCGGCTGCCGCGCGCCGTCAGCCGGTCGAGAAGTGTCGGCTCGGGCGGGGGGACAGAAAAGTCGCGGCGGTTGGGTGTGCGGATGAACGTTGCCGCGGTTTCACCGATGAAGGGACGGGCAATGACACGGCCGATGTTCAACGGATCGACAAGTCGCCGCACGATCTTGCAGAAATCATAGAGCCGTTCGAGGCCAAAATGGTCCTCATGCGCGGCGATCTGCAGCACCGAATCCACCGACGTATAACAGATCGGCATGCCCGTGCGGATGTGTTCCTCACCGAATTCTTCGATCACGCCGGTACCCGATGCATGCCGATTGGCGAGGATACCGGGCACGTTGCCTTCACGGATCATCGCTTCGGTGAGCGAGGCGGGAAAGGCCGGGATGGTGTCCGGAAAATAGCCCCAGTCGAAACGAACCGGCAGCGCGGCGATCTCCCAGTGACCGGAGGGTGTGTCCTTGCCGCTGGAAACCTCTTGTGCTGCGCCGTGGAAAGTACCCTGTCTGGCAGGGGCGTCGGGAAACACAAAACCTGTTGCCGTCCTGGCGGCGCGAGCGAGACCGAGTGCCGCCATGTTGGGCACGGCGAGCGGTCCGTTGCGGAGACCTTCACGGTCGGCCTTTCCCGCGACGCACGCTTCGGCGATGTGGCCGAACGTGTCGGAGCCCTCATCGCCGTATTTTCCGGCGTCGGCTGCGCCGCCGATACCGAAGGAATCCAGAACGAAGATGAAAGCGCGCGCCATTCGAGCCTTTCGGTTTGTTTGTCGGCCAAGACATAGGATCGCGCAACGGCGTTGGCAATTCGGAAACCAAACGGCAACGGCTTCCGTTGATAATGGAGGGAAGCGACTTTTCGGCAAAGCCGCGTCCGAATTGTGCAAGGGGATCAATCCTGGGCTGATGCTGAGTCGTTTTCGCCTCCTGCGCTGTTGGAAGGTTCTGGCCGCCGCGGCTTTGCTGGCCACCGCCATTTCGCCTGCGCGAGCCGATTGGCGCGACGACATCGGCACATTCAGGATCGGGATCGTCGCGGAACCAGGCGCTGGCAACACGGTGCCTGGTCTTTCAGCCTTGACGCGGGCCTATTCCATGGCGCTCGGCATGAAGGTCGAGTTCCTGGTCGCGCCGGACTATGCAACGCTGATCGAAGCGCAGGCAGCCGGCCGCGTCGAATATGCAATCTATTCTGCCATGGCCTATGCGGCGGCGTCCGAGCGCTGTGGCTGCGTCGAGCCGCTTGTCGCGCCGACAGATGACGACGGGGCGACCGGTATCCGCTCGATCCTGATAACCCGGGACGGCAAGGTCTCGTCACCACAGGCCATGGCCGCGCATCGTATCGCGGTGGGACCAGCAGAAAGCATTGCGGGCTGGCTGCTGCCTCTGGCGGAACTGGCGCCTGCCCAGATTTCTTTTTCGCAAGAGAGCCCGTTTCTGGAGCATGCGCCCTCGGCCTCTGCTGCCGAGGCGATGCTGGTCGAGAACAAGGCCGATGCCATCTTCGGTTGGGCGCCGTCCGGCTCCGACAATGATGCGGCGACAGGTGGCACGACCGCAAGACTGAAGGAGGCGGGTCTGCCGGCAGGTTCGTTACAGGTGATCTGGCAGTCGGGCCTGCTGCGTTATGGACCGCATGCCGTGTTGAAAAACCTCGATCCGGAGGCCAAGCGGCGTCTTTTGGTCTTCTTGACCAATCTCAAGGGACAGACGCCGGAAACATACCGCCTGCTGGAGCCCAGACATTCCGGAGGCTTCGCTGCAGTCAGTCACCGCGACTACGCAGTCGCTGAAACGATCCTGCGCGAGGTTGTCCAGCCGGAATCCAAACCCGATCGAGCGAGCGACGAACCTGCCCGTTAGCAGTCCGTGCAAGTGAGTTTCGATACCGTGCGTGGCCGCAGCAGATAGCTCTCGCCCATCGTGATGCTCTTGAAGGTATTGAGCAGTCCAAGCTGCTCGCCCCCTGCGGCCCAGACGATCAGCGGTTTGTAGTCGAGGTTGCTGTCCACCTTGACGAGAAATGTGTCCTTGATAGCCAGCGCGGAAGGAATGGCGACTTCTGTTCCTACCGTAAGACCCTGGCTGAAAGTATCAGCGTCCAGTTTGCGTGACCAGGCAACCTTTGCCTTCGGCATCGGATCGGTGGTCAACTGCAGGCCGGTGATCGTAATGGTTGGTTTGGACCGGGCGTAGGGCAGGAGCGTCGTCTTTCCGATATCCATCACACTTTGGATATCGCTCTTGGTGATGGAGCTCCCGGGGTTCTGCGCGATCAGGTCAGCCACCATGCTGCCGAGGCGACTTACTTTCTTGTTGGTTTCAATCGCTTGCGAAGCCTCCAGGGTCAGGAAGTACATCATGAGCAGGACAGGAGCCAGGAAAGCGAATTCGACCGCTGCTACGCCGCGATTGTCCTTGCCGAGCCTTCTAGCGATCGCCTTGAGCCTAGCAACCGTCGGCCATTTCGGCATTTGAAGCTGCATTTCGGTTCCTTCGCGAGGGTACGATACCCCGGTCACTTGCCAAAGGGTTCGTTCGACCAGGTATTGGTTGCAAAATGCAGGGTGGAGCCGTCCCTCAGGTTGGCCATCGATTTTTTCAGCAGGTCGGTGAACACCGGCCATTTGTAGAAGACGCGCAGCATGTTGATCGATTGTTCGCCGCCAGGCTCGGCGACGAATTGTTTGGAATCCACATTGGTCCCGTCCATGAGGACGATGTCGCCATTGACGATCTGATAGGAATGATCCGCTGCATCCTGGTATGAGGAGTAGTTGCGCAGATCGATCTTCAGGCGGTTGGTGCAGTCGTTGACCGTCAGGACGTTGAGCCGGTCGCAAATCTTCGTCTTCAGGGAGTCGACGGTAACGACATTGGCCTTCAGCTGGCCGGTCCGCAGCTGACGAGCGAGGTCGTCGGTGGCATTTGTCAGCACTTCCTGGCCGGCGAAGGAAAGGCAGCTCTCGAGGATCGCGAAGACAAGCAGCGAGAATGGGATGGCGAGAGCTGCGAATTCGATGGCTGTGCTGCCACGACGGTCGCGTGCGAAATGGGCAAGAAAGCCAAGACGCCGCGCTGCGCGCGCCTTATCGCGTTTGTCTTCCTGCCCCATACGCCTGGAACCCTCAAGCCGAACCCGCCGGAAGCCTAGACCAAACCTGTTGAAGGCCCGTTTTGTTGATTCCTAAACTAACGGATGAAGTCTTTACCTGAGCTTAACCAGAGAGAGGACCGGACGCTTTCGAAGCCGCCTATTGGCCGGCGTTCATTTCCGTCTCGGAAACCTTCTCGGCCTCGGTCTTTGTCGCGCTCTCGCAATAAGGCGTGCACGACATGGTCTGGACCTGCGAGCGTCGATAGATGCGGACCGAGCTGACGGCCTGGCGAACGACTGTGACCTGTTCGTCCAGGATGGGGCTGCCCTGATTGTCGAGAGCCACGATGTTGGTGACGCCGAAACCCTTGCCGGTCAGCACGATCGTGGAGGCGTCCTGCACGGCAGCATCGGCGATGGCCGAATTGCCGATGACCACGGTGTCGGCGGCTCGTGGCAATTTCACGATCCTGGCCTGGTTCATGGTAACTTCGATACCGACCTCGGCCTTGGAAGGCGAAGCAATCGCGGCGGCGATGGCCACGGCCACGATCAGCGGTTTCGACAGGGACATCTCGGTCTCCGGCACGGCAAAAGTCGAAAGGGAAGATGAACGAGATTGGTGAACCAAGGGTTAAATGCCCCTGGCTGATGGCCGCGAAATGGTGTGACGGGCCTGGCTGACGGGCAGTATACACGGCTTTTGTGTGGTTCGGCTCATCTATCCTTAACGGAGTTGGATTAGAGTTTTTGCCATCGCTGTTCTTTTTCATGTCAGGCCATGCTTGTAGCGCTGATCTTTGTCGTCTTTCCGTTCTGCATGCTGTTCGCGGCAGTTTCAGACATGCTGTCGATGACGATCGCCAATCGTGTGTCGGTGGTTCTGACCTTGACCTTCATGGCGGTTGCACCATTCACCGGCATGGATTGGGCGGCCTATGGTCTGCATCTGGCGACCGGCATGTTGGTCCTGTGCTTCACGTTCGGCCTGTTCGCCATGGGTGGCATGGGTGGCGGCGATGCCAAGCTTCTGGCTGCGACTTCTATCTGGATGGGCTTCAACATGAACCTTCTCCAGTATCTGGTGTTTGCATCCCTTATCGGTGGCGCATTGACGCTTGCCATTCTCGTCTACCGAAAATCGCCATTGGCATCCCTGACTGGTCACAGCACTTTCCTTCGCCATTTCGCTGACGAAAAGGTGGGCGTGCCTTACGGGATTGCGCTGGGCCTGGGCGGTTTGCTTGCTTTTCCGGAATCGCCGCTGGTGCTGTGGGCCCTGGCGAAGCTCTCGGCCTAGTTGCAGATTTCGTCGGTAACGGAAGTTGTTGGTTGTACTGTCCTTGCAGGTGTCTGCGCGACCGTTGGAAACCTATTCCTCTAGATCGTCGAATTAGAACTCCATTAACCATAATTTGACGATTTTGGACGCACAGTCCGACCTGGCTAAGGTGGTTTGTCAGGGTGGATTGGGGCGATGCCGGCATCCCGGTTGATTATTTTGAGTGTGGCGGTGGCCGCTGCGGGCGGCGCCGGCTATGTCGCCAAGAACATGGCCGTGCCGCCGGCACCTCAGATCGTCGAGGCAGGTCCCCAGCAGCCGACGATCGCGCTGGAGGACGTTCTGGTGCTGAGCGCCGACGTCGCAATGGGAAGCCCGCTGGAATCCAGCATCAAATGGGAATCCTGGCCGGCTGACGGTGTGAATCCCAACTTCATCACCCGTGCCAGCGATCCCGAGGCTGCCGAAAAGCTCAAGAGCTCCGTCGCCCGCGTTGCCATGTACAGTGGTGAACCCGTCCGCCGCTCCAAGCTCATTGGCGAAGGGCAGAGTTTCATGTCCTCCATCCTGCCATCGGGCACCCGGGCCGTTGCGACGGCGATTGCCGCGGACACGTCTGCCGGTGGCTTTATCCTGCCAAATGATTTCGTCGACGTCATCATGACGCGCAAGGCCGATCCTGCGAACAGCGGCGGCGGTTTCACGACGGAAACCATTCTGAAGAACATCCGCGTCCTGGCGATCGACCAGACCATCCAGGAAGACGAGGAAGGCAAGAAGACCCGTGTTGGCCAGACGGCGACGCTGGAGCTCACGCCCCAGCAGGCCGAGATCATCACCGTGGCGCAACAGATGGCCGATCGGCTGACATTGGCGCTGCGCTCGATCAAGGACACCCAGGAGAAGAACGTGGGCGAAGCCGACTACCTCGTTTCGGGCAACGGACGGCGCGGCACGGTGCGCCTGATCAAATCCGGAGAAGTTTCCGAAGTGGGGGCAAGGAAATGAAGGTCATGTCCCGGTTTGCCACCACCCTTGCCGTGGGTCTCCTGTTGTTCGGGACTGGTGTAGTGAGCACCATTGACGCGCAGGCCGCGGGCGGCAAGGCGCGTGTGGGCAATACGGCTGCCGGCCAGCGCATCAAGCTCGGCCTCAACAAATCAATCGTCATCGATCTGCCGAACGACGCCTACGATATCCTCGTCGCCAATCCGACGGTGGCTGACGCCGTGACGCGCACCTCGCGCCGCATCTATCTGTTCGGCAAGGCGGTTGGCGAGACCAACATCTTTGTCTTTGGTCCCAATGGCGAGCAGATCGTCAGCCTTGATCTCGCCGTCGAGCGCGATGTCGCCGGACTTGAGGAATACCTCAAGCGCTTTATTCCGAATTCGGACATCAAGGTCGAACTTCTCAACGACAACGTCGTCCTGACAGGTACGGTCGACACGCCGCTCGACTCCAAGCGTGCCGTTGATCTCGCCACCATCTTCGTGACGGGCGGTGAAGCGACCACCGGCCAATATTCGCAAACGGCTGTGGGCGGCTCTCGCGATGGCGGGGTGGACATCAACAACCCCGACCAGACCCGCCAGAAGAGCCAGATCGTCAACCTGCTCCAGATCATGGGCGACGACCAGGTGACGCTGAAGGTGACGGTGGCGGAGGTAAGCCGGTCCGTCATGAAGCAGCTCGGCGTCAATATGGTGGGTAACGGCGGCTCGAATGGCATTACCTGGAGCTCGCTGGGGCAGAACTATCCGGGCCTAGGCAAGCCGCTGTCGGGCTCGGGGTTCAACATAGAGTCATCGTCTCTCAAGGCATATGTAAACGCTATGGAACAGGCCGGGGTCATGAAAACTCTGGCCGAACCGACGCTCACAGCTGTTTCGGGTGAAAAGGCGACGTTCCGGGTCGGCGGAGAATACAATCTTCTCAATAGTGCCGACAGCGAAAAGCAGGACGACGGCACCATCAAGAGAATCTACGGCTTCAGGTCAGTTGAGTACGGCATCGGGCTCGAATTTCAGCCGGTCGTTCTTTCGGCAGGTCGCATCAGCTTGAAGGTCAGAACTTCCGTGTCCGAGCCGACGACGGAAGCTTCCGTCTCACTCAACGACTCCAACATGATCTCGATCCGCAAGCGGTTGGCAGACACTACCGTTGAACTCCCTTCCGGCGGGTCGATGATGATTGCGGGTCTGGTCCGCGACGACGTCCGCCAGGCCATCAACGGCCTCCCGGGTCTCTCGAAGATCCCTGTACTTGGTGCGTTGTTCCGCAGCCGAGATTTCGTTCGCAACGAAAGTGAACTGGTTGTCATCATCACGCCCTATCTCGCCCGGCCGGTCGCACGCAACGACCTCGCCAAGCCCGACGACAACTTCAACGCTGCCAGCGATGGCGCGGGGATGTTCCTAGGCCGGGTCAATCGTGTCTACGGCACCATGCAGACCGACAAGCCCGCCGGCCGGTATCACGGCGTCGTCGGCTTCATCTACAAGTAAGCGGGGAGTGAACATGTCTTACTCGGCAAGCAACTTGGTCCCGCCGACGATGCGCGAGGGTCGAGCCACAAGAATGGTTGCTCCTGCGGTTCTAATAGCTGTTGCGCTGCTCGGCGGTTGCGCCAATCGCGACAGCGTCACGGTGGGCGCCATCCCGGACGACTACCGCACCAATCACCCGATCATGATTTCGCAGCAGGACCAGACGCTGGATATCCCGGTCGGGGCGAGCGACCGTGGCATGACGAGAGCACAAAGCCAGTCGCTGCTTGGTTTTCTTGAAGGGTATGACCGCGCCGCCGCCTCAGTGTTGACCATTTCAGTGCCTTCGGGCTCGGCCAATGAGATTGCCGCTCAATCCACGGCTCGTGGCCTCGCAAAGGTCGCTTCTGCCAACGGCATTCGCCGCGACCGCATTGCATTCATCTCCTATGATGCCGGCGCGGGGAACATAGCAGCACCGGTGCGTGTCACCTATTCGGCCATGCGCGCCCATACCGATAAGTGCGGTCGCTGGTCGGCGGACATCGGCGATACAACCGAGAACAAGCACTACACCAACTTCGGCTGTTCATATCAGAACAACCTTGCTGCCCAGATCGCCAATCCGAACGATCTGCTGGGACCGCGGCAGCAGACGCCGGTCGATGCGACGCGGCGCGGGGTGGTCATCGACGGGTACCGGAAGGCGCCGTTCTACACGCCGACGCCACGCACCGAAGTCAACTACTGAGGTCGAGGATCGCAAGGGGCAAAACATGACCAATCTCGCCTACGATCCTTCGGCGGAAGACGGCGATGTCTCGCACCAGGACATCGCTGCAATGCAGTCTTTGCGGCCTGTTCCGCGTATTTCCATCCAGGCTTTCTGCGAGACCGAAGGTGTTGCCAACCCGATCGAACGCGCGGGCATGGACCGGCGCATGGCCAAGGCCCATCTGAAAGTTCACATGGGCGGAATTCCGACGGCGGTCGACTTCTATCATTCCGCCCCCACTCCCAATCTGATCGTGCTGGAGACGCGGGCCGAGCCGAAGGAGATGCTCGAGCAGCTCGGCCAGCTTGCCGAGTACTGTGACCCATCGTCTAAGGTGGTGGTGATCGGACACTACAACGATGTCGGTCTCTACCGGGAACTGATCCGCTCCGGCATTTCGGAATATGTGGTCGCCCCCGTTTCGATGGCCGATATCGTCGCCGTCGTCACCTCGATTTTTGTCGATCCGGAAGCGGAACCGATCGGTCGCTCGGTGGCTTTCGTGGGTGCAAAGGGCGGCGTCGGCTCCTCGACGATCGCGCACAATGTCGCCTGGGCCGTATCCTCGTTGTTCAAGTCGGAAGTCGTCGTGGCGGACCTGGATCTTGCCTTCGGTACCGCGAACATCAATTTCGACCAGGACCCCGCGCAAGGGATCGCCGAGGCGGTTTTTTCGCCGGAGCGGATCGACGAGGTCTATCTCGATCGCCTGCTGGCGCAATGTGCCGAACATCTCTCCCTCCTGGCGGCGCCTTCCACGCTTGACCGCGTCTATGACTTCGAACCGGAAGCTTTCAGCCAGATCATCGACACGGCGCAGCGCACCGCACCTCTGCTGGTCCTCGACGTGCCCCATATCTGGAGCGGCTGGAGCAAGAACACGCTGATCAAGGCGGACGAGATCGTCATCACGGCAACGCCGGAACTGGCCAATCTGCGCAACGCCAAGAACCTGGTGGACATGCTGAAGCGGCTGAGGCCGAATGACCCGGCGCCCAAGCTGATCCTGAACCAGGCCGGAGTTCCAAAGCGTCCCGAGATCTCGGCCAACGACTTCGCCGAGCCCCTGGGCATCATGCCCATGGCCGTCATTCCTTTCGAGCCTTTGTTGTTCGGCAATGCCGCCAACAACGGCCGTATGCTGGGCGAAATGGATGCCAAGAACCCGGTCGTGGCCACGATCAAGGAGATCGCCCATGTGCTGACGGGCCGTAGCGAACTCAAGGCGAAGAAAAAAGCCGGGCTCGGCAATATTCTCGGCAAGCTCAGGCGCAACAAGAAGTAACCGCCTCGGGCGGGATGGGTAGCAGATCATGTTTGGCAAGAGAGGCCGTGACGATGGCAGTCGGGCGACGCCGGAATTCCGGCAGCTCGCACCCGCGCCTTTGGAGGTTGCGGTAGCACCTCGTCCATCTGCGCCGATCGCGCCGCAACAAACGTCGCCGGCCGCGGCGCCGGCGCGACGGGCGATCGAGGCCCCAAGCATGGCCGTGGAAGCCAAGCGGGCGCCTCGGGAGCGCGGCGAGGGTTATTACGACACCAAGAGCCAGGTCTTTTCGGCTCTCATCGACACGATCGATCTGTCGCAGCTCGCCAAGCTCGATCCGGAAAGCGCGCGTGAGGAAATCCGCGACATCGTCAACGACATCATCGCGATCAAGAACTTCGCGATGTCGATTGCCGAGCAGGAAGATCTGCTTGAGGACATCTGCAACGACGTCCTGGGCTACGGCCCGCTCGAACCGCTGCTGGCACGCGACGATATTGCCGACATCATGGTGAACGGCTCCCGCAACGTCTACATCGAAGTCAACGGGCGAGTGGAAACGACCGGTATCCGTTTCCGCGACAACCAGCAGCTCCTGAATATCTGCCAGCGCATCGTTTCCCAGGTTGGTCGCCGCGTGGATGAATCCTCGCCGATCTGCGACGCTCGTCTTCCCGACGGATCACGCGTCAACGTCATTGCGCCGCCTCTTGCCATCGACGGCACCGCGCTCACCATCCGAAAATTCAAGAAGGACAAACTCACCCTCGACCAACTCGTTCGTTTCGGTGCGATTTCGCCCGAGGGCGCGGAAGTCCTCAAGATCATCGGTCGCGTTCGTTGCAACGTCGTCATTTCCGGCTCGACCGGTTCCGGCAAGACGACGCTGCTCAATTGCCTGACCAACTATGTCGACCGCGAAGAACGGGTGATCACCTGCGAGGATTCGGCCGAGCTGCAGCTTCAGCAGCCGCATGTGGTGCGCCTGGAAACCCGCCCGCCCAATCTCGAGGGCGAGGGCGAGGTCACCATGCGCGATCTGGTCAAGAACTGCCTGCGCATGCGGCCGGACCGCATCATCGTCGGCGAGGTGCGCGGACCGGAGGTCTTTGATCTCCTTCAGGCTATGAACACCGGTCACGACGGCTCGATGGGAACGATCCACTCCAACAGTCCGCGCGAATGCCTGAACCGCATGGAATCCATGATCGCGATGGGCGGCTACTCGCTGCCGCAGAGGACGGTGCGCGAAATCATCGTCGGTTCCGTCGATGTCATCATCCAGGCCGCGCGCCTGCGCGACGGGTCGCGACGGATCACCCACATCACCGAAGTGATCGGCATGGAAGGCGACGTGATCATCACGCAGGATCTCGTCCTCTACAATATCAAGGGCGAGGATATGAACGGCAGGCTTATCGGCGAGCACGTATCGACCGGCATCGGCCGTCCGCATTTCTGGGAGCGTGCGCGCTACTACGGGGAGGAGCAGCACCTGGCGAGTGCGCTCGAGGCAATGGAGAAGAGGGCCGAGTAAGGATCCCAGAGGCGCGAGGAATCTTGCCGATGTTCGGTATCGACAGCACCATTCTGATCTTCGTCCTTCTCGCCGGCACGAGCGCCGGCGCGATTGCATACGCTTTGATGTTCAACAGCATGAGTGCGGCAAAACAGGCCGGCAAGCGTCTGGAAACCATCAAGGCCGCGGAGAGCGACCGCGCAGTCGTGAAAGCGGCTCGCGAAAAGATGAACGAGGCCGCCAAACGTCGCAAATCGCTGCAGGACACGCTGAAGGATCTCGACGAGAAGCAGAAGACCAGTACGCGCACCATCAAGAACCCGCCACTGCGGATCCAGATCCGTCAGGCCGGTCTCACCATGACAATGGAGCGCTTCTACATCTATTCCGTTGTCAGCGGCATTGCGCTTTGCTTCCTGACCTTCATAGCCGGCGCGCCGCTGTTCGCAGTACCAGCCGCCCTGCTGGTCGGGGCCCTCGGCTTGCCGCGCTGGTTCATCTCCTTTTGCCGCAAGCGCCGTGTCAAAGCCTTCCTCAACGAATTCCCCAATGCGCTGGATGTGATCGTTCGCGCCGTGAAATCAGGCCTGCCGCTCAACGACGGCATTCGGCTGATCGCCAATGAAGCCGCGGAGCCGGTGAAGAGCGAGTTCCGGCGGATCGTCGATGCCCAGCAGGTGGGCATGTCCATTCCGGAAGCGGCATTGCGCATGCCTGAGACAATGCCATGCGCCGAAGCCGGCTTCTTCGGCATCGTTATTCAGATTCAGGCGCAGGCCGGCGGCAACCTTTCGGAGGCGCTCGGCAATCTGTCGCGCGTGCTGCGCGACCGCAAGAAGATGAAGGCCAAGATTCAGGCGCTGTCGATGGAAGCCAAAGCCTCTGCGGCGATCATCGGCGCATTGCCCTTCATCGTCGCGTTTCTCGTCTATCTGACAAGTCCGAACTATCTGATGCCGCTGTTCACGACCAGCACGGGCAACATGATCCTGGGTGTCGCGGGCTTCTGGATGTTGATCGGCATCTTCGTGATGCGGCGGATGATGAATATCGAAGTGTAGGACGATGACCGGTCAGACAATCAGCACCCTTACCGATCCGGCCTTTCTGATCGCCATTCTGGTGGCGATTGCCGTTTTCGCCACGGTTTTCACGCTTTTGCCTGCTTTCGCTCGCGATCCTCTCAAGGTGCGAATGAAGTCGGTGGCACTGGAGCGCGACGAGCTGCGCGCCAAACAGCGCGCAAGGCTTGCCGCGGAAGCCGATCGCCGCCGCAAGGGCCTGCGCGAGGAACAGTCGATCGGCATGCGCAACATTGTCGAGCGGCTGGATCTGAAGCGTGCCCTGGCGGATGAGAAGACGCTGCAGAAACTGAAGATGGCCGGTTTCCGCGGCCAGAATCCGCTCACCAAGTTTCTGTTCTTTCGCCTTGTGCTTCCATTCCTGGGGCTGGCATTGGCGGTCTTCTACGTCTTTGTGCTTGGCTCTCTCGGGGAACAGCCGTTTTTCGTGAAGTTGTTCGTTTGTATCCTTGGGGGCTATGCCGGTTTCTACCTGCCGGTTCTCTATGTTTCCAACCGTGCCACCAAACGCAAGCAATCCATCCAGAAGGCCTGGCCGGATGCGCTCGACCTGATGCTGATCTGCGTGGAATCGGGCATGTCCGTGGAAGCCGCGATGCATAAGGTTGCGGACGAAATCGGCGCGCAATCCGCTGAACTGGCCGAAGAGTTCGTGCTGACCAACGCCGAGCTCTCCTATCTGCAGGAGCGGCGCCAGGCCTATGAGAATCTCGCCGGCCGTACTGGGCTGGATTCCGTGAAGGCGGTCTCCCAGGCACTCATTCAGGCGGAGCGCTATGGTACGCCCGTGGCGCACGCGCTGCGCGTGTTGGCGGCGGAAAGTCGTGACATGCGCATGAACGAGGCGGAGAAGAAAGCGGCTGCTCTTCCTCCGAAGCTGACCGTGCCGATGATCCTGTTCTTTCTGCCGGTCCTCTTCGCCATCATTCTCGGCCCTGCCGGTATCACTGTCAGCGAGCGCGGCATATTCGGCGAGAAAAGCCGGTCGTCTTCACAGCAATAGCACCGCGATCAGGAAATCGCTCCAAACGGAAAAACCGCGCGGCAAGGGCGCGGTTTTCCAATGCATATTGAAGTCTCGTGGCCGATCAGTTGACGGCGGCCGCGGGCTGCTTCTTGCCCTTGTCTTGCGCCTTGAGCTGGCTCCAGGCATTTTGCTGGGACAGCATCTGGCGCAGATAGGCGACATTTGCCTGTGCCTGTTCGGAGGACAATTCCTGGGAGGCGATCTTCTCCGCCTCGTCGAAACGGCCCTGGAGACCAACGGCTAGCGCCAGGTTCTGTCGCACGCGGCTATCGGCATTCGGCTGTGAGCTGGCTGAGCGCAGATAGGTTTCCGCCGTGCGCAGATCGCCTTCCAGCAGATAGGACATGCCGAGGTTGGACAGGATCGACGGTTCGTTCGGCTTCAGGTCCTGAGCTTTGCGGTAGAGCTGCCGGGCTTCGTCGCGTTGGCCGAGTTGGTCGAGGATGGCTCCTTCGGCGGAAACGAGTTTCCAGTCTGGATATTCCGGCGTCTGGGCGCGTCGAACGGCGTCGAGCGCCGGCTCGAACTGGCCGTTTGCCGCGAGCGCCTTGCCATAGGCGGCGAGCACGTCGCGCTCTTTTGGATAGGCGATGGCGAGTTTGCGCATCACCGCCAAGGACTGATCGGCATCGCCGTTCATCTGCAGCACGATGGCGTATTTCAGAGCGATGTTCTTGTCGTTGGGGTTGCGCGCATAGGATGCGCCCAGCCGGCCGGTGGCATCGCGCAGTTCGCTGGAGGACATCAGTTCCACCGGCTTGCCGCTGCCACGCCCGATCGAGCCGGTCGACATGCGGTCGATGGTGCCGCAGCCGGCGACACCCGCCGCAAGCACGGCCAGCAACGCCGCGGTCATCAACCGCTTGCCTGTCCTGCGGGCGGGGAGGGTGATGGGCATGGGGCGGGCTCCATTCTTCCGGGGGCCGTGCACCGGCCGTCTTCCCTAGCCGAGAAATATTCTGTTAACCCTAACGGATGGTTAAGAGCGCCGAGTCGCAGGCGCCCCCGGAGCTTGAAAATGCCTGTCGAACTCGTCGCAAAGAAACCGCGCAAGGCGCTGCCTGTGCACCTCGTTCGCAAGGATGGGCTGGATGCCGCCCTGCTGTCGCCCGAGGCGCTTGCCTGGGCCAGGGCCAACGGCTTCTCGGGCGAAGCGGGACGCACGCTCGTGCTGCCCGGCAAGGACGGCGCAATCGGCGGCGCACTGTTCGGCGCGGGCGAGGGCGCGTTGCAGGCCGGTTCTCTCGCCAGGGTGCTGCCCGCCGGCGACTGGCATTTCGCGGAAATGCCTGCTGATCCGGAACTTTCCGCACTGGCGCTGGTGCTTGGCGGCTACGTCTTCACCCGTTACGGCAAGAAGCCTGGCAAGGCGCTGCGTTTCGCGTTGCCGGCTGACACAGACGCAGATCGTGTCAGCCGCATTGCCGAAGGCGTCTTTCTGACCCGCGACCTTGTCAACACACCGACCAGCGACATGGGGCCGGAAGCGCTTGAGAAGGCGGTGCGCGTCCTGGCGAAAAGCCACAAGGCGGATATCTCCGTCATAGCGGGGGACGACCTCATCAGGAAGAACTTCCCGATGATCCATGCCGTCGGTCGCGCCTCGGCGGAAGCGCCGCGCCTCATCGATTTGACCTGGGGGCCGAAGGGAGCGCCGAAAGTGACGCTGGTCGGCAAAGGCGTCTGCTTCGACACTGGCGGGCTCGACATCAAGCCGTCGGCCTCGATGCTTCTGATGAAGAAGGATATGGGCGGCGCGGCCAATGTGCTCGGCCTCGCTTCGATGATCATGGCCGCGGGTCTGAAGGTCAGGCTGCGTGTCCTGATCCCGGCAGTGGAGAATTCCATCTCCGCCAATGCCTTCCGACCAGGTGACGTGTTGACCAGTCGCAAGGGCATCACGGTCGAGATCGGCAACACCGATGCCGAAGGCCGCCTGGTGCTGGCGGATGCGCTGGCACTGGCGGATGACGAGCAGCCACAGCTGCTGGTGGACATGGCGACGCTGACAGGGGCGGCCCGTGTCGCGCTGGGGCCGGACCTGCCGCCATTCTATACCGACGACGACGCTCTCGCTGCCGAACTCGCGGCTGCCGCGGTTGCGGTGGAGGATCCGCTATGGCGTATGCCGCTTTGGAAACCCTATGACGCCAAGCTGTCATCCAAGATCGCCGACATGAACAACGTCACTGCGGACAGCTTCGCAGGTTCGATCACGGCGGCTCTCTTCCTCAAGCGCTTCGTCGAGAAGAGCCCGAGCTGGGCGCATTTCGACATCTTCGCCTGGAATCCTGCCGAGCGACCCTATGGTCCGGCCGGTGGCGAGGCGCAGGCCATTCGCGCGCTGGAACGGGTTATCTCCGGCCGCTTCGGCTGAGCTTGGGACTGAAACGGACACGAAACGATTTTCCGTCATGCTGGACGGATGTCGATTGCTCTGCGCCCGAGCCAGGCCCTGCGACTGTGGCAGCAAGTCATGCTCTCGCAGGTGCGCGGCGACGCCCCCGATCTCACGGCGCGACAGCTCGCCATCCTGCTCACCATCTATCTGGATCCGCCGCCGCACACGGTTCGGGGCCTCGCCATCCGGCTCGATGTCACCAAGCCTGTCATCACTCGCGCGTTGGACACGATGGGCGCACTCAAGCTGGTGTCGCGTCACCGCGACGAACTCGACAAGCGCAATGTGCTGGTCAAACGCACGGTCGAAGGTGCGCTCTATGTCGAGCGCCTTGGCGATGATATCATTGCCAAGGCACACAATCTGCCGATCTGATTTCCGAACAGCCGAGTTGATGCTTTGACCGCCCACGACGCCCGCCTGCATGCCTTTCGCACCGATCTTGCCGATATCCGCCTGAAAGGTGAGGTGGCAGCTGAACGTTTCGTCAGCGGCCGGCCAGCCCGGATAGCGACGTCAGTCGCTGATCTGCGCCGTGCGCCACGCGTCGATTCAGGCATCGATACGCAGTTTTTGTCCGGTGACGACGTCCTGGTGTTCGATGATGCCGACGGTTGGGCCTGGGTTCAAGGTGAGCGTGACGGATATGTCGGCTATGTTCTGGCCGAGGAGTTGAAACCGCGCGAGGCAGCCGCGACCCATATCGTCTCCGCCCCGCGTACCTTCGTCTACCCGGGACCGGATCTGCGCTTTCCGCGCAGCGGACACTTGTCGATGGGCTCGACCATAGCGGTCGTCGGCACTGCCGAGACGCGTGGCACGCACTACGCAGTGCTGCCGTCCGGTGAGACGATCATCGCCGGCCATCTGCGGCCGATCGGTGACCATGCGGCGGACTATGTCTCGATTGCCGAAACGTTCCTCGGCACACCTTATCTGTGGGGGGGAGCTTCCGGTTTCGGCATCGACTGTTCCGGCCTGGTGCAGCTTTCAATGCGCATGGCTGGCCGCGACGTGCTCCGTGACACCGACATGCAGGTCGCTTCGCTGGGCGAGCTTCTCGATACAGGAGCCGATTATTCGGGGTTGCGGCGCGGCGACCTGGTGTTCTGGAAAGGCCATGTCGCGATCATGACCGACAGCGAGATGATGATCCATGCCAACGGTCACACCATGACCGTGGCGTTGGAGGGATTGAAGGATGCGGTTGCCCGCATCGGTTATCTCTATGGGGGGCCGACGGCTTTTCGCCGGCCCTAGATCAATCCCCGCAAAAGTGGGCGGCAGTGCTGCGTCCAGGACTACGCCAAAAAGCCGAAGCGGCGCGCGCCTCAGGATTCACTGGACCATTTCACAGGCATCCATCGGGATCTGCGGCGGGCAACACGTTCATCGCGCGTTTCTGCATCATATACCGTTGGGATTGGTTCCTTGCGGAACTGCTCGCGTCCGTCCAGTGCGTTGACGATGACGATTGCCCGCTGCCCTACACTGTCCGTGGTTGCTGCCGCGACATAAACACCGCAGTCGCGGCAGACCAGATATTCGGCGGTTCTCAAACCGAAGGCATAACGCGAGAGCAGCGCTTCGCTCTGCACGTGGATGGTCAGCATGCCATTGGGGTCGGCTGCCGCCAGCGAATTGTGCCTGCGGCAGAAAGAGCATTGGCAGGCTCGGATTTCGATGTCCCAGGGGGCGATTGCGGTCTCGAAAGACAGCACGACATTGCCGCAATGGCATCCGCCTCTGTAAACGGCCATAACCACCTCCCTTTCGCGGAAGGATAGCCCCTCGACCTTTGTTTCGGAACGTCGGTTTCGGAGCCTAAACGCCATGACCGGCTTCGAAACGAAGGGAAAGCCTGCGATGCCTCGAATTACTTGCCGCTGCGCCGCAGGTGCTCATCCAGCCTGGGCATGATCTCCACGAAATTGCAGGGCATGTGGCGGTAGTCGAACTGGGCCTTCAGGATACCGTCCCAGGCGTCCTTGCATGCGCCGGGCGATCCCGGCAGCACGAAGACGAAGGTCGCGTTGACGACGCCGCCGGTTGCCCGGCTCTGGATGGTCGAGGTGCCGATCTTGTCGTAGGAGATGCGGTGGAAAACCTCCGAGAAGCCGTCCATGCGCTTCTCGAAGATCGGTTCCAGGGCTTCCGGGGTCACGTCACGGCCGGTGAAGCCGGTGCCGCCGGTAGTGATGATGGCATCGACGCCTTCATCCTTGGACCAGGCCAGGACCCTGTCGCGGATCTTGTCGCTATCGTCCGGGACGATAGCGCGAGCGGCCAGTATATGTCCGGCAGCCTCTATGCGGTCGGCCAGCGTCTGGCCGGATCTGTCATCGGCAAGGCCGCGCGTGTCGGAAACGGTCAGTACCGCGAAACGGACGGGAATGAAGGGACGGCCGGCGTCAGGCATACTGGTCTTCCAACGCCTCGGATGGCAGGGAGCGTGTCGCCGCGACGAACCAGTCTGGATGACGCGAGCGGATCGTTGCAGCCGCGCGTTTGGCGACGTTGCCGGTTTCGAACAAGCCGAAACAGGTGGCTCCCGAACCCGATATGCGGGCAAAGGCGGCGTCCGCCTGCAGCAGTGCAGCCCTGGCCTTGCCGATCAGCGGGGCGATCGTCTCGGCGGCGGCTTCGAGGTCGTTGCGTGTCGCCTCGAGCCAACTGCGCAGGCTGTGGAAGTCAATGGTCTTCGGCAGTGGCGGCAGAGCTTCGTTGTCGCGGTGGACGAGGGCTCTGAAGACATCGGGGGTAGCGACCGCCACGCCCGGATTGACCATGACCAGGCCGAGGGCAGGGAATTTCGAAACGGTCGAAATCGTCTCGCCCGCGTCATAGGCGAGGAGCGGCTGTGCCTTGAGGCACATTGGCAGGTCGGCTCCAAGCGAAAAGCCGATCCGAGCCAGCTGTATCTCGTCGATGTCGAGGTTCCAGCTCGAGACAAGCGCGCGCAGCGCCGCTGCCGCATCGCTTGATCCGCCACCGAGACCGGAGGCTACCGGCAGGTTCTTTTCGAGCGAAATGGCTACCGCAGGAGCATTCTCCGGACCGACATGCCGGCGGAGCGCATCGCGCGCCCTGAGGATCAGATTGGTTTCGTCCGCCGGAACCAGACCGGCGAAACGGCCCGAAACGCTGAAACGGTCCTCATCTGCCCTTTGCGCTTCGATCCGGTCTCCGAAGCGGGTGAACACTGCGAGGCTTTCGATGGTGTGATAGCCGTCGGGGCGCCGACCGGTGACATGGAGCGCAAGATTGACCTTCGCGGGCGCCAGACGGGCGTCCATGGCATGGTCTGCGGATACAAATGCCGTGGTGCTCAATCCTTGGCCAGCCGATATTCGCCGGTCTTGGGGTCTTTCACCAGCGTTCCCATCGTACCGTTGGCTCGCTGTTGTTCGGTACGCCGCACCTTGGCGGTGACCCGTTCAGCTTCCTTGATGAAGGAGCGGTACCCGACATAGGCAACGACGCCGATGACGATGAAGAAGATGATCTGCGGCATATCGAAACTCCTTCCTCAAGGGTCCTCGGTGACGGACGTACGGGTCAGGCAAGCAGTCATCGTAGACCGTTCCCGTGGCTTTTCAAAGGCCGAAACGGCTCCATAGCGCGCGTTCTTCGGCCGCATCGAAAAGTGCGTCGACGCCTGCGGCAGCCAGGGCCGGGGCGGTGAAGCCGCCTGACGAGCCGAACAGTCCGAAACGGCCGAACAGCCCCCTGGGCTGGCTGACGAGTTTCAGTTGTGTTTTCGGGCCGAAGCGCTCCTTTAGGGTGCTCCGCATATCGCCGAGCCCATCGACGAGGCCCAATTCCAGCCCCTTTTTGCCGGTCCAGAACAGGCCGGTGAACAGGTCCGGGTCGTCCTTCAATTTGGCACCGCGGCGTTCCTTGACCAGATCGATGAACGTCTCGTGCAACTCCAGCATCAGTGTTTTCAGCCGCTCGACGTCCTCTTTCTTCTCGGGCTGGAATGGGTCCATCGAGGATTTGTTTTTGCCGGCGGTGTGTACGCGGCGTTCGACGCCGATCTTCTTGATCAGGTCGGTGAAGCCGAAAGTGCCGGAGATGACGCCGATCGAACCGACGATCGAAGACGGGTCGGCGATGATCTCATCGGCTGCGACAGCGATCATGTAGCCGCCGGAAGCAGCCACATCCTCGACGAAGACGAAGACTTTTTTGTTCTTTTCTGCTGCCAGATCGCGGATGCGCTTGTAGATCAGCCGCGACTGCACGGGGGAGCCGCCTGGTGAGTTGATCGAGATCGCAACGGCCGGTCCAGGAAAGGAAAACGCCTTTTCGATCAAGCCGACCGTGGAAGCCAGCGACAGGTTCTGCCGGAACTGGCTGCCGCCGGCCATGATCGTGCCATGCAGCCGGATGACGGGTACGACGACATCGGTGGAACGCCAGGATTTCGGCAGGATACGGTTGAAAAGGCGACGCACGGGATGCGGTTCTCCAGTTTGGCCGATGGCATGTAGGCATTTGCCGCTGGACGGCAATGGTCAGGGAAGATCAATCTCCGAAAAGCGGGGCCGTTCCATTGCTGATGGCATCAGCCAACGGCAAGAGACCTTTGGTCGTGGCATCGTGCAGCACGAGTGGCGGCCTGAGCGCCAGCTTGCCCCGCGCGCCGAGCAAGCCACGGACAACGATGCGGATCGCCGCCTGGTCGGCGTGTGGATGCACCGGCACGATCTCCGCATTGCCGAAACGGCCGGCCAACGCGTCGAGAATGGCCGCCAGGGATTCCGGTCGCGCAATGATCGCAATGCCGCCACGCGGCTTGACCACGGCTGCAGCGCTGCGCACCCAGGCCTCGAAAAGCCCATCCGCCATGACATGCGCCTCGCGCCGCAACGCGTCGGGTGTCGCGCGGTCCTCGCCGGCATTGAAAGGCGGGTTCATGATGACGAAGTCGAAGCTGTTGTCAGTAAGCCCAGCCACGCCCCGTGCCTTTCCGGTCAGCGTGACGTCGGCACGCAGCACGGTCACCCGGTCGCTGAGATGCTGGTTGGCCGGATGCGCCAGCGACGCCTCGGCAAAGGTCGCCATTTCGGGAGAACGCTCCACAAGTGTCGCCCTTGCCTTCTCGCAGCGCGAAACGACGGCGAGCCCTGCAGCACCTGCGCCGGCCCCGAAATCGGCCACCAGTCCGGTAAAATCCGTCGGTACGGCGGCGGCCAGCGTCATTGCGTCCATGCCGGCACGGTGACCGCCAGCGGCCGGCTGTACCAGCCAGAAACGGCCACGATGGAAGGCGTCCACCGTGTGCCTTGGCGCGCCGGCCGGTTCGGCCACGGTCATGTCCGGCGGATTTCGTTGGCGATGCCGGCGTCGGTGAGGATACGGCGGGCTTCGTCGATACGGTCGTCTTCGACGAGGATCCGGCGCGGCAGGATGCCGATCGAGCCGTCCAGCACGCTCATGTTCTGGTCGGCGGTGAGGAAACCTATGTCGGCATCGCGCATCAGCGATTCGACAAAGGAAATGACAACGGCGTCGTTGGTGCGGATGAGCTCGATCATGGCGGCAAACTCGCAGCTTGTTTCAGCGATGTAAACGCTTCGCTCCGGAACCCTCTTGCGCAATCCGCGCCAATTCGCCACTTGCCGTATGCGCTCTGGCCGCTAGAGTCCTATCAAGGCAGCGCGCGGTGGCGTGGCGGACGGGAGTTTTGGCGTGGGTGTTGTTCTCAACCTCGAAGACGGAAAGCGGGAAGCAGCGTCGATCAAGGATCTGATCGACCTGACGGCGTCTGACATGGGGCGCGTCAACGAGCTGATCCTGTCCAAGGCCGGTTCCGACGTGCAGATGATCCCCGAGGTTGCCAATCACCTGATCTCGTCGGGTGGCAAGCGGCTGCGTCCGATGCTGACGCTCGCCGCTGCACAGATGTTCGGATATTCCGGCGACGGCCACGTCAAGCTCGCGACCAGCGTCGAATTCATGCACACCGCCACCCTGCTTCACGATGACGTGGTCGACGAAAGCGGCATGCGGCGTGGCAAGAAGACGGCGCGCATGATCTGGGGCAACCAGGCAAGCGTGCTGGTTGGCGATTTTCTGCTCGGTCAGGCTTTCCGCATGATGGTCGATGTCGGTTCGCTCGATGCGCTCGACATCCTGTCCTCGGCCGCCTCGATCATCGCGGAGGGCGAAGTCATGCAGCTCGCCGCCGCCAAGAACCTCGACACCACGGAAGATGAGCATTTCGCGGTTATCAAGGCCAAGACTGCCGCGTTGTTTTCGGCCGCCGCCGAAGTCGGCCCCGTCATCGCTGATGCCTCGCGCACCGATCGTGCCGCGCTGCGCTCCTATGGCATGAATCTCGGTCTCGCTTTCCAGCTCATCGACGATGCGCTGGACTACGGCGGCTCCTCCAAGGATCTCGGCAAGAATGTCGGCGACGACTTCCGCGAGGGCAAGGTCACGCTGCCGGTGATCCTTGCTTATCGTCGCGGCACCGCCGCCGAGCGCACCTTCTGGAAGCGGGCTATCGAGGAGAACGTGGCAGACGATGCCGGTCTCGAAAAAGCGATCGGCCTGATGACGAAGCATGCCGCCATCTCCGACACGATCGGCCGAGCCCGTCACTTCGGCGAGATCGCCCGTGACGCGCTGGCGCCGCTTGAGGGAACGCCTCAGAAGGCGGCGCTGATCGACGTCATCGATTTCTGCATCAGCCGCGTGAATTGAGGCGAGGTCATCTAAGGCGTTACTTTTGGCAGCAAGTCGCTGGCGCGGCGTTCCTGCCCGGCAGAGCCGCCCACATCGGAAGCCATGCTTTGTTAAGACGATGTCCGCATTGTGACCGCCAGCCGGATTGATGCGCGACCCCAAAAAGGCCATGCTTTGCCGGAATGAAGGATTCTTGGCGATCCCCGCTTGAGCAGGGGAGGAGCCCGCCAGAAAGGGATACGATGCGGCAAAGACGTGCTCGCTGGCTTTCGAGCCTGGCTATTCTCGCTGGCCTTGCGGCCCAGACGCAGTCCGGTTTGGCTGCGCAGCCATCGGCACCTGTCGAAATCAATTCGTTCTCCGGCGCCTATCTGTCGGCGAGGGTCGCTGAAAACGACAACGATCTCGACAACGCAATCAACTATTACAAGCAGGCACTGGCCTTCGCGCCTGAGGATACACAGCTTCAGCAGAGCCTGATGCTTTCGCTGATCGCACAGGGCCGCTTCGAGGAATCACTGCCCTACGCCGACAAATTGAAGGAGGTGCCGGATATCGAGCGCTTCTCGCGTCTGGCGCTGGCCGTAGACAGTTTCAAGAAGAAGGATTTCACCAAGGCACAGTATTGGCTGAAGTTGTCGCTCGGTGCGGATCTCGACAAGCTGATCAGCGGTGTCATGACCGGCTGGGCCATGCAGGGTGCCGGCCAGGGCACTGACGCGATGGACTATGTCGGCAAGCTGGAAGGTCCGGAGTGGTTCGACCTGTTCAAGGCCTATCATCGCGCGCTGATTGCCGATGCTGCCGGAAAGACCGACAAGGCCGACGCGGCCTATGCCGAGGCGATCGGCAACACGTCTGCCGGAGGGGCTGCGCCAGAGACCTGGATGCGTGCAGCGCAGGCCTATGCGATCTTCCTGGCCCGCAAGGGCGACAAGGACAAGGCGCTTTCGGTGCTGAAGCAGGCGGAAGAATTCGGCCCCGGCAAGATCGAGATCGTCGCGCTGCGCGACAGGATAGGCAAGGGCGAGAAGCCGGATCCGCTTGTCGTGAACCCTTCGGAAGGAGCGTCCGAGATACTGCTCAATCTTGCCACCGCGCTCAACCGGGGTGGTGGTGAGCCGTTCGTGCGGCTCTATCTCGAATATGCATTGGCGCTGAAGCCGGACAGCGACGTTGTTCTGGTACAGCTTGCCGCCGTTGCCGAGCAGCTCAAGGATGGTGACCGTGCCATCGATTTCTACCGCCGCATTCCGGCGTCCTCGCCGCTGAAGGAAGTCTCGGAACTGCAGACCGGCCTGAACCTCGCGGATCTCGGCCGCAACGACGAAGCGATCAAGCAGCTTAAGGTCCTTGTCGAGGCGAATCCTCAAGACATGCGCGGTTATCTGGCTCTTGGCGGCGTCTACGCCTCCAAGCAGGATTTCCGCTCCGCAGCCGAACTCTTCGACAAGGCGGTCGCGGTGCTGAAGACGCCGACCAAAGCTGACTGGAACATCTTCTATCAGCGCGGCATTGCCTATGAGCGCATCAAGGAATGGCCGAAGGCCGAGCCGAATTTCCGCAAGGCGCTTGAACTCTACCCGAACCAGCCGCAGGTGCTGAACTATCTCGGTTATTCCTGGGTGGACATGGGCACCAACCTCAAGGAAGCGCTGGATATGATCAAGAAGGCCGCCGAGCTGCGGCCGAGCGACGGCTACATCATCGATTCGCTGGGCTGGGCCTATTACAAGCTTGGCCGCTACGACGACGCCGTGCGCGAAATGGAGCGTGCCGTGCAGCTGAAACCGGAAGATCCGGTGCTGAACGACCATCTGGGCGATGTCTACTGGCGGGTCGGCCGCAAGCTGGAAGCGACTTTCCAATGGCGCCATGCCCGCGACCTGAAGCCTGAGCCGGATGTGCTGGCTTCCGTCGAGCAGAAGCTGCTCAAGGGGCTGCCTCCGCTCGAGAACAAGACCGCCCAGGAAGCGCCCAAACCCAAGCCGACTGCCCCGAAGGGGTGAACTGGTTCGCGTCGTGAATTGGAAGGCCTCACGGCGGCCTTCCGGCGGGGTTTTGCCTTTCAGATTGCCGCATTGCGTTGACTTCTCTCCGCACTGCCAGCCATGATCGTGCTGGTTCAGCCTGGGGGTCGCGCGATGCTGCGGATTTGCCTGTCTGTTGCTGTCTTGCTGCCTTCTCTGGCCATGGCCGACGAGATCAGGATCGATGGCCGCTGGAACACGGGCAACGGTCCAATAACCATCAGCCGGCTCGAGACGGGCGAATACGCGATCGTTTTTGACGATTATGCAGGCAAGACCGTTGGCAAGCTGGCCGACAATGTTCTCAGCGGTGCCTGGCAGGATGTCGCGAAGGTCACGCCTTGCCCGACCGAGCAGAACGGGTCGACCTATTGGGGGACGTTCAGCATCAGTTTTTATGGTCCGCCGGCAATCAAGAAACCCGCATTTCAGGGAATACTCGCCTTTTGCGACAACCAGAACGAGGGCACGAATTTCTCGGGTGAATTGGCGGACTGACAGGTCGCCAACTTTCCTGATCGTCTCATTGCCTTGACGCCCTTGCCCCTCGGCTCTAGGGAGTGGCGCATCCCGCAGCTCCCTATCGAGGCCGCCGTGACCGCCGAACTGCCCGCCAATATGGACCCCAAGCGCTCGTTCCAGGGCCTTATCCTGACGCTGCACAACTACTGGGCTGCGCACGGCTGCGTCATCCTGCAGCCATACGACATGGAAGTGGGTGCCGGTACGTTCCATCCGGCGACGACGCTGCGCGCTCTCGGCCCTCGTCGCTGGAATGCCGCCTATGTGCAGCCATCCCGGCGTCCGAAGGACGGCCGCTACGGCGAGAACCCGAACCGGCTGCAGCACTATTATCAATACCAGGTCATCCTGAAGCCGAATCCGTCGAATCTGCAGGAGCTGTATCTCGGTTCGCTCAAGGCAATTGGCGTCGATCCGCTTCTGCATGACATTCGTTTCGTCGAGGACGACTGGGAAAGCCCGACGCTGGGCGCCTGGGGGCTCGGGTGGGAATGCTGGTGCGACGGCATGGAAGTGTCGCAGTTCACTTATTTCCAGCAGGTCTGCGGCATCGAATGCGCTCCCGTTGCCGGCGAACTGACCTACGGGCTGGAACGGCTCGCCATGTATGTGCAGGGCGTCGACAACGTCTACGACCTGAATTTCAACGGCATGGAGGGGCCGGACCGCGTTTCTTATGGCGAGGTATTCCTGCAGGCAGAGCAGGAGTATTCGCGGCACAATTTCGAGCATGCCAATACGGCCATGCTGCTGCGTCATTTCGAGGATGCGGAAGCCGAATGCAAGGCGCTCCTGGATGCCGGCGCGCCGAGTGCGAACGCCAATGTGGCCATGCACAGAATGGTGTTCCCGGCCTATGACCAGTGCATCAAGGCCAGCCATGTCTTCAATCTGCTCGACGCGCGCGGCGTGATCTCGGTCACCGAACGCCAGAGCTACATCCTGCGTGTGCGCAATCTGGCCAAGGCATGCGGTGAGGCGTTCCTGCTGACAGAGGCTGGCGGACTGGCTGCCTGAGCCCGGAGCGTTTCCGTCTTATCACGGAAGCGCGGAACGCTCCGTCTCGTACGCAATTCCGGACGGAAAGCCGCTACGCACTTTTCCTGGAATTGTTCTACCCCACGTCGGCCAATTCGGCGTCGATGATCGCGGCAAGGAGGGACTGGCGATCGGGTCCAGCGATCGTCCTCAAGGCTTGCCGCACACCCGGCATCCGGAACTCGGCCGGCGCTTCGACCTGATTGACGAAGCAGGCGCTGAGCGCGATGACCTGGAGCAATGTCGATGCCGTTTTCATGGTTTCGGCCAATGATTTCCCGTCTGAGCGTCGTCCGCTTCAGCGCTGTGTTTCAGTGATGTCGTTGTGCCCTTAGGACGGGTGAGGTGGTCGCTTCCCGACACACCTGTCGAAATTTTCATTCGTCCGTTGTCTTGCACGAAGGGTGACAGGGCGCGGACGACTTGCTATTGCCGCCGCAGCTTTCCCGTTTGAGACCGACCATGCCCGATCTGCTTCTTGAACTACGTTCCGAGGAAATCCCTGCTCGCATGCAGAGGAAGGCCGCCGGTGATCTGAAGAAGATGCTGACCGACGGTCTGGTCGAGGCAGGTCTCACCTATGAGGCGGCGCGCGAATATTGGACGCCGCGTCGCCTCACGCTCGACATTCGCGGTCTAACCGCACGCTCCAAGGATGTGCGCGAAGAGATCAAGGGGCCGTCGACCAAGGCACCGGAACAGGCGATCCAGGGCTTCCTGCGCAAGGCGGGCCTCGCCTCGATCGCTGACGCTCACGTCCATGCCGATCCGAAGAAGGGCGATTTCTACGTCGCCCATATCTCCAGGCCCGGCCGCGCCGCCGAAGAGGTCATCGCCGAGCTGGTGCCTGCGATCATCCGCAGCTTTCCATGGCCGAAGTCGATGCGCTGGGGCGCTGCCTCGGCCAAGCCTGGCGCGCTGCGCTGGGTACGCCCGCTGCAGTCCATCGTCTGCACCTTCGGACCGGAAACCGAAGAGCCGGTGGTCGTCGATTTCGAAATCGACGGCATCCGCGCCGGCAACGTCACCTATGGTCACCGCTTCCATGCGCCAGGGGCCATCACGGTCAAGCGCTTCGACGATTATGCCGCCAAGCTTGAGGCCGCCAAGGTCGTCATCGATCCCGAGCGGCGCAAGGAGATCATCCTGGCCGATGCCCGCAATCTGACCTTCGCCAATGGGCTGGACCTGGTCGAGGACGAGGGGCTGCTCGAGGAAGTTTCCGGCCTGGTCGAGTGGCCGGTCGTGCTGATGGGCGAATTCGAAAAGGCTTTCCTGGCAATCCCGCCGGAAGTGATCCGCCTCACCATCCGCGCCAACCAGAAGTGTTTCGTCACGCGCCCGCAAGGCGAGGCGGAAGACCTTTCCAACCGCTTCATCCTCACCGCCAACATCGAGGCCAAGGATGGCGGTGCCGAGATCGCGCATGGAAACGGCAAGGTCGTGCGTGCCCGCCTGTCGGACGCGCTCTATTTCTGGAACACCGACCAGGGCGACCTGCCGGACCTCGGCGCTTTGCAGGGCTCGGCGGCGAAGTTCGATCTCGATCTGGCCAAGCCGCTCGACCAGCGCATGGCACGGCTCGACCATCTCAACGTCACCTTCCATGCCAAGCTGGGCACGCAAGGTGCGCGGGTCGAGCGCATCCGCAGGCTCGCCCGCGAAGTCGCACCGATGGTTGGCGCAGACCCGGTGCTGGCGGAACGCGCGGCTGTTCTGGCCAAGGCCGATCTGCAGACCGAAGTGGTAGGCGAGTTCCCGGAGCTGCAGGGTGCAATAGGGCGCAAATATGCCCTTCTCCAGGGTGAAAACGCTTCCGTTGCGGCGGCGGTCGAGGAACATTACAAGCCGCAGGGCCCGTCCGACCGCGTTCCGACAGACCCGGTTTCGGTCGCCGTGGCGTTGGCCGACAAGCTCGACACGCTGGTCGGGTTCTGGGTTATCGACGAGAAACCGACCGGTTCGAAGGATCCCTACGCCTTGCGTCGCGCGGCACTGGGCGTGATCAGGATCTTGATCGAGAACGGCGTGCGGTTGGGTCTGCGCAAAACCTTTGCCGAAGCCAACCGGGCCAGAACAGCGGTGTCGGATCAGGCCGGTGACTGGGCTGCTGACCTTCTTTCCTTCTTCCACGACCGCCTGAAGGTCTATCTGCGTGATCAGGGTGCGCGGCATGATCTGATCGATGCCGTCATCACGCCGGATGCCGATGATCTGTTGACGGTCGTTCGTCGTGTCGAGGCGCTCGGTACATTGCTCGACACCGAGGATGGCAAAAATCTGCTGGCCGGCACCAAGCGCGCCGCCAACATCCTCGCGGCCGAGGAAAAGAAGGGCACCGCGGTGGCCGCCGCCGCCGACCCGGTTCTGCTCCGCGAAGATGCGGAGAAAAAGCTGTTCGCTGCGATCGCTCAGGCGGAAGACCAGGCAGGCGAAGCCATTGGCCGGGAAGATTTTTCCGGCGCCATGGTAGCGCTCAGCGCGCTGCGCGAGCCAGTCGACATGTTCTTCGACAAGGTTCTCGTGAACGACGATGACACCGCCGTGCGTGCAAACCGCCTGGCACTGCTTTCGCGCATCCGCAGCGCCACCGATCGCGTCGCCGATTTCTCGAAGATCGCCGGCTGACAGCCGGATTTGGAGTGCTTTGCGGCGCTCCTGCGAGCTAATTCAGCGACTTGTGAAATAGCCGGACGAGCCGGCTTACAGTCATATGGCGATGATGTCGGCGTGGGACAAATCGAGTGTTAACTCGAACCCACGGAGGCTTTCATGACATTCGTTACCGAACCCGAAATGATTGAAGACACCCTGGCCTCTGACGAGGCGCTGCTCGAAGCTACCCCTGAATACGAACTCGAAGCTCATGACGACGACGAGGTCGTGCTTTCGGACGATGAGGACGAGCAGGACGACGACGGCGAGGAAGCCGAAGACGCTTCCGACGATGAAGACGAGTCCGAGGATGGCGACGAAGCTGCCGAGGACGAGGATGAGTCGGAAGATGGCGAAGAGGTTGCCGAGGAAGACGGCGAGGAAGACGAGGCCAAGGCCGCAGCCTGATCCAGGTTGTGAACAGCCGGACGGCTTCACGTCGTCAAATGCTGTGATGACCGAACTCGTCGAGCGGGCAGGGTGGCCGTTGCCGTCTTGCCCGCCTGGACGACGCGTCTGGAGCGTTTCCGTTTTTCACGGAAACGCGGAAACGCTCTGACTTTTGTTATTACGCAATTCCGGACGCAAAACCGCCACGCACTTTTCCTGGAATTGCTCCTAGAGCGTTTCCGTTTTTCACGGAAACGCGGAAATGCTCTAACTCTTGTTTTCACGCAATTCCGGACGGAAAACCGCTAAGCACTTTTCCTGGAATCGCTCCTAGCGTGTCACCTTGGGCTTGTGCTCTCCCGCCAGACCGTCCCTGCCGGTTTTTGCGGATACCGCCGTTGCCGGGAGTTTGCCGTTTGCCATTGCCGGCTTGGCGACGTGACGCGGCAATGCAGCTCCCACCACACCATCGCGGATCACCATGGTCGCGCCTGCCGGTCCACTCCGCTCCGGAATGGCTGAAACCTTCTCCTGCGTGACCGGCATCTCGCCTTCACCGGCCTGTACCACTGATCTGCCCACCGTTGGATCGGCGGCGGGGGCAATCACCGAAGGTGTTGCCGCTGGCGCGGCGTCGCTGAAATAGACCAGCGACGATGCCTGCGCGGTGCCTGCGATCCACAGGCCGAAAAATGCGACCGCCATGCCACGCATGAAGATATACCCTTGCCCGAGTTCCCATCCGGCACCCTAGGGCAATCCTGTTGATATCGGCTTACGCTGGTCACGTGCATTTTAGCGATAGGCGCGGGAGGCTTGCCCATAACCACGCCGCGTATTACGCAGCCGCTCAGAAAAGGTTGTGCCGTGGCTGACATCATATCCGCATCCGAAGCTCTGGAACCGGCGCTAGCTCTGCTCGAGGCGGGCGAGGTTGTGGCCATTCCGACCGAGACCGTCTACGGCCTCGCCGGCGACGCAACCAACGGCCAGGCGGTTGCCCGCATCTTCGAAGCCAAGGGCCGGCCGCGTTTCAATCCGCTGATTGCCCATGTTGCGGACATGGCGATGGCCGAGCGTATCGCGATTTTCGATCCGCTGTCGCGCAGACTGGCCGAAGCGTTCTGGCCGGGGCCGCTGACCCTGGTGTTGCCGTTGCGCCAGGAGGCCGGCATCCATCCGCTGGTGAGCGCAGGGCTGGATACGGTTGCGCTGCGTATGCCAAAGGGCTTCGGCGGAGAGCTTATCCGTCGTCTCGGCCGTCCACTCGCGGCGCCATCGGCCAATTCGTCAGGCCGGATCAGCGCCACGACCGCGCGTGCGGTGGCTGACGATCTGGGGCGTCGTATCAGGCTGGTCGTCGATGGCGGCGCGACGCAGGTCGGGCTGGAATCGACCATCGTCAAGCCGGAGCAGGGCGGCTTGCGTCTCCTGCGCCCAGGCGGCATCGCAGCCGCCGACATCGAGGCGGTTGCCGGTTCCGGATTGCTGCGCGGCGCCAGCGGCATCCAGGCTCCGGGCATGCTGGCCTCGCACTACGCGCCGGGCGCGGCAATGCGGCTCGATGCTGAAAAGGTGGAGCAGGGCGAAGCGCTGCTAGCGTTCGGTCCGACGCGCGCTGCCGGCTGGCAGGACGCCGTTGCCATCAAAAACCTGTCGGAGCGCGGCGACCTCACCGAGGCCGCTGCCAATCTGTTCGCTTTCATGCAGGACCTCGATCGCGCTGGCGCGGCGGTGATCGCCGTCGAGCCGGTGCCTCGGGACGGACTCGGCGAGGCGATCAACGACCGGCTCGCCCGGGCTGCCGCGCCGCGTGACAAACCTCTCGCGGCGTCCTAGGTCTTGGGCATGACCGACACCGATCTTTCGTCCAGCCTGCTCCAGCGTTTCGCCGACATCGTCGGCGACAGATATGCGTTACGCGACCAGACGGATATTGCGCCTTATCTCATCGAACGGCGTGGGCTTTGGCACGGGCGGACGCCGCTGGTGCTGCGACCCGGCAGTGTCGAGGAAGTCAGCCGCATCATGCGCCTGGCCACCGAGACGCGCACGCCGGTCGTGCCGCAGAGCGGCAACACCGGGCTGGTGGGCGCGCAGGTGCCGGATGCGTCCGGACATCAGATCGTGCTTTCGCTCTCGCGGCTGAACCGCATCCGCGAGATCGACGTGCAGTCGAATACCGCAACCGTAGAGGCCGGTGTCATCCTGCAGACGTTGCAGGAGGCGGCGGATGCCGCCGGCCGCCTGTTCCCGCTGTCGCTGGCGGCGCAGGGTTCGTGCCAGATCGGCGGCAATCTCTCGTCCAATGCCGGCGGCACGGGCGTTCTCGCTTACGGCAACACACGCGAGCTTTGCCTGGGTGTCGAAGTGGTGCTGCCGACCGGAGAGGTTTTCGACGATCTGCGCAAACTGAAGAAAGACAACACCGGCTACGATCTGAAGAACCTGTTCGTCGGTGCCGAAGGCACGCTGGGTGTCATCACCGCCGCCGTCATGAAGCTGTTTCCCAAGCCGAAGGGGCGCGAGGTCGCATTTGTCGGGCTGTCGTCGCCACAAGCGGCGCTTGGCCTTTTCAATCTGGCTGAAGACCGCGCGGGGCCGGCGCTGACCGCTTTCGAGCTGATTGCCAAAACTCCTTATGACTTCACGCTGCGCCACGGCGCCGGTGTGATCCGTCCCCTGGCCGACGACTGGCCCTGGTATGTGCTGATGCAGGTCTCCTCCGGTCGTTCCGCCGAGGACGCCAGGGCTTTGATCGAGGACATCCTGTCGGAAGGACTGGAAAGTGGCCTTGCGGACGACGCGGTGATTGCCGCGAGCCTCGCCCAGGCCGATGCCTTCTGGAATTTCCGCGAGACGCTGCCGGAAACGCAGAAGGCGGAAGGCGCTTCGATCAAGCACGATATTTCCGTGCCGATCGCGACGGTCCCGACTTTCATCGAGCGCGCCGGCAAGGCGGTCGCCTCGGTCAGTGCCGGTGCCCGTGTCGTCTGCTTCGGCCATATGGGCGACGGCAATCTGCACTACAACATTTCCCGGCCCATCGACGGTGACGATAAGACCTTCCTCGATCTCTACCGGCCGATGAACAAGGCTGTGCACGATGTCGTGCGTTCGTTGAACGGCTCCATCTCGGCCGAACATGGCATCGGCCAGTTGAAGCGCGACGAACTGATCGCCACCGCGCCGCCGATGGCGATCGAGCTGATGCGCCGGGTGAAGGCGGGCTTCGATCCCGCCGGCATCATGAATCCTGGTAAGGTTATCTGATGGTTTCGAATGCTGCTTTTGGTGGGATTCCGATAACCATCTGGAAGATCAGCAAAATTTAACCGACTTTTTTAAGCGGGCCGGTAAGGAGCCGCCGCTAGTCTCTCCCCATAACGAGGCGGGAAAACCCGCACGGAGATGACCGGGATACCCGGCTCTCAGGAGAGACAGGAAGGCATCCATGAACACCGGACTGAAACCAGTCTGGGCTGGGCGTAACATGCGCCTCGACCCGTTTCGCCTGCCGCAGGTGGTGAGCTACGCCGCCCGCGACGACGCCGGCGACATCACACTCACCATCGACCGGCGCGGCGCCGTCATGCGGCGCAAGCTGCAGATGAGCGGCATGCCCGTCGTGATCGCCCTGCCGGCCCGAGCGTTTCGTGGCGTTGCCGCGCGCGCCATGGAAGACGAGGACGGCAATGTCACCGTGACGCTGGAACTGCTGCACACGGATTCGATGCTGTCGGTGCCGCTGCTGGTTGCCGACGATCTCGACGACATCGCCGCCGACTGGCGCGCCTGGGCGGAAGCCTTCGGCCTGCCGATGCTGCTGATCGAAGCGGACGGTGTCGCCCGCACGCTGGAGGAGTCGCTCGGTGCCGCGATCAAGACGCAGCCGCCGCGTGCCCGCCGCAAGGGGCGCATCTCTACCACGCGCCGCCCACGCTTCCTGGCCCGCCGCCGCACCGGCAATCTCGGTCTCAGGCTGGTCATTGGCGGCGAAGAGATCATCGCCCGCGAATAGAGTGGCGTCTGCAGTGCATTCTTGAAGCGAGGGTCAGCGGCTCGAAGTTGCTGACCCTTTTGTATTTGCAGCGGAACACCACCGGATTGCTAGAGCAGCGGCTTTACCGCCACCCAGACAGCTCCGCCGATCAGGCCGGCGAAGATCAGCCAGCCGACCTGGTTGTTCGACCGGAACAGCTTGAGGCACTGCTCCGGATTGTCGATGTCGAGCGTCACGATCTGCCTCGTCATGTGCGCACCGGCGGCGATCAGCCCCGCCAGCGCCACGACCGGTACCTGTGCCGAGGCAAAGGCGACGGCGAAACACATCAGCGCGCCGGCATAGAGCCCGGCCAGCCAGGACTTGGTGTGTTCGCCGAACAGGCGGGCAGTGGAGCGCACGCCGACGATGGCGTCGTCTTCCTTGTCCTGATGGGCATAGATCGTGTCGTAGCCGATCACCCAGAGGATCGAACCGATGTAGAGCAGGAAGGCAGGGGCATCGAGATCGGCGAACTCGCTTGCCCAGCCCATCAGGGCCCCCCATGAGAAGGCAAGGCCGAGCCCGAATTGCGGCCAGTTGGTGAAGCGCTTCAGGAACGGATAGATCGCAACGACCGCCAGCGAACAGACGCCGAGCAGGATGGCGAAACCATTGAACTGGACCAGCACCACCAGCCCGACCAGCGCCTGCAGGATCAGGAAGGTCCAGGCCTGCTTGCGGCTGACCTTGCCGGACGGCAGCGGGCGCGAACGGGTGCGCTCCACCTGATTGTCGATGTCCTGGTCGACAAGGTCGTTGTAGGTGCAGCCGGCGCCGCGCATGGCAATGGCGCCGAGCAGGAACAGGATCAGCGTCGAAGGCAGGGGCAGCAGCGAAAGCAGGCTGTCTTCCGGCCGCGCATAGGCACTGGCCGCAAGTGCGGCCGACCACCAGCAGGGCCACAGCAGCAACTGCCAGCCGATCGGCCGGTCCCAGCGCGCAAGCTGTGCATAGGGCCACAGCCAGCGCGGCAGCACGCGATAGACCCAGTGCCCGCTTGGCGCGTCGGCGACACGTCCCTGGGCCGATTTCGACTGTATGGTTTCCATCGCCGTGGAGTGGCAGGCTGTGGGGCGGGCGTCAAGCAGACATGGTGTCTCGCAGCCTTGTATCGGGCTGCCTGCCTAGAGCGTTTCCGTTTTTCACGGAAACGCGGAAACGCTCTAAGTTTTTGTTTTCGTCGCATTTTTGTAACGCCAAGTGATTCCAGTTGGCTACAAAATGCTCTAGGCCTGTGGCGCGAACGGCAGATACCAGAACAATGCGATCTCGCGGGTGTCGGGATGGAGCCCCCGATAGAAAAACCGGTCGATCCCGCCAAGCTCGAAGCCCTGCCGCTCATAGAAACGGCAGGCGGTGAGGTTGTTGTTCTGGGTTTCGAGTGAGAGCCCGGGCAAGCCCAGCTCCTGTGCCCAGCTCCTGGCGTGCTCGAACAGGCGGTGGCCGATGCCGCCGGTGCGGTGCGGGCGATCGACCCCGAAATTGTCGAGCAGGCCGTAGCCGTTCCAGTTGCGGGTGACAGAAAGCCGTCCGATCGGCGCCCCATCCAGCAGGGCGACGAACAGCACACTGTCGTCATCCCATTCGCCGTCGTCTTCGTCGGCCTTGTTGTAGCTCTTCACATACGGCTCGGTGGCAATCCGCCGCCATTCGGAGACAGGTCTACCAAAGGCAGGTTCGAGATAGGCATCGACCTCGAAGCTGAAGTCAGCCTTGCCCGCGGTGGCAAAAAGGAGGGGATCGGCGCGTTCGATTGAGACGGGCATGACAAATCCTGTTGTCTGTTGCGCGCAGATAGGCAGCCAGCCGCCCGTCGGCAATGCCGTAGCGGTTGATATGGATGATCGCGCCTTGACCTGCCGCGTCATCGCCAATAGCCAGAGCTGGCTACACGGATGGGCGAGGTTGCCGACATGAACGTTCTTCTCCTCGGTTCCGGCGGACGCGAACACGCGCTGGCCTGGAAGCTCGCCGCCTCGCCGCTACTTACCAGGCTTTACGCCGCGCCCGGCAATCCCGGCATCGCCGAACAGGCGGAGCTCGTTGCGCTCGACATTGGCAATCATGCCGCCGTGGCTGCATTCTGCCGCGACATGAAGATCGACCTCGTCGTCGTCGGTCCGGAAGCACCGCTGGTTGCCGGCATCGCCGATGATCTGCGCGCCACTGGCATCCGCGTCTTCGGACCCTCCAAGGCGGCAGCGCGTCTGGAGGGGTCGAAAGGCTTCACCAAGGATCTCTGCGCCCGCTTCAACATCCCGACCGCTGCCTATGGCCGTTTCGACAATCTCGCCGATGCGCGCGCCTATGTCGAAAAAGTCGGGGCGCCGATCGTCGTCAAGGCCGACGGGCTTGCCGCCGGCAAGGGGGTTACAGTCGCCATGACCTTGTCCGAGGCGATGGAGGCGCTGAACGCGTGTTTCGACGGTTCGTTCGGCAGTGCGGGAGCCGAAGTCGTGGTCGAAGAATTCATGACCGGCGAAGAGGCGAGTTTCTTCTGCCTCTGCGACGGCACGACGGCGTTGCCCTTCGGCACGGCGCAGGATCACAAGCGTGTCGGCGACGGTGATGTCGGCCCCAACACCGGTGGCATGGGTGCCTACTCCCCGGCACCGGTGATGACGGCTGACATGATCGAGCGCACCATGCGCGAAATCATCGAGCCAACCATGCGCGGCATGGCGGAACTTGGTTCGCCTTTTGCTGGTGTGCTGTTTGCCGGGTTGATGATCACCGACCAGGGACCGCGGTTGATTGAATACAACACCCGCTTCGGCGATCCCGAATGCCAGGTGCTGATGATGCGGTTGAAGGACGATCTGCTCGTGTTGCTCAACGCCGCCGCTGATGGCCAGCTTGGCCATATGTCGGTACGCTGGAGGGATGAGGCGGCACTTACGGTGGTGATGGCAGCGTCTGGCTATCCCGGCACGCCCGAAAAGGGGTCGGTGATCCGCGGCATCGATGTGGCCCGGGCCGAGGGCGCGGAGGTCTTCCATGCCGGCACCGCGGTCAATGCAGGTGCCTTGGTTGCCAATGGCGGTCGCGTGCTCAATGTCTCGGCCATCGGCCGCAGCGTCGGAGAAGCGCAGAAGCGCGCCTATGCCGCCGTGGACCGCATCGACTGGCCGCAGGGCTTCTGCCGCCGCGACATCGGATGGCGCGCGGTCGAACGCGAAGAGGGGCGATGAGCGTCACCATCTACCACAACCCCGCCTGCGGTACCTCGCGCAACGCGCTGGCCATGATCCGTGCTTCCGGCGAGGAACCCCAGATCATCGAATATCTGAAGACGCCGCCGTCGCGTGCGAGGCTGGTCGAACTGCTGCGCCTGATGGGCATGAAGCCAAAGCAGCTGCTGCGTCAGAAGGATACGCCCTATGCGGAGTTGCGGCTCTATGATCCGCGCTTCAGCGACGAAGAGATCCTCAACTTCATGATGGAATACCCGATCCTCATCAATCGGCCGATCGTCGTGACCGAAAAGGGTGTCGTTCTGGCCCGGCCTTCGGAGCGAGTGCTGGAAGTGCTCGCCAATCCTGACATCGGTGATTTCGTCAAGGAAGATGGCGAGGTCGTGCACACCTCGATCCACCGTTAGCCGGCCTGTTGTTTCGGAAGTTCAGCGATCCGCCGGCGTGGTGGCCGCTTTGGCAGGCTTGATGGATCCTGTCGCGATCGGATCGATGCCAGCCGGCGGCATGCCCTGCGAGACCAGCACAGCCTGCGTCCTTTGCCGCACAGCCGCGACATAGCCGGCTATGCCGCGCATCTGTTTTGCCACCAGCAGGGGCGGGCGGCGGAATGCGTTGCGCAAGGCAATCCAGCGCGCCGTCAGCGCAGCACCCAGTTCGTCCAGCGTCGGCGGTGCCGCCACCGCCGCATAGGCGACGCGTTCACCGCGCATGCCAGCCTCCCGGGATAACGGCACCGGCACGCTTGCGAGGTAGTCGACCGGCACATCGATGAGCGCACCGAACGGCCATTGGTCGCGCAATTCGGCTGCGTCCATCGGTGCGACATTGATGTCGATGTCATTGGGCGTCCCGGCGGCCCGATACGGACATGAGAGCCGGCCGCAATTGGCCTGCGCGGCGAATTGCCAGAGTGCATAGCCGTTCCAGTGGCCTTTCGGGAAACTGGCGCCGACTTCCGGCTTGTAGCGTGCGTACCAGAGCGGCAGCCGCGACAGTAGGCGATAGCGATAGCGGTTGGCGGCAATGTGGCTTGCCGTGACCTCGTTGGTGTAGAGGATCGGGAAGCGGCCGACACGTCTGTGCACCTGCCGCACGAACTCTTCCGCGTCTTCCAGCGACATCCATTTTTCGGGGTCGTTGTCCTCGATGTCGAGGGCAAGCAGGTCGTCAGGACCGGGCTCGGCGAAATCAATGAAATTGTCGGCCTGCTCGACCGGATTGCCCGGACGGGCGAGGTGATAGGCGCCCCATTCCAGCCCCAGCGCCTTCGCGACGACCTTGCGTGTCTGGAACAGCTCGCGTGCCACGGCATGCCGGCGCCAGAGCGCCTTGCACAGCCGCTGCTCGGTCTCCGTGCCGGTGCAGGAATAGGGCGGCGGCATGCCGTCCGAGGCTTTGTTGATGAAGCCGACGATCCGCTTGTCCGAGGCAAGCGCGTTCCAGTCGATGGGATTGTATTCGTAGGCGTCGATGACGAGTGCGCGGTCTTCTTTTTTCCAGGGCTCGGAAAAGTCCGACGCCGTGGCCGCGCCCGTCGCCGCCGCCAGGCCTGCTGCCAGCGTTGCCATGCGGAAGAACTGTCGCGTGCGGCCGTTCAAGGGCGTACCCCGCTCTCTGACGGTCGATCCTGAACGGCCATGGTTAATGAAAGGTTCTCCTGCCGTTTATTGGCTAAGGAGATATCCTCAGGAATGCGCGGATTTCGTCGGCCAGGTCGTCCGCGACCTTGGCCATCGAGCCGAGATGTGGTGAGCGCACCATCAGGACGTCGAGCTTCAGATTTGCACATGCGACCTCGACCGGCTCGATGCCTTCCGGTTTTGTCCGGTCGAGCAGGCGCTTCGGAAAAAGCCCGAGCCCCAGTCCTTGCCGCACCAGTCCCATCTGCAGGCCGGCATCCTCGATCTCTGCGGCGACAAGCAAGGCACGACCTTGTTCGGCAAGGCGGCCAGCAAGGCGCCGACGCGCGTCACAGGGTTCCGGGCTCAACACCCAGCTGCTCTGTTGCGGGTCTCCCCTTGCGATCAATGCGGGCGAGGCGATGGTCACCAGTTCCTCCTCGCCGATGGGGTCGGCGTCGTAGAACCGGGACCTGTCCGAGAGCAGAATTGCCGCGTCGAGAAGGCCGAGGCGATGCTGTTCGGCGAGATCGGCACTCCAGCCCGATTTGAGGCGCAGCGACACATGTGGAAAGCGGGCGATGACGGCCGCGATGTGCTCTGCCAGGCTGTGATGGGCGAGGCCATTGACGAGACCGAGGCGGAACACACCTTCCGGCTCTGGCGTAGTGGCGATGGCTTTCAGCCTGGTGAAACCGTCCAGGATCTCATGGCTTCGCGCCAGAACATCCACGCCTGTCGGCGTCAGCTTTGGTGGTTTTTGCCTGCGGTCGAGAAGCTGGACTCCAAGCGCCTGCTCCAGTCGCTGGATCTGGCGGCTGACAGCGGGCTGCGTCAGCGGCAGTCTTTGCGCCACCTTCTGGATCGAGCCTTCCTCGGCAAACAGGACGAAGGTACGGAGCTCTTCAATCATGCAAAACAGACATAGTTATTTTGCATAATATGAATTTGAACGTCGAATAGTGCAAGGCCATTTTGGCGGTGTCAAAAACGGAGATACCGCTGATGAAAGCGATCGTATTGCAGCAGAAGCCAGGCGTCGAAAACCTCCGTGTCGTTGATCGACCGCAGCCGGTACCGCGCCGCCAGGAAATCCTGATCAGGGTCCGAGCCACAGCCCTCAACTATCGTGATGTCGAGATCGTCAACGGCAGTTATCACACCGCCTTTGCCTTGCCGCTCGTGCCGCTGTCGGATGGTGTGGGTGAGGTGGTTGCGATCGGCGAGGAGGTGACGCGTTTCGGTATAGGGGATCGTGTCTGCTCGACCTTCTGGCAGCGCTGGGCTGGCGGCTCGTTCCGCATGGCAGAACCAGCCTATCAGCGCGGCGGCCCGATCGACGGCCTGCTTGCGGATTTTGCAGTGCTCGACGAACAGGCCGCGGTGCTGGCGCCGAAGAACCTCAGCGATGTCGAAGCCGCGACCTTGCCATGTGCTGCAGTAACTGCATGGCACGCGTTGGTTACTCTGGGGGCGGTGAAGGCTGGTGACACTGTTCTGGTTCAGGGCACGGGCGGCGTTGCGCTTTTTGCCCTGCTTTTCGCGAAGGCGAACGGGGCACGGGTCATCGTCACGTCCAGCAGTGAAGAGAAACTGCGTCGCGCCCAGGCGATGGGCGCCTTCGCCGGCGTCAACTACAGCCAGAACCCGCAATGGGCCGACGCTGTTCTCGATCTGACGGACGGGCGCGGTGTCGATCATGTCATCGAAGTGGGAGGGCCGCGGAGCTTCGAGCAGTCACTGAAGGCATCGGCACGTTGCGGACAGATCAATGTCATCGGCTACCTTGGCGGCAAGGATGGCACGATCAACCCGCTCGATATCTTCAGGAAGCAGGTCCAGGTTCGCGGCATCCCGGTTGGTTCCCGCGAATCCTTCGAGACGATGGTCCGCGCGATCGAGGCGCTTGACCTGAAACCGGTGATCGACCGGACGTTCAACTGGACTGAAGTCGCGGCTGCGGTTCGCCACCTGGAGAGCGGGTCGCATTTCGGTAAGGTCGCCTTGGTGCACGAATAGGGCTGGCGGCTTGCCAGGCAGGGAATTATCGGCTCTGCCGGAGGCTTCCCGTGATTTTGGCTTTCGGCTCCGCTCCGGTTGAAACCCTCACAAATCCACGTGACAAAGTTTGACGTTTACGTAAAAGTATATCTGCCGGCGGCATTGCACCATAGCACTGTTGCATTGCAACGTGGGCACGCGGCAGGATCGCGTGGCAGCAAAGGAGGAGACGGCATGTATCGGGCACCGGTTGCGGATATCGCCTTCACGTTGAAACATGTCGCAGGGTTGAAGCCGGCTCTCGATGCCGGATCCTTCGGCGAGCTCGGCGAGGATCTGGTCGACGCGGTGCTGGAAGAGGCGGGGCGTTTCGCCACGGAAGAGGTGGCGCCACTGTACAAGATCGGTGACGAGACCGGGGCGGTATTGAAGGACGCCGCCGTGACTACGCCCGCCGGCTGGAAGGACCTCTACCGTCGCTGGATTGACGGTGGATGGAACGGCCTCTCTGCCCCCGAGGAGTTCGGGGGGCAGGCACTGCCAAACATGCTGGGTGTCGCGGCACTCGAGATGTGGAACTCGGCCGCCATGGCTTTCGGCATCGGTCCGACGCTCACCATGGGCGCGGTCGAGGCGCTGCACAAGCACGCCTCGGACGAACTCAAGGCAAGATACCTCGCCAAACTGGTATCGGGCGAATGGATGGGCACGATGAACCTGACGGAGCCGCAGGCGGGGTCGGACCTCGCAGCGTTGCGCTCTCGGGCAGAGCCTGCCGGTGACGGCACCTATCGCATCTTCGGCCAGAAGATCTTCATCACCTATGGCGAGCACGATTTCACCGACAACATCGTGCATCTGGTGCTGGCGCGACTGCCTGACGCGCCCGCCGGCACGCGCGGTATATCGCTGTTCCTGGTGCCGAAATTCCTGGTCAACGAGGACGGTTCGGTTGGCGCCCGCAACGATGTGTTCTGCTCCGGCATCGAACACAAGCTTGGCATTCACGCCTCGCCGACATGCACGATGATCTATGGCGACGGTTTCGGAGGTGTGACGCCCGGCGCCATCGGCTGGCTGATCGGCGAGGAGAACAAGGGCCTCGCCTGCATGTTCACCATGATGAACAACGCCCGCCTCGCTGTCGGCATGCAGGGTGTGGCCGTGGCCGAGGCCGCCTACCAGAAGGCGCTTGCCTATGCCAACGAGCGCAGGCAAGGCAAGGCGGCCAGCTATGCCGGCAACGGCATGGCGCCGATCATCCATCACGCCGACGTACAGCGCAATCTGCTTACCATGAAGGCGTTGACCGAGATCGCGCGTTCGATCAGCTATTGCTGCGCGCACGCACTCGACATGGCGCACCTTTCCGAAAGCGAAGCGGCCGGGCATTGGCGCGACCGTGCCAATCTGCTCACGCCGCTGGCCAAGGCTTTCTCGACGGATGCCGGCGTCGATGTCGCGTCGCTCGGCGTGCAGATCCATGGCGGCATGGGCTTCATCGAGGAAACGGGAGCTGCCGCCTACTATCGCGATGCGCGCATCGCGCCGATCTATGAAGGCACCAACGGCATTCAGGCGATCGACCTGGTGACGCGCAAACTGCCATTGGGCGGCGGCCGGCATGTGCACGGCTATATCGATGAACTGAGGGCGGTGGCCGCTGATGCGCGTGCGTCGAACCGCCCCGGTTTCGGTCGTACGGCAGACCTGCTCGACCGCGCGCTGGCCGATCTCGCGGAAGCGACCGACTTCCTGCAGGCATGCCTTGCCGATGGTCGTCAGGAAGCCGCCCTTGCCGGAGCTACGCCATATCTCAGGCTGATTTCGCTGGCTGCGGGCGGCGCCTATCTGGCACGTGGCGCACTCGTTTCCGAGCAGCGGCTGCCGCTCTGTCGTTTCTATGCCGAGAACATGCTGGGGGAGACCTCGGCACTCAAGGAGCGGGTGCTCGGTGGCTCCGAAAGCCTGGCGGAAGCCGGCAAGGCACTGATCTCGGCCTGACCATTCACAACGAAGGAAGACAATCGTGACGGATCACATCATAGTCGGGCGCCACGGCGCGGTTCAGGTCATCCGCATGAACCGGGCCGACAAGAAGAACGCGCTGACCCGCGCCATGTATGCGGCGATGGCGGCGGCTCTGGTCGAGTCGGATGCCGATCCGCAGGTGCGCGCCACCGTCTTCTTCGGCCTGCCGGGTGCATTTTCGTCCGGCAACGACCTTGCCGATTTCCTCACCATCGCCACCGGCGGCGAAGGTGGCCGCGAGGTATGGGACTTCCTGCTGGCGCTGGCGCGATCGCAAAAGCCGCTGCTGTCTGGCGTCGACGGTATTGCCGTCGGCATCGGTACCACGCTCAACCTGCACTGCGATGTGACCTTCGCCACGCCACGCACCATTTTCCGCACCCCTTTCGTCGATCTCGGCCTGGTGCCGGAAGCGGCGTCGAGCCTGCTCGTGCCCCGCATCATCGGACGTCAGGATGCATTCGCGCTGCTCGGATTGGGCGAAGGCTTCTCGGCGGAGCGCGCCAAGGCGGCCGGCCTGATCTACGCGATCGTCAATGAGGATACGCTGGAGGCGGCAGTGCTTGCCAAGGCCGAGGAAATAGCGGCCAAGCCGCCGCAGGCGCTGAAAATCGCTCGCGACCTGATGCTCGGTTCGCGCGAGGAGGTCGTCGCGCGCATCGAGGAGGAGGGGCGGCATTTCGGCGAGCGTCTCCAGTCCGACGAAGCCCGCGCCGCTTTCATGGCCTTCATGAACCGCAAGAAGGCGGGTTAGCCGAGCAGACGGCCAAAATTGTGGACCTGACGATCAGCCCGAAAACCGAATTCGATTTTCGGGCTGAATTGTCCGCTTACCGGTAGGGCGAAATGCACTGCTGGCGTGGCCCGTAATTGGGCTGGAAGGTGTTGTCCGAGACCCGATAGGAGCGGTAGCGATCGTAGCACCAGCGCACATGCGCGTTGCTCAGCCGCGCCGGATAGGCCGGGCGATAGACAGGGCGCCCCTGATTGGCGATCGCGCCGCCGATGATGGCCCCGGCGATGAAGGCGGCCGGCGGGAACCACATGCCATTGTGGCGTTTCCAGCCCGGCCGGGCCTGACGATAGCCGCGATGGCCGTTGTAATAATAACGGTCGCCGTCGCGATAGAAGCCGCGGCGGTTCTGCACCTGCAGGATGTCGGTGCTCGTTTCGACGGTAGGCCTTTGCATTGGAGCTGCCTGGCCGGGTGTCGCCGAAGTGGCAAAGGCGGTGAACACGGTCGCAGCCGCGCAAAGGGTGGAAATCAGCTTTTTCATCACATTCCTCGTTCGGTTAGAAACTTCGGATGCGAGGAACTTCGCAGCCGAGGTGTGAACCGAACCTGAACGCCTGCATTAAATATTTGTAATGTCAGGATAAATGCCTTCGTACTTGGCCGTCTAGCGATGCTCGGCGGCAATACGGACACCGAGCCCGATCAGCAACGTTCCGGTCACGCCTTCGATCGTGCGTCGCACCTTCGGCCGTCTCAGGAAGTCGCCCGCCTTGGCGATGAGCGCCGCGTAGAATGCGAGCCAGGCGAAGGTCAGCACCGAAAAGACGACGCCCAGGAAAAGGAAGGCCGAGAAAGTGGCGCTGCCGGCGGGAACGAACTGCGGCAACAGGCTGGCGAAGAACACCGCCATCTTGGGATTGCCGAGATCGCTGATGATGCCTTGCCGGAAGGCGGAAACAGCGGACAGCCGGGTCTGAGCTTGCGGCATGGCATCGCCATGGCCGCTAGTCGTCGGCCAGAACGCCTCGCGTAGCGCCTGGATTCCGAGAAAGACCAGATAGGCCGCGCCGGCATATTTGACTGCCAGGAAGACCGGTTCCGAGGCTGTCACCAAGGTAACGACGCCGGCACTGGTTGCGAGTGCCCAGATCGCTTGTCCGCAAGCGATGCCCAGAGCTGTCATCAGCCCGGCGGCACGGCCGCCGAGCAAACTGTTGCGGATCGTGATCGCGGTATCCGGTCCGGGCGTGGCGATGACGATGAACGACACGCCCAGGAATGCCAGGAACAAGGTCATTGCCGGTCTTTCCCTTGAGATGTGACCGGCAAATCCTACACGATCCGTGCTGCGCGAACAGCGTCTACTCGATCCGCTCCGCCGGCATGTCGGCGCCGTTCTGATGCAAGGTCAGTCGCTTGGCCTTGCCGTCGTCGCCGACTTCGAAACCTATCTGGGCGTCCACGACCTTGTAGAAGAACTCGCGCTCGCTTTCGGGAAAGATTTCGATCTCGGGCTGACCCGTTGCCCGTGCCATCAGCCGGTCTCCCGCACGCCTGATCGTCAGGATGAAATTCGGTGCCAATTGATATCGTCCGACGTAACGATCGTAGAGGGCGGTATCGATGGTCACAGCCACCCTTGCCTTGGGTGCTTCCGTGAGTTTGGCGGTAGGGTCGAGCAGATGCCGGCCGATGTCGTCGACGCCGATTTCCGTAGACGTGTTGGACAAGGCAATGACGCCGACTTTCGCCTTGACCAGGAAGCCCATGAAGGAGCGGTGGCCGCCTGTGCCGCCATTGTGCCAGATCATCTCGTCGTCACCGACCCTGGTGATCATCCAGCCGAGGCCCATTTGGGGCGCACCGTCGCCGCCAAGGTCGCGTCGTGTCGTTTCGCTGAGCGCGAAAGCGGTTTGCAGCGGTGTTTCCCGCTTGCCCATCGCGGCTTCAAGGAAGATCAGCATGTCGTTTGTGCTGGAGCGCAAGGCGCCGGCCCCACCCAGCGTCGGCAACCGCCAGGCTGGCACGGCGTGCAGGGATTGGTCGTGGCCGGGTGTGAACCGCGCCTCCAGGGCTGGTGAAAGCGTGATCCCGGTGCTGTCCATGCCGAGCGGCTTGATGATGCGACGGGTGATCAGCCCTTCGTAGTCGGTGCCGGTGCGTGCGGCCAGCGCGTGGCCGAGCAGGCCGAAGCCGAGATTTGAGTATTCAAACTCGCTGCCGATATCGCGCGGCAGCTTGTATCCGGACAGGAAGCTGTAGAGCTGCTCGACCGTATAGTCCGCATAGGGATCGTCCTGGTCCTTGGGCGCGAGATTGTCGGGCAGGCGCGGCAGGCCGGACATGTGAACGGCCAGCTCCCTGAGGGTGATGGTCTTGCCGTCGCGCTCCGGCACCGTCACGTTGGTCGGCAGGTATTTGGCCACCGGGTCGTCTAGCGAGACCTCGCCTTTCTCAACCATGTCGGCCAGGGCCAGCGCGGTGAAGACCTTGGTGATGGAGCCGATCTCGAAGACCGTGTCGCCATCCACCTTGCGGGCGTCATCCGCGCCGAAGCGACCATGGGCGATTGTCCGGCGGCCGTTGGCGTCGATGACGATGCCGAGGCTCTGTTTTTCGACATCGATGCGCTGTTCAAGCATGCGGCGGATTTCGGGGTCTGGCGGAATGGGGGACTTCTCTTGTGCCTTGGCTCCAAATTGTGTGGTGATCACGAGCAGTCCTCCTAAAGCAATTCCAGCAAAAGTGCGCAGCGGTTTTGCGTCCGGAATTGCATAGGGACAAAAGGGGAGAGTGTTTCCGCGTTTCCGTGAAAAACGGAAACGCTCTGGCAGCAAACGCAGCATTCGTTTCTCCTGACACCCCAGTCCGAGCGGATGTGGTGGTGGACGGCTGCGTGTGCAATGGGCGGCAAATGATTATGGATAAAGGCGATTCTTATCCCAACCACCTTCGGCGTTGCGGCTGAACACGATGCGATCGTGCAGCCGGAACGGGCGATCGTGCCAGAACTCGATCGTCTGCGGCAGGATGCGGAAACCTGACCAGTGCTTGGGGCGTGGGATATCGCCGATGGCATAGCGGGCCGTGTATTCCGCGACCGCCTTCTCCAGTGCGAAACGGCTCTCCAGCGGACGTGATTGCTTCGAGGCCCAGGCGCCGATCCGGCTGCCGCGCGGGCGCGACGCATAATAGGCATCCGCTTCCGCGTCCGAGACGATCTCGACCGGGCCGCGCACCCGCACCTGACGGCGCAGCGACTTCCAGTGGAAGCACATCGCCGCCTTCATGCTGCCCAGGATTTCGCGTCCCTTGGCGCTTTCGAAATTGGTGTAGAAGACAAATCCATGTTCGTCGAAGCCCTTGAGCAGCACCATGCGCACGTCCGGCATGCCATCGGCGTCGACGGTCGCAAGCGCCACGCCGTTGGGGTCGTTGGGTTCGGATTTCGAGGCATCGTCCAGCCAGGCGGCGAACAGCCGGAAAGGCTCCGCGCTCTCCGTAAAGTCACCTGTTGTTAAGACTGTCTCGTTCATAGTTTTTCCGATGTGAACTGGCCGAGGATTTGCCGATTGTCGCGCATCGCGCACATTTTTGACAGCCGGCCAGTGGGCACTTTCCTTTCGTCCTGTCTGAGGGCGGCGGCACCTTGTGCGTTGCTTGTCCTTGCCGGTTGCGGCACCGGTGGCTTCAGCCTGGAGAAGGCCGAGGTCGACCGCTCCATCGTTACCGGCTCGATCTCGACGGGCGCGAGCAACGCCACCGACACCGGCATGGCGTCGGACGAAGCAACGATCCGCAACGCGGCCTCTTCCGCCGATCTGCAGGGACCGGCGAATCAGGCTGTTCCCTGGGCCAATTCCGCAACCGGTTCCCGCGGCACCATCACCGCGCTGGCCGAGACCGGCGATGCCACCAAGGGCCGCTGCCGCCAGTTCGACGTCTCGCGCGAAAGCTATGACGGCGTCACCATGTATAAGGGGGCGATTTGCATGACGCCTGTCGGTACCTGGCAGACACAGGATTTCAGGGCGCTCTGATTTTCCCCGCTGCCACTGGAATTTCTTCCTATCAAGGCGCATATAGAACACAACTCTGAATTCACCCGTTCAATGAGCAGGATTGATGCGCGACCCCTATGAGGTGCTGGGAGTTGCCAGGAACGCCTCGTCCAAGGACATCAAATCGGCGTTTCGGAAACTCGCCAAGAAGCACCACCCGGACCAGAACCCGAACGACCCCAAGGCCAAGGACCGCTTTTCTGCGGCCAACCAGGCCTATGAGATTCTCGGCGACGAGAAGGCTCGTGCGGCTTTCGATCGCGGCGAGATCGACGCCGATGGCAAGCCGCGCTTCCAGGGCTTCGAGAATGCCGCCGGTGGCGATCCCTTCGCCGGTTTCCGGCGTCAGCAGGGGCCGGGTGCATCGCATTTTGAATTTCGCTCCGGCGGCGGTAGTCCCTTCGGCGAGGGGGCAGGTGATATTTTCAGCCAGATTTTTGGCGACGCCTTCAGCCAGCAGCGCGCCGCTGGCGCAAATGCCGCCGGTGGCGGCGAGCGCCGCAGGCAGACACCGGCTGGCGGCGACATCAACGTGGCGCTGGATGTCACGATCGAGGAAGCGGCGAGTGCCGAGAAGGTGACTGCGATCTTCCCGGACGGCCGCAAGGTCGCCGTGAAACTGCCAGTCTATGTCGAAGACGGCCAGACCATTCGCCTGAAGGGACAGGGCGAGCAGGGTTACGGCCAGCCGGGCGATGCGCTGGTCAAGATCAGGTTCCGCCGCCATCCGCGTTACCGCATCGAGGGTCGCGACCTGCATGTCGACCTGCCGGTATCGTTGCACGACGCGGTCACGGGCGCCAAGGTAGCGGTCGAGACCCCGACCGGGCGTATCGCGCTTGCCGTGCCGGCCTGGTCGAGCTCCGACAAGGTGCTGCGCGTCAAGGGACGCGGACTGCCCGAAAAGGCGGGCGGTCACGCCGATCTTTATGCCCATGTCCGCATCATGCTGCCGGAAGGCGGTGATCCGGAACTGGAAGCGCTGGTCAAGAAACAAGGCTGAGCTGCACGCGTTGGAGTTTCTGGTCCAAAAGATTGGATCAGCCAATCCATTGCAGCGAAGAGGACCGTGAGTAGCAATGCCGCTGACATTCACAGCAGCGGCACCTCTTCATGTCCACGGAAGTCATTGTTCGCCCCATCCTTCGCCAGGATTTCGATCGTTGGTTGCCGCTCTGGGAAGGCTACAACGCCTTCTACGGTCGTTCCGGGCCGACAGCGCTTGCGGAAGCGATCACGCAAATGACCTGGTCGAGGTTTTTCGATGCCTATGAGCCGGTGCATGCGCTGGTCGCGGAAAGCGGCGACCGCTTGCTGGGGCTGACGCACTATCTTTTCCATCGCTCGACCACCGCCATCGAGCCGAACTGCTACCTGCAGGACCTGTTCACGTCGCAGCACGCGCGCGGCAAGGGGATCGGCAAGGCACTGATCGAAGGGGTCTACGACCGTGCTCGCGAGGCGGGCTCCAGTCGGGTGTATTGGCAGACCCACGAAACCAATCACAAGGCGATGCGGCTTTACGACCATGTCGCCGAGCGCTCCGGCTTCGTGGTCTACCGTAGGCTTTTCTGATCCGGCAGCTTTGCCTGTCGGCTAAACGCGGCCGGCCAGCACCGCCGGGCCGTGTCATCATCGCTTGAAGGCTTCAAGCGCCTGTGCGATAGGGCAGTTCAAAGCGGATCAGTATGCGGAGAGCGCTCATATGGTGGGTGGACAGGGCCTGATGGCCGGCAAGCGCGGCCTTATCCTCGGCGTCGCCAACAACCGTTCGATTGCCTATGGCATTGCCAAGGCCTGTGTGGATCATGGCGCGGACATCGCGCTGACCTATCAGGGCGAGGCATTCAAGAAGCGTGTCGAGCCTCTGGCCGAGGAACTCGGCGCTCATGTCGTTGGCCATTGCGACGTCACCGATTCGGAAAGCCTGGACATGGTGTTCGAGAATGTCGCCAAGCTCTGGGACCGGCTTGATTTCGTGGTTCACGCCATCGCCTTCTCCGACAAGGAGGAACTGACCGGACGATATGTCGAGACCACGCGCGACAATTTCCTGCGCACGATGGACATATCGGTGTTCTCTTTCACCACCATTGCCAAACGTGCCGAGCCGCTGATGACCAATGGCGGTTCGATGCTGACGCTGACCTACTACGGCGCCGAGAAGGTGATGCCGCACTACAACGTCATGGGTGTCGCCAAGGCGGCGCTGGAGGCGTCCGTACGTTATCTGGCCGTCGACCTCGGCGCCAAGGGCATCCGTGTCAACGCCATTTCGGCTGGTCCGATCAAGACGCTCGCAGCCTCTGGCATCGGCGACTTCCGCTACATCCTGAAGTGGAACGAGTATAATGCGCCGCTGAAGCGCACGGTCTCGCCCGAGGAGGTCGGCGATTCCGGCCTCTATTTCCTGTCGGACCTGTCGCGCGGCGTCACCGGCGAAATCCATCACGTCGATTCAGGCTATCATGTCGTCGGCATGAAGGCCGTCGACGCGCCGGATATCTCCGTTGTGAAGGACTGAGACTTCCGCCCGGCATTCCAGCATCGTACCGGAGATCGTTCGCGCGCCATGTCTGCGCTTATCTATGTCGTGCGCCACGGCCAGACCGACTGGAATGCCGAGCATCGCTTGCAGGGTCAGGCCGATACCGATCTGAACGACCTCGGCCGCCGGCAGGCATCGGGCAATGGGCGTAAGCTCGCGGATCTGATCGGTGACGCGAAGGCCGATTTCGATTACGTCTCCAGCCCGATGCTGCGCACGCGCGAGACGATGGAGTTGTTGCGCGCCGCCATGGGGCAGGACCCGACTGGCTACCGGACCGACGAGCGGCTCGTCGAGCTCAATTTCGGTGATTGGCAGGGCTTTACCTATCCCGAACTCGAAACCCGTTATCCGGGCGCGAGCCGAGCCCGTGGCGAGGACAAATGGGATTTCACGCCGCCAGGCTCGGGCGCGGAGAGCTATCAGAAGCTGCTGTCGCGCATCCAGCCGGTATTCCAGGCAATGGAACGTGACACTGTCTGCGTCACGCATGGCGGTGTGATACGTTGCCTGTTTCGGATGATCGCCGGGGCTTCGAAAGATGAAGCAGCCTCGCTGGAAGTTCCGCAAGACCAGGTTCTGCGGGTGCAAGGCCGTCGTCTGGAATGGCTCTGAAATCATTCCAGATGACGAACGCGGCGGTTTTGCATCTGGAAGTGCGTAAAAACGAAGAGTTAGAGCATAGTGCAGTTCGATCGTTCCGTATTGGACATGAGCACTTCTCCTCATTCCTGCTTCAAATAGCGGCTGGCACCGTAAGAAGATGAGAATTACCTCCATCACCAACTGGGCCTACGGCATCACCGTGGTCCTGACCGCGCTTTCGGGCGGGGCCTTCATGATGTCTTCTCACAGCGCCCTCCAGGAGCGCGCTGCGGTCGAAGAACATCTGGCGCTCGATACGCTCGCCGAGGATCTCGCGCTCGGCGCCGAGCTTGGAAGTGACGAGGCGCGACTCTACGTGATGCGTGGCGACCAGCGCTACCTCGAGGCGTTCCGCACGCAGGAGAACTCGGAACGGAGCGCGGAGACAACGGCAAGCAAGCTGGCTGCCAGGGGATTGGCGCCGGGCGAGGCGGAGGCACTGAAGGCGGTTGTCCGGGATGTGGATGCACTGGACAAGATCGAAGCGGCCGCGATCGAGGCCTTTCGGCGTGGAGACAAGATCGCTGCCCAGGAGGGCTTGTTCGGGGCGGAGTACGAGCGGGTCCAGAGCGCGCTTGTCCAGACAGTCGCGCATTTTCGGGACCTGACTGCGGCACGTACGGGAGCGCAGCTCGAAGCGGCGCGGGACCGCAGCAACTGGTGGAGCCTGGTCGCCAAGATCATGCTCGCGGTCACCGGCGCGCTGTTCGTCGCCGTTCTTTACTTCGTCTTGAGGCGACGGGTCGTGAAGCCGCTGATGCAGATGACCGGGATCGTCAGCAGGCTCGCCAAACAGGATTACACGGTCGAGGTGCCGGTTGGTCGACGCGCCGACGAGATCGGCGAGATGAACGAGGCGATCGGGATATTCCGTACCAATTTGATCGAGCGCGAGCGGCTGGATGCCGAACGACGGGCAGACCAGCGTACGAAGGACATGATCCTGCAAATGATGCACCGGGTACAGGCATGCCAGAACCAGGCGGAGCTTGCCGAGGTCGTGGTTCGCTTCATTCCCGAGATATTTCCCGACCTCGCCGGAGGCCTGTACATCCTCAACGACAGCAGGACTGCCCTGACGCGGGCCGGCGTATGGCTCGAACCCCAACGTTCGCAGGCGGCATTTCTCGCTTCCGCCTGTTGGGGGCTTCGTCGCGGCCGCTCTCACGAAAGCGGGACGAACGGCTCCGACGTTCCATGCCGACACCTCGAAGCGTCGGGCCCAACCGCGCTCTGCATGCCGCTGACGGCCCAGGGTGATATGATCGGTCTTCTCTATACGGAAGAGCGTGGAGAGAGGGCGCTCGGGCCCGGTGGCGCCAGGCTCTACCTCGAATTGATAGCGGAGAATGTCGGCCTGGCGATCGCAAACCTGCAATTGCGGGAAAAACTGATCGAGCTTGCCGTGCGCGATCCCCTTACCGGCCTCTTCAATCGTCGCTTCCTGGATGAAACACTGCTGCAGCACAAGCAGGACCGCAGCGGCGAACAGCTCGCCTGCCTGATGGTCGATATCGACCATTTCAAGCGCTTCAACGACGAGTTCGGGCACGACGCGGGAGATCTGGTCATGCAGTATGTCGGGCAGACTTTGCGAGAGACCGTAGGCCCAACCGGTAGTGCCTACCGTTTCGGCGGCGAGGAATTCACCGTGCTCCTGCCCGGGCTTGATGAACAGGAAGCTGCAGAGCTTGCGGATGCGTTGCGGATGAAAATCGGTGACACCACGCTCTCCCATTCCGGTCGGGTTCTCGGCACGGTGTCGACATCCATCGGTGTTGCGGCAGCTCCGCAGAATGGCTCGATCGAAACGCTTGTCACACGTGCTGATGCGGCCCTGCTCAAGGCAAAAGCCGCCGGTCGCAACAGGACGGTGGTGGCAAGCCAGATCAAAAGCTCGGCTCCGCAGTGACGCGGGCACCGCGAGCAGCACTTCAACCGAAGGTGTCAGTCACACGGTGCGATTGATGACCTGATGTCGACTGGTGTTGGCTTGCCTTGCCTTACTGAGGCAGTTCCATGTCGGTGATGACATTCTCGCCATTGCTGACGTCATAGGCAATGACGACGTCTGTGCCGGGCTTCAACGCTTCCAGATCCATTTCAGCATTCAGCTTGTAGGCCTTGCCGTCATCCAGCGTCAGCGTCAGGGTCTCCCTGTCGACCTTCTTGATCTTGCCTTCCGCCTGGCCCGCGAAAGCGGCAGTCACGACGAGCACGGTGGCGGCAATAGCGCCGAGCAGGGTACGCATTGATGGTCCTCATTGTTTGTTGTTGTACGCCGTTCCCATGCGGCGACCGTGTGCGGCGACGGAAACAAACAGAAACCAGTCGAATGTGTCAAACCTAAGTCACCTGCCGTGGACAACGTGGCTGCGACCTTTTGTTCGGGCAGCCCTTTCGTCAGTTCGCCACACGTTGCAGGACGGCAACGTGCATGGTCGAGCGCAGTGAAAATCCGATGGATTCATAGAGCGCGATCGCGGCTGTGTTCGTTGCATAGGCATGCAGAAAAGGCTCTTCGCCGCGTTCGACGATCCGGCCCGCCACGAACATCGACAGTCGTTTGGCGAGGCCACGGCCACGGGCTTCCGGATGCGAGCAGACGCCGCTGATCTCGCAGAAGCCTTGCGGTCTCATGCGTTCGCCAGCCATGGCGAGCAAGCGGCCATCTTCCTTCACTCCCCAGAACGCACCGAGCTCGAGAGCACGCACTGTGAAGGGGCCTGGCTTCGTGAGTTCCGCCAGCGCCAGCATTGCCGGGATGTCGGTTTCGCCGAGAAGCTCGATACGGTCGTCCTGTTCGATCGTCGATGGCTGGCTGGCAGTCATCTGCACAGCCGCGGCGGCGGATACTGCCGCCATGCCGGGCGGCACGATTACCGGGTCGGCCTGGAGAAAAAGCAGGCTCCTTCCGTCGGAAGACAGATCGAAAAGTGCCCGCTGGCTGGAAGGAGTATCGTTCAGCGTGGCTGCAAAGGCTGAGACCGTCGGCTGGTAGCGTTTCGCCAGTGCACCGCCCTCGGAAAGGTGAGCGTGGCGTGAGGTGAGTGCGCTCCAGATGGGGCGGTCAAGCGGGGTCATGAAGCTGCCTTGCGATACGGTGGTGCAACGGGGTGGTCTCGAGATCGTGTTCGATCGCGGTCAGTTGCTCGAGCAGGGGGCCGGTCAGGTCGCTGCAGATCTCCGCAACTGCGGCATCGATGCGAGGCCAGAGGTCGCGTTTCGAGGTTTCGACGAGCTGGCGCCCCTTGTCTGTCAGGCTGAGGAATCGGCGCCGCTGGTCTTCCGGCGATTGCCTGACATCGAGCAGTCCGGTTTCGCTCAAATGCGTCATGATGCGTGTGGCGCCGGGCTGCGTGATGCCGATCGCTTCAGCCAGATCGCCGACCGTCAGCGGACCAAGGCGGTCGATGGCCGCAAGCGCCGGAAACTGGCTGGCCTGCACCGGCAAGTCGAGATCGTCCAGCACACGCTGCACCTCAGACTGAAAACGTTCGCCGATCCGCCTGAGGCGGCTGCCAAGTGTGAGATAGCCCATTTCGCGAACGACATCGTCAACCATCGCAAAGTCTCATCCTGATTTGCATAAGTAGTTATATAAGTAGTTATATTAATTTGTCCAGCCAGTGCTGGCGCTTGCGCTGCGTTGCGGAAATTGGCCCCGGCTACCCCGGTTTGACCACCAGGGAAAACGCTACTAGAAGGCTGGCCATGCCGGGATCTGGCCCGCGCGAGGGCTGCTACCGATGTCGCATAATACCTTCGGCCATCTTTTCCGGGTAACCACCTGGGGCGAAAGCCATGGGACCGCGCTGGGCTGCGTCGTTGACGGCTGTCCGCCCGGCATCCGCTTCACCCGCGAGGACATCCAGGCCGAGCTGGACCGGCGCCGCCCGGGCCAGTCGCGCTTCGTCACCCAGCGCCGCGAGCCGGATGAGGTCAAGGTGCTGTCCGGCTTCGTCATCGACGAGGACGAGGTCACCATGATCACCACCGGCACACCGGTGTCGATGCTGATCGAGAATGTCGACCAGCGTTCGAAGGACTATGGCGAGATCGCCCGTCAGTATCGGCCGGGTCACGCCGATTATGCCTATGAGGTCAAATACGGCATTCGCGATCATCGTGGTGGCGGCCGTTCCTCGGCGCGGGAGACGGCAGCACGCGTCGCGGCCGGCGCACTCGCCCGCAAGGTCGTTCCCGGCCTCGTCGTGCGCGGAGCGCTGATCGCCATGGGCGAGAAGGCAATCGATCGCGCCAACTGGAACTGGAATTTCGTCGACGATGGCGAAAACCCGTTCTTCACGCCGGATCCGCAGTCGGTACCCGTCTTCACGACCTATCTCGACGGCATCCGCAAGGCGGGCTCGTCGGTGGGTGCGGTGATAGAGATCGTTGCCGACGGCGTACCGGCCGGGCTTGGCGCGCCGATCTATGCCAAGCTCGACCAGGATATTGCGTCGAACCTCATGTCGATCAATGCGGTCAAGGGTGTCGAGATCGGCAACGGTTTCGAAGCCGCCAGGATCACCGGCGAACAGAACGCCGACGAGATGCGCATGGGCAATGACGGCAAGCCGGTGTTCCTCTCCAACAATGCCGGCGGTATTCTCGGTGGCATTTCGACAGGCCAGCCGATCATCGCCCGTTTCGCCGTGAAGCCGACCTCGTCGATCCTCAATCCGCGCAAGTCCATCGACCGGGATGGCAAGGACGTCGATGTCGTCACCAAGGGGCGCCACGACCCTTGCGTGGGTATCCGTGCAGTGCCGATCGGCGAGGCAATGGTCGCCTGCGCCATTGCTGACCACTACCTGCGTCATCGGGGGCAGACGGGAAGATAGGGCAGTCGGCAATAGGCAGTCGGCAGTCCGTTTTGGTTCAATTTGCCGTAGACGCTATTTTGTTACTGCCTTATGTCCGACTGCCGACTGCCGACTGCCGACTGCCGACTGCCCAGCGAGCGAAGCGAGTACCATGCCCTACGATCAGAAGAAAATTGTCGAAGCCCTGCGTGCTTTCGAGCGCGGCGAGATCGTCGTCGTCATGGACGATGACGGGCGTGAGAACGAGGGCGATCTGATCGTCGCGGCCGTGCATTGCACGCCGGAGAAGATGGCTTTCATCGTGCGCCACACCTCCGGCATCGTCTGCACGCCGATGCCGCGCGAAGAGGCGAAGCGGCTGAATCTGGCGCCGATGGTGGCGGACAATGATTCCGCCCACACCACTGCCTTCACGGTCAGTGTCGACTTCAAGCACGGCACCACCACCGGCATCTCCGCCGAGGACCGTACGCTTACCGTGCGCAACCTTGCCAACGGCAACGTCGCTGGCAGCGATTTCGTGCGTCCCGGTCACATCTTTCCGTTGATCGCACGCGAAGGTGGCGTGCTGATGCGCTCCGGCCATACGGAGGCCGCCGTCGATCTCTGCAAGCTGGCCGGACTGCCGCCGGTCGGCGTCATTTCCGAGTTGGTCAACGACGACGGCACCGTCAAGCGCGGCCCCCAAGTGGCGGCCTTCGCCGAGGAGCACGGGCTGAAGCAGGTTTCGGTGGCGGACCTCATCGCCTACCGTCAGCGCAAGGAAACGCTGGTCGAGCGTGTCGCCTGTTCCGATATCGACACGCCCGGCGGCAAGGCGACGGCGATCGCCTATTCCTTGCCCTGGGAAGCGATGCACCACCTGGCGATCGTCTATGGTGACATCCGCGACGGCGAGGAAGTGCCGGTGCGGTTGCATCTGGAGGATGTCACGACGGACGTATTCGGTACCCGTACCGTGCTCGATGACATCATGAAGACGCTCGGAGAGCGCAAGCGTGGTGTCATCGTTTATCTGCGCGAAGGGTCCACCGGTGTCGGTAGCCATGGCGGCCGCAACCGGCAGGGCGGTAGTGACCGCGAGGATCACGAGGAAGCACGCCGCCGCGAGAACGAATGGCGCGAGATCGGCCTCGGTGCACAGATTCTCAAGGATCTCGGCATCTCCTCGATCAATCTGATCGCCTCGCGCGAGCGGCACTATGTCGGCCTTGAGGGTTTCGGCATCCGTATCGCCAAAACCGAAATCCTCTAGGCCAATTCCAGGAAAACTGCGTAGCGGTTTTCCGTCTGGAATTGCGTAAAACGGAAACGCTCTACGATGTCGCGCGCCCTCTGGACGCAAAGCTTGTCTGTGAAACGAAATGGGCGCCGCTTGGCGCCCATTTCGTTTCGTACCGGAGCCGTTCAAGCCATCGCCGGTGCTCTGGTGTCGCGCACGGATCGCTGCAGATTGCCTTGCCCGGCCAACGCGACAATCAAGGCGAGAACACCAGCCGCGATCGAAACCAGGAAGCCACTGGTCGGCCCATAAGTGTCTATCACCCAGCCGGCGGCCGCTGAACCTGCGGCCATGCCGATGCCAATGCCGGTAATCGCCCAGGTCATGCCTTCCGTGAGCTTGGAGGAAGGCACGAGTTTTTCCACGAGTGCCATCGAGGTGATGATGGTTGGCGAAACGGCAACGCCAGCGACGAAAAACACCAGAGAAAGCATGGTGATTGTGCCTACCATGAGGAGCGGCAGTGTGGTCAGCGCGGCCAGCACTATCGTGATCAGCAATTGGCGGGCAAGTGGCATCCTGAGTTTCAGCATGCCGAAGGCAAGGCCGGCGACGAGCGAGCCTGCCGCATAGGCCGACAGAGCGAGACTGGCAGCTGCCTTGTGGCCTTGCGCTTCCGCGAAAGCAACGGCGGCTACTTCGGCCGTGCCGAAGATCGCGCCGATGGATGCCAGGGTCACGACGATGATCTGCAGCGAACCGAGGCGGATGACGGAGCGACCGCCGCTGCGTTCCGGCTCATGGATTGGGGGTTCGGTAGATCTCTGGGCGGCAAACAGGAGGCTGCCGACGAGAAGGAATAAGGTGGCGGCCAACGGCCCGGCTTCCGGGAAGACCGTGACGCTGAGTCCGATCGCCAGGATCGGACCGATCATGAACAGGACTTCGTCGACGACGGATTCAAAGGCAAATGCCGTATGCAATTTCGAGGTGCCGCGATAGAGCTCGGTCCAGCGCGCCCTGACGAAGGAACTGAAGCTCGGTATCGCGCCGCTGAGGATCGCGAAAACGAACAGCGTCCAGTTTGGTGCCTTCAGATGGGTTGCCACCATCAGGCCGATCAGCGCCGAAACAGCGATCAGTGTCGCTGGTACAAGAACACGGCGCTGGCCGTGCCGGTCGACAAGTCGCGACACCTGCGGCGCGATCAGGCCGCTTGCCAGCGCGAAAGTGGCGGAGACCGCACCGGCAAGCCAGTATTCGCCGTGTGTCTCGGACAGCATCGTCACGATGCCCAGCGTGACCATGGAAAGCGGGAAGCGGGCAACGAAGCCGGCCGCGGAAAACGCCTTGGCGCCGGGCGCCTGGAAAATTTCACTGTATGGATTACGCATCAAAGTCCCCGGGGCTCGCAGATAGTTGAGATTTCAAAGACAGTCGAGCCGCCTGGGAAGGCGGCTCGTTGGTCCTGTCCGGGCTTTTCTGGAAGCGCGACCATCATTTCGCTGTTTGCGGGGCAACCTGCGACAATTCGCTGTCTGTCTCGCCGGCGAGTGTCTTCTGGCCAAGGAGGACGATCACGAAAGAGATCGTCCCGGCGGCCACGGAAACCCAGAAGCCGTTCTGCGCTCCGTAATTGTCGACCACCCAGCCTGCCACGAACGCCCCCAGTGCCATGCCGATGCCGATGCCGGTCATCACCCAGGTGATGCCCTCGGTCAGCATGGCCTCGGGCACGCGCCGTTCGATCAGGCCGAAGGCCATGATGAAGGTGGGCGAGATCGCCACGCCGCTGGCGAAGACTGCGAGTGCCAGCAGGGGGACGGTGTCGGCGACGAGCAGTGGCAAGGTGGTCAAGGCGACGATGGCAATCGAAAGAGCGAGCAGCCGCTGTTTCGGGGCCTGGAGGTTCAGCGCACCGATGATGAGGCCGACGACAAAGGAGCCGGCGGCATAGACACCGATGACCAGGCTGGCGGCGGTCGGCTGGCCGAGCTCCTTGGTGATGGCCACCGAGCTCACCTCTGCGGTGGCGAAGATCGCACCGACGAAGATGAGGGCCAGCGTGATGATCTGGACGGGACGCAGCATGATCGCGGAACCATTGCTGCCATGCTCCGGCTGCCGGACCTTGGGCTCACTGGATCGTTGCAGGATGAAGGCGGCCATGCCGAAAGCCAGCAGAAGCGTGCTCACCAGCATGCCGGCTTCCGGGAACAGCGCCACACTGAGGCCTACCGAAAGCGAGGCGCCGGCAATATAGACCAGTTCGTCGGCGACCGACTCGAAGGCAAAGGCCGTGTTGAGCTCGGGACGATCGCGGAATTTTTCCGTCCAGCGCGCACGCACCATGGCCGGCACGCTGGGCATCGCCGCGGCCAGGAACGCCGAAACGAACAGGGTCCAGCTCGGCCAGTCATAATGGGTGGCCGCGAGCAGTGTGAGGAAGGCGATGACGGAGATGACCGTGGTCGGGGCGGCCACGGCAGTCTGGCCGAGCCGGTCGATCCATCGCGAGATCTGTGGGGCGGCAAAAGCGTTGGTCAAGGCGAAGGTGGCCGATACAGCACCGGCCAGCCAATACTCGCCGCGCGCCTGGGACAGCATCGCGACAATACCGATGGGAGCCATGGCGATAGGCAGCCGCGCAAAAAAGGCGGCGGCTGCGAAGCCCTTGGCCCCGGGGACTCTGAAGATTTCACCATAAGGATTGCGCATGGGAGCACTCCTGGAATTTTGAGGGTGCGCCACTTACATACGTGGCGTATGCGAATGAGATAATTGCATACGTCACGTATGTCAATTAATATACGTCGTGTATGTAAAAAAATATACGCGACGTATGTGAAAAGCAGAAGCGGCAAAGGAAACACCAATGAGGACAGCTCATAAACCCCGCAGCGAAATGATCGCCGAGACGCGTGCGAAACTGATTGCCTCTGCGCGGCGGGCCTTTGCGACAGTCGGTTACGCGAACGCATCGATGGATGATTTCACCGCCGAAGCGGGGCTGACGCGTGGCGCGCTTTATCATCATTTCGGCGACAAGAAGGGGCTTTTCGAAGCCGTGATCGCCCAGATCGACTGCGAAATGGCGGCGCGTCTCAATGCTGTCTCCGCCAAGGCCGAGACGCGCTGGCAGGGTTTCATGGACGAAAACATCGGCTATGTCGAAATGGCGCTCGATCCGGAAGTCCAGCGCATCGTGCTGTGTGATGGCCCCGCTGTCCTTGGTGATCCGGCGCAATGGCCCAATGCCAACGCCTGTATCCTGTCGGTAACCAAGAACCTTGCAGCGCTGAAGGAAGATGGGGTTATTCGCCGCGACATCGATCCTGAAGCGATGGCACGGCTGATCAGCGGCGCCTCGCTCTATGCTGCGCAGTGGATTGCAAACTCCGATGATCCTGCCGCCATATCGACAAAGGCGGTTAATGCGTTTCGCGCGCTCATGGAAGGTTTGCTGGTGGACGGCAAGACTGCTGCCTGACTTCTCATCCTCTGCCCGCGATCGCGTTGGCCGCGGCTTTCAGCACATCCTCGCCGGCACCGGCATAGGTCTCGCTCATGACGAGGTCGCAGAGCGGCAGGCGCGAGCCCCAGCCATTGCGTTCAAGGTCGGGTCGGGTGGCAAATTCCGAGACGTGCCCGACGCAAAGATAGGCGACAGGCACGATATGATCCGGGATGTCGAGCAAATCTCTGAGCGCTTCGGCGTTCAGGATGCTCACCCAGCCGACGCCAATCCCTTCGGCCCGTGCCGCCAGCCAGAAATTCTGTACCGCGCATACCGTGCTGAAGAGATCCATTTGCGGATTGTGCCAGCGCCCGAGCGGCGAGTTCTCGCTGCGCGAGCGATCGCAGGTGATGCAGAGATTGAGCGCGCTTTCGCAGATGCCTTCCAGCTTGAGCTTGCGGTAAAGCGCCTGCCGATCCTCCGCGATATGCGGCAGTTCCTCGGCTCGAGCTGTCAGGAACAGATCGCGCACCGCCGCGCGCCGTTTCTGGTCGCGGATGACGATGAAGTTCCAGGGTTGCATGAAGCCTACGGACGGTGCGTGGTGCGCAGCCGTGAGCAGGCGGGCAAGCACAGCGTCGTCGATCGGGTCGGGCCGGAAATGGCTGCGCACGTCGCGACGCGTGAAGATGGCGCGATAGATGGCCTCACGCTCAAAATCCTCGAAGGCAGGATCTCCGGAGGTATGACATGTATGGTTGCGGACGGTGTTCATCGCGTTTCCCTTGCGATCGAAACAGCGTCATCCACCCGTCCATGCGGATGACCATTTCTGCCTGGCCGGTCTTCTGGCTCGGGTTCGTCCCGCTTGCCGGCGCCTTCCCGTCCTTGCGCGGACAGTGGCTCTTGCCGAGTGGTCCCCCTCACAGCGTTGGGCACGCCACGGATTTTCACCGTGTTCCCGATTCTCCCACCTTGCGGCAGGCACCTGACAGTGCGGCTAACCTAGCCGAGTTCGCGGGCAAGGAAAGCCCTGATGTCGACGTCGGATGATGCCTTTTCCCCAACAGGCTGAGCAATTCCAGCAAACGCGCAACGGTTTTGCGTCCGGAATCGCGTTAAAATAAAAGTTGGAGCGTTTCCGCGTTTCCGTTGAAAACGGAAACGCTCTCATGCTTGTCGCGTGGCCATCATCTCCATTGCTGATAAGGTGGCGCCATGACGACCCGTCTCTACACCCATCCGATTTTTCTGGAACACATCACGCCCGCCGGCCATCCGGAGCGACCGGACAGGCTGCGCGCTATCGAGCGGATTCTGGACGACGAGGCCTTTGCCGCCCTCGACAGGCACGAGGCGCCGATGGGCGACGAGACCACTGTTCTCTATTGCCATCCAAAGGATTTCGTCGAGCGCGTCCGCAGGGCGATTCCGCAGGAAGGTATTGCCGTCATCGATTCCGATACGGTGGCGAGTCCCAAAACCTGGCAGGCGGCGCTGACCGCCATCGGCGCCGCCAATGCCGCCGTGGACGACGTTTTCACCGGCAAGGCCGACAATGTCTTCGTGGCCGCGCGTCCGCCCGGCCATCATGCCGAGAAAACCACCGCCATGGGTTTCTGCCTGTTCAATACGGCTGCGATTGCCGCTCGCTACGCACAGGAAAAGCACGGCGTCGAGCGTGTCGCCATCGTCGACTGGGACGTTCATCACGGCAACGGCACGCAGGACATCTTCTGGGACGACCCATCGGTGCTCTATTGCTCGACGCACCAGATGCCTCTTTATCCTGGCACCGGCGCCAGAAACGAGACTGGCGCCGGCAACATCGTCAATGCGCCGCTGGCGCCGGCGACGGGTAGCGATATCTTTCGTGAGGCGTTCAACACGCGTGTCCTGCCGGCGATCGATTCTTTCGCGCCGGACCTTGTGATCATCTCGGCCGGTTTCGACGCGCACCATCGTGACCCGTTGGCCGAGATCAACCTTGTCGAGGATGATTTCGACTGGGCGACCGGGCAGTTGATGGATCGCGCCCGCCGTCATAGTTCAAACAGGCTGGTCAGTTTGCTGGAAGGCGGCTACGACCTGCACGGATTGGCATTTTCGGTCGCAGCGCATGTCGGCCGCCTGATGAAAGGATGAGCCATGGCTGAGGAAGCGAACCAGGACGTCAAGGCGATGAGCTTCGAGCAGGCGCTGGATGCGTTAGAGAAGATCGTCGACGATCTCGAACGCGGCGACGTGCCGCTCGACCAGTCGATTCGCATATATGAACGGGGCGAGGCGCTGAAGGCGCATTGCGATCGCCTGCTCAAGGCCGCCGAGGACAAGGTGGAGAAGATCAGGCTCGCCCGTGACGGCAAGCCGGTCGGTACCGAGCCGCTGGACGGGGACTAGGAGCCTGAGAGGCCACTAACGGGAACGAGGGGCAACGCCGGATATATCAAACGGGAGAGATATCCATGTGTCGCAACATCAAGCCGCTGTTTAACTTCGAACCGCCGGCGACCGATACCGAAATTCACGAGGCGGCGCTGCAGTTCGTGCGCAAGATCAGTGGCTCCAACAAGCCCTCCATGCGCAACAAGGAAGCCTTCGACAACGCCGTGCGCACCATCGCCAATGCCGCGCATGAGCTGCTTGTCGTCCTTGAGACGACCCAGCCGCCGCGCAACCGCGAGGAGGTGGCGGCAAAAGCCCGCGCCAAGTCGGCTGAGCGCTTTGGGCCCAAGCCGGTGCCCGCCTAGGGCAGTTTAAGGAAAAGTGCGTAGCGGTTTTCCGTCTGAAATTGAGAAAAAATTAGAGCGTTCCCGCATTCCGAAAACCGGAAACGCTCTGGTCGTGCCGTGATCGCTCCGGTCGCACAGGCCGCTATGTTGCCGATCAGGACGCCGAGGGGGCCACCGACGGCTTGTCGAAATCTACGGGTCGGGCGGCATAGAACCGTTCCGGCGGCGTCCAGCGCTCGGGCAACTCTTCTTCACCCCACCGTGCGAGCGCCTGCAGGGCGGGAATAAGCGCCGCGCCTTTGGCCGTCAGAGCGTACGCGCCGCGGGTTGCACCTTGCCGCGCCTGTGTCTGTCGGATCAGGCCGGCACCCTCCAGTCGATGCAGTCGCTCGGCCAGGATGTTCGTCGCGATCTTTTCGGCCATCGCCAGGAAGTCGGAATAGCTGGTCGCTCCCACAACCATCGAGCGGATGATCACGAGCGACCACTTGTCACCGATGATGTCGAGTGCCGAGGCAATTGGGCAGCCGGTGCGGAACTTCGTCATGGGTTCAATATGATTTTCTAACTTGCAATTTGCAAGTAAAAAATGGTTAGCTCGCGAAAACGTTCGTTGGAGGGGGAAATGCTTCCGGTTACGTCCATCGTCGCTGCGTTGGCAGCTCTTTCGCTGGTAGCCTTGAGTATTGCGGTCAGTCTGCGCCGCAAGAAGGTGGGTGTGCGTCTCGGCTTCAGCGAAGACCCGACGCTGATGCGCCGCATTCGGGCGCAGGGCAATTTCACCGAATATGTGCCTCTGGCTTTGATCGTGCTCGCCATCGCCGAATACCGGCAGGCGCCGCCGGTCGTTTTGTGGACGATCGGTGGACTGCTGATCGCCGGTCGGTTCTTGCACTTTGCTGGCATCATGACGGCCAGGACACCGTTGAGCGCACCGGGAATGGCTGGCACCTATGGCGCCCTGATCGTCGGCGCGATCACGCTCCTCTCCATCTGAGTGCACAAGCATCCGAGACTGACCGATCGGTGAACGCATCGTCGCCGCATCGCCGGTTTGCCCCGGGGAGACGGGGGTATAAGTTCCATCTGCAAGTCATCAGCAGATGGAGCCGGCCCGATGAGCTTCTTTCCCGGAAACGACCCCGAACCCGGTGATGCCTTTTCCTGCGACGCCATCGAGTTGATGGTGGTGCCCAACGCAAAGGACATAGGCGGTTTCGAGGTGCGCCGTGCCCTGCCTACCGCAAGGCGACGGTTGGTCGGTCCTTTTATCTTCTTCGACCGCATGGGACCGGCCATCCTGCGCGCCGGCAAGGCGCTGGACGTACGCCCGCATCCGCATATCGGTCTCTCGACAGTCACCTATCTGTTCGACGGCAAGATCAGGCACCGCGATTCGCTCGGCACCGAGATGGTCATCTCGCCCGGTGACGTGAATCTGATGACGGCAGGGCGTGGCATCGTCCATTCCGAGCGCACGCCGGAGGAAATGCGCGGCGCGCCGATGTCGATGTCCGGCCTGCAGACATGGATCGCGCTGCCTGACAGGCAGGAGGAAATGGCGCCTGTCTTCGAAAACACCGCCAGCGCCGAGTTGCCGGAGTTCGGTGCCGAGGGCGTGTCGGGCCGCCTCATCATCGGCGAGCTGGAGGGCCGCCGCGCACCGGTGACCACCTATCACGACACGCTGTATGCCGATATTCGGCTCGAACCTGGTGCAAGGTACCGCATTGCCGCCGACGCCGAGGAGCGTGCCATCTATGTGCTCGACGGGTTCGTCTCCATTTCCGGCGACAGTTTCCCCGAAAACCGTCTTCTGGTGTTTCGTCCTGGCGACGAGATCATCGTTTCGTCGGAATTGGGTGCGCATTTCATGCTGTTCGGTGGCGCTTCGCTGGGGTCTCCACGCTACATCTGGTGGAATTTCGTTTCCTCATCGAAAGAACGCATCGAACAGGCCAAGCAGGAATGGAAGACTGGCCGGTTCGATATCGTTCCGGGCGATGAAAAGGAGTTCATTCCGCTGCCTGACAAGTGAGCGTGTCATTGCGGCACATTTACTTTCGTTGGTCGGAGGCCTATTCGATTTTTTGAATATTCTTGAACGTGAGCTCGAGCGGGCCAGCCATTGATCGCCAGACCCCAAACGCCGCTTCTCGACAAGGTCCGCATTCCTGCGGATATGAAGAAGCTTTCCGAAAGTGACCTGCCGCAGCTCGCGGAAGAGCTGCGCACGGAACTGATCGATGCCGTTTCGCAGACCGGCGGACATCTCGGGGCAGGTCTCGGCGTCGTCGAACTCACCGTGGCACTGCACTACGTTTTCGACACGCCGGAAGACAGGATTATCTGGGACGTCGGCCACCAGGCCTATCCGCACAAGATCCTGACCGGCAGGCGCGACCGTATTCGTACGCTCCGCCAGGAGAACGGGCTTTCCGGTTTTACACGGCGTACCGAAAGCGAATACGATCCGTTCGGTGCCGCCCATTCCTCCACATCGATTTCGGCCGGTCTCGGCATGGCCGTGGCGCGCGATCTCTCTGGCGGCAAGAACAACGTCATCGCTGTCATTGGCGATGGGGCGATGTCGGCCGGAATGGCCTTCGAGGCGCTGAACAACGCCGGCGCTCTCGATGCCCGCCTCATCGTCATCCTGAATGACAACGACATGTCGATCGCCCCGCCGACTGGGGCCATGAGCGCCTATCTGGCGCGTCTCGGCTCGGGCAAGACCTATCTTGGCCTGCGCGATTTCGGCAAGAAACTGACATCCTATCTCGGCAAGCGCGCCGATCGCGCCATCACCCGCGCGGTCGAGCATGCGCGCGGCTACGTCACCGGCGGAACCTTGTTCGAGGAGCTTGGCTTCTTTCACATCGGCCCGATCGACGGTCACAATCTCGAGCATCTCATTCCGGTGCTGAAGAATGTACGCGACAACGGCAAGGGCCCCGTGCTGATCCATGTCGTGACGCAGAAGGGCAAGGGTTACGCCCCCGCCGAAGCGGCAGCCGACAAATATCACGGGGTCAACCGGTTCGACGTTATCACGGGTGCGCAGGCGAAGGCTCCGGCCAATGCGCCGACCTACACCAATGTCTTTGCCGAGAGCCTGATCCGGGAAGCCTGCGAGGATGACAGGATCGTTGCCGTCACCGCGGCCATGCCGACAGGCACCGGGCTCGATCTGTTCGGCGAAGTCTTCCCGAACCGCACTTTCGATGTCGGTATCGCCGAGCAGCACGCAGTGACCTTTGCTGCCGGCCTTGCCACCGAAGGCTACAAGCCGTTCGCCGCGATCTACTCGACCTTCCTGCAGCGCGCCTACGATCAGGTCGTGCACGACGTCGCGATCCAGAAGCTGCCCGTGCGTTTTCCGATCGACCGCGCCGGTTATGTCGGCGCCGATGGCGCAACCCATTGCGGTGCGTTCGACACCACCTTCCTTGCCTCGCTGCCCGATTTCGTTGTCATGGCGGCAAGCGACGAGGTGGAGCTGCGCCACATGGTGCGCACTGCAGCCGAGTATGACGAGGGCCCGATCTCCTTCCGTTATCCGCGCGGCAACGGCATCGGTATCGATATGCCCGAGCGTGGCTCGCCGCTCGAGATCGGCAAAGGCCGTGTCGTGCGCGAAGGCACAAAGGTGGCGTTGCTCTCCTTCGGTACCCGCCTGCAGGACTGTCTCGCGGCGGCTGACGAACTCAGCGCGGCCGGCTTGTCGACGACCGTGGCGGACGCGCGTTTCGCCAAGCCGCTCGACCATGACCTGATCCGTCGCCTTGCTCGTTCGCACGAAATCCTGGTGACGGTTGAAGAAGGCGCCATCGGCGGCTTTGCGGCACAGGTGCTGCATTTCCTGGCCCATGAGGGCCTGCTCGAGAGCGGTCTGAAGGTGCGTCCTCTGGTCTTGCCGGATGCTTTCACCGACCACGCCAAGCCCGAGAAGATGTACGCAGATGCCGGGCTCGATGCGACCGGCATCGTACGTACGGTGTTCGCGGCACTTGGCCATGTCACCAGCGCGCAGCGCGCCTGAACATCTACAAGTTGAATCTGTTTGTGAACGGCTTGAATCACCGTCTCAACGCGTGGAATCACTTTCTCGGCAATCCTGATTAACCTGTTGTTCAGGTTGCTTTTTGGTGCTTCGCTTACCTTCTCTCTTGCCCCTTTTTCAATGGCACCCTGCTAGGAAAACCCCAGGCTGGGAGATACGTGATGAGAGCGTTTACGGCTGGTGCGACCGGCATGCTTTTGCTGGTCGGGCCGGTATTGGCCGAGCCGCAATATGACCGCGTTCTCGAACAGGCGGCCATCGACATCGTGGCGGCCAACATCGGGACGTTGCGCGGCGGCTTTGCTTACAATCAGGTGCCGCAGATGATCGTCGTGCAGGAAGCGCCGCCGCCCCGGCGGGCACCTGCTGATGGCCTCGTGCCCGCCGTCGAGCGTCCTTCTGCCAGCCAGATTTTCTAGACCAGTCCCGGCTTGCCTTCGCGCGCGGCTTTCGTCAATGAAGGCAAATGTGTTCCCATCAGCCAGCCAGCCAGCGCCAGCGGCTCGACGACCTGCTCGTCGCCCGCGGCCTGTTCGCCAGCCGCTCGCGTGCCCGCGATGCGATCGAGCGCGGCACCGTTTCGGTCGACGGAGCGGTGGTCACGAAACCCGGCCAGAACGTATCTCCCGGCGTCGATCTGGCGGTGGATGATCCTGCACGCAATTACGTCTCCCGTGCAGCGCTGAAGCTGGTCGCCGGGCTTGATCGTTTCGGGTTCGACCCCTCGGGTGCGGAAGCGCTCGACATAGGCGCCTCGACAGGGGGCTTCACGCAGGTGCTGCTTCAGCGAGGCGCTGGCCATGTTACGGCCATCGATGTCGGCCACGGCCAGATGCATGCTACGGTCGCAACCGATCCTCGGGTGACGTCCATAGAGGGGCTCAATGCGCGCGCGCTTTCGATCGCGAACCTCAACGGCCGCGCACCGGATTTCATCGTCTCCGACGTTTCCTTCATCTCGCTGAAACTGGCACTGCCGCCAGCTCTCGAGCTGGCAAAAGCCGGCGCTCGTGCCTTGCTGCTGGTCAAGCCGCAATTCGAGGCCGGGCGCGAAGCGATCGGCAAGGGTGGCTTGCTCAAGAACCCAGCCGAAGCTGAAGCCGTCGCCGCTGATCTGCATCGCTGGCTGGATGGGCTCGCCGGCTGGCGCGCGCTTGGCCTCCACCCATCGCCGATCGAGGGCGGCGATGGCAATCGCGAATTCCTGCTTGCCGGAGTGAAGGATCGATGAGCACCCGTTTTCAGATCGCGCGGCTCGGCGCACAGGGCGATGGTGTCGTTGACGCCGACGGTGGCCATATCTTCATCCCGTTCGTGCTGCCAGGCGAAGTGGTGACGGCCGCGCGCGAAAAGGATCGTGCCCAGCTGCTTGCCGTGCTTGAGCCGTCGCCGGAGCGGATCAGGCCGGTCTGTCGGCATTTCACCGAGTGCGGCGGTTGTGCCATCCAGCATCTCGAAGACGGGGCTTATCGTGCATGGAAGCGCGGCCTTGTGGTCCATGCGCTGAAGGCGAGGGGCGTGGAAACCGAAGTGGCGGACCTCGTCGCCTGCACGCCGCATAGTCGCCGCCGCGCAGCATTCACCGCGCGCAGCACCGACACCGGATTGCATCTGGGCTACAATCAGGCTTTCTCCAACATCCTTGTCGATATCGAGGAATGCCCGGTGCTCTTGCCGACCATCGTCGGGTCGGCAAGCATCTTGCGCCACCTCGCCAGCATCGTCGCCAACACGTCCAAGCCTTTCCGCTTCCTGGTCACCGCAACGGCGTCGGGACTGGACGTCGCAGCTGCCGATTGCGGCAAGCCCACAGAGGCGATCCGCCGCGCTGCCACGGATTTCGTCATCAAGTCCGGGATCGCCAGGCTCTCCATCGATGGTGAGATCATCGTCGAGGCCGTCAAGCCGACGCTCGTCTTCGGCTCAGCAACAGTCACGCCCCCGCCGGGCGCTTTCGTGCAGGCTGTGGCTGAGGCCGAGAATGCGATGGCGGCTCTTGTGACCGCACATGTGCGCAAGGCGAAAAGGGTCGCCGATCTTTATTCGGGATGCGGAACCTTTGCGCTGAGGCTCGCCGCCAATTCCGAGGTTCTTGCGGTGGAAAGTGACGGGCCTGCGCTCGCCGCGCTCGACCGCGGCTCCCGTTTTGCCAGCGGCTTGAAACGCGTGACGGTCGAACGCCGCGATCTTGATCGCCGGCCGCTGACGTTCAAGGAGCTTGCCGCCTTCGACGCGGTCGTGTTCGACCCGCCGCGCGCCGGTGCCGAGGATCAGTCCAAACAGATCGCCCGCTCGGACGTGCCGTTCGTCGCCGCCGTCTCCTGCAATCCAGTCACGCTGGCGCGTGACCTGCGTATTCTCATCGACGGTGGCTATCAGTTGAAGAGCGTGACGCCGATCGACCAGTTCCTGTGGTCGCCGCATGTCGAGGCGGTGGCGCTGCTGGAGAAGCCGCGAAAACGGCGCTGAAAGCATCCGTCAACGAGCAGCGAGCATTCTATCGACAAAGGCGGGAACGATATCGGTAGCCTTGCCGAGAATGGCCTCATTGAAGCTGCTGTGCCCGTCCGATGGTTCGAGGTTCAACTCGATTGTGTGCGCGCCGTTGAGCCGTGCTTCCTCGACAAAGCCGGCCGCCGGATAGACATTGCCGCTGGTTCCGATCGAGACAAACAGGTCGCAGTCTGCCAGCGCGGCATAGATGCGGTCCATCTGGTAGGGCATCTCGCCGAACCAGACGACATCGGGGCGAAGGTAACCGACGGCACCGCAGGCGGGACACTGCGACAGCGCGGACATGTCCTTCGACCAGGGTGAGCGCTGCTCGCAGGCCTGGCACAGCGCCTTGCCGAGTTCGCCGTGCATGTGGATCAGATTGGTCGAACCTGCTCGTTCGTGCAGGTCGTCGATGTTCTGCGTGATCAGCAGGACGGAACCTGAAAACGCGCGTTCCAGCCGTGCCAGCGCGGCATGGGCGGCATTCGGTTCCACGTTGGCCATGCCGCGCCGGCGCTGATTGTAGAACTCATGCACCCTGGCGGCATCGCGAATGAAGCCTTCCGGAGTTGCCACGTCGCGATGGTCGACCTTCGACCAGATGCCGTCCTTGTCGCGAAAGGTATCGACACCCGATTCCGCCGAGACCCCGGCGCCGGTGAGGATGACGATGGATTTGTATGCGGGCATGATCGGCTGATTGGGAATTGGGATTTCTCAGATATCTGCACTCGAGAGGCTGTGCACAACTTCGTACTGACCGGGTGCGACGCTGCCGAGTTGCGTGTTGCGTTGGATATAGCCCCCAGCGAGCAGATGGCGTGTCACCTTCTGGGCTGCGTCGTGGCTTTCGAACTGTACATAGTTCACCACTTGCCGGCCATCGAAGCTGCGATGGATGCTCGCCGAGATCCAACCCGGCACGTCGCTGGCTGCAATCACCGTCTCAGTGAGTGAATCGACCAGCGCCTGTTGCTGTTCCGGCGTTGTCGTGAACACGTTGATGTGGGTGACGATGCCGTTGCCGGCTTCAATGATCGCCATGGCTCCCTCCCTTTGTCGATAGAGTGGAGAGGTTAGAGCCTGCCGAGACGCCCGGGCAAGCTGCCTGCCCGGATGTTGTGGCAGCTGTCTGCGACCCGCTCAGATCTGCGTGCCGCCGACCGTCATCTGGTTCATGCGCAGATGCGGCTGGCCGACTCCGACCGGCACGCCCTGGCCGGCCTTGCCGCACATGCCGATACCGGTGTCGAGCTTCATGTCGTTGCCGATCATGGTGACACGATGCATCGCATCCGGACCGTTGCCGATCAGCATCGCTCCCTTGATCGGCTGCGTGACCTTGCCGTTCTCGATCATGTAGGCCTCGGTGCAGCCGAACACGAACTTGCCTGAGGTGATGTCGACCTGGCCGCCGCCGAAGGAAACGGCATAGATGCCTTTCTTCACCGAAGCGATGATCTCTTCCGGCGTGTGGTCGCCGGCGGTCATGTAGGTGTTGGTCATGCGCGGCATCGGCTGGTGCGCATAGGATTCGCGTCTGCCGTTGCCGGTGGCGGCCATGCCCATCAGTCGTGCGTTCTGGCGATCCTGCATGTAGCCCACCAGCTTGCCGTCTTCGATCAGCACCGTGCGGTTGGTGGGAGTGCCTTCGTCGTCCACGGTCAGCGAGCCGCGTCGCTCGGCGATGGTGCCGTCATCGACGACCGTCACGCCTTTGGCCGCGACCTGCTGGCCGAGAAGACCTGCAAAAGCCGACGTCTTCTTGCGGTTGAAGTCGCCTTCCAGCCCATGCCCGACCGCTTCGTGCAGCATCACGCCCGGCCAGCCGCTGGACAGGACGATGTCGAACGTGCCTGCCGGTGCCGGAATTGCCTCAAGATTGACCAATGCCTGGCGCAGCGCTTCCTTGGCGGCATGTTTCCAGCTGTGCTCGACCAGGAACTCGCCGAAGCCGGTGCGGCCGCCCATGCCGTAGGACCCAGTCTCCTGCCGTTCGCCGTCGCCGACCATGACCGAGATGTTGAGGCGGACGAGCGGCCGGATGTCCCGCACCAGCTGCCCGTCGGCGCGCAGGATCTCGACCTGTTGCCAGGAAGCCGCGAGCGCCGCGGTTACCTGCCGCACACGCGGGTCTTCCGCGCGCGTCCAGGCATCGATCTCCTGCAGCAGCTTGGCCTTGGCTTCGAAGCCGGGCGAGGGGATCGGGTTCTCGTCGCCGTAGAGACGGCGGTTGGTGCGCGGTGGTGCATCGGCCAGTGTGCCTGAATAACCGGCCTTCACCGTGGCAACCGCGCCGGCGGCGCGTTGCAGCGCAGCTTCCGAAAGGTCGCCGGCGTGTGCATAGCCGCTGGCTTCGCCGGCCACGACACGCAGCCCGAAACCCTGGTCGGTGTTGAAATTGGCCGTCTTCAGCCGGCCATTGTCGAACATCAGCGCTTCGCTTTCGCTGTATTCGAGAAAGAGTTCGCCGTCATCGGCACCCTTGATGGTGTCCGCGACGATCTTCTTGATCCGCTCTTCGGAAATGTCGAATCGGCTGATGAGGCTGCTCATGGCGCGCATCCTTGAAAGAATTGTTGGTCCCGATGTAGGCGCCGGAGCGCCGTTCGGCAATGCGCGGCCGTGATGATGACGATCAGGGCAGGGCGTTGAAGCCGTCGGCGAAGCCCTTGAGGTCGACCGGGATGCCGATGCCTTCTTCCGGCGTCTGGAAGACGATGAAGGTGGCGGCCTTGCCGCTCTTCAGCGTCTCAAGCAACGGCTTCTCCAGGATCACCTCGGCATAGCAGCCGTCCTGGAAGCAACGCACGAAATAGGCGCGGCCGATATCCTTGCCGTCGACGTTGAGACCAAGGCCGTTGGGGAGCAGGACGCCGAGCGGAGCCAGCACGCGCAGGATCTCGGCCTTGTTGTCGGCCGTGCGCAGCACGACGACCGAAAGGCCCATCTCCGGACGGTCCTCGGCCACCACATTCTGCATCATCACGCATTGTTCGGACGTCGCGCCGGCAGGCGTGTCGCAGATGATCGACCAGGCGCCGTGCGTGGACTTCACATTGCCGCTCGGCTGCTGTGCGGCAGCCACCGCCTGTCCGGCTCCGGCAAGGGCGGCGAGAAAGATGACCTTCGCCAAGGTTCTCGAAACCCAAGAGTTCATGTCGGCTCCATTCCGAATCACGCCACTTTAAGCCCCGGCACCGTTAAGGAAAAGCGTGGGGGCGACGCGCAATCCCTTTCAACTGCGGCAACAATACGATTTTCCAGCGCAAATAGCTCAATTTGCCGCGATTGTCTCTGCCATGGTCATGCGACAGCAGCTTGATTGTCGTGGCGCGTATGCATGCAACCGCGATCAATCAAGGCGCGCGCAAAAATGCCGCATGGTTTTACCCGCTCCTTTCTTGCGGCGGGAAAGAGAGTATGGTTTGAACCAATCTGGACCGTCCGGGATTCCCTGTCCCGGCGTTATATCGTATTCCTGCCACCTGATCGCAGGACGGGGACTGGGAGATGAAGAGGGCGATGAAGAAGTTTCTTGCTGGCTTTGGTGCCGCATCAATTGTTTTCGCCGGGTCTGCCGCCCAGGCCGCGCAACCGCAGCCTTGGGAGATGACTTTCCAGCCGGCCGCGACCGCGATCATGAGCCAGATCACCTGGTTCGAGCGTTATACGCTCTGGTTCATCGTGCCGATCACGCTGTTCGTTCTCTTCCTGCTGGCGTGGTGCATCTTGAAGTTCCGCGCGAGCGTCAACCCGACGCCGTCGAAGACCAGCCACAACACGATGATCGAGGTGGCCTGGACGCTGGGGCCGGTTCTGGTGCTGCTGGCCATCGCCATTCCGTCCTTCCAGCTGCTGACCGCGCAGTACAGCCCGCCGGAAGAGCCGAAGCTCACCGTCAAGGCCACGGGCAACCAGTGGAACTGGGATTACGAATACCAGTTCGAGCAGCCGTTCTCCTTCAATTCGGCAATCCTTGCCGATGCCGACCGTGCGGGTCTCGGCAAGGAAGACAAGGGCAAATATCCGCGTCTTCTGGCGGTCGACAACGAACTGGTCGTTCCGGTCGGTGTCGTCGTGCGCGTGCTCGTGACCGGCGCCGACGTGATCCATGCCTATGCCGTGCCGGCCTTCGGCATCAAGGTCGATGCCGTTCCAGGGCGCATCAACGAGACCTGGTTCAAGGCCGAGAAGGAAGGCCTCTATTACGGTCAGTGTTCCGAGCTTTGCGGCAAGGACCATGCCTTCATGCCGATCGCCGTGCGCGTCGTTTCGGAAAAGCAATATGATACTTGGCTGGCTGCGGCCAAGACCGACCTCCCGGGTGCCAACAAGGCGCTGATGGCCGAGGTCGATGGTACCAACAAGGTTGCGTCCGCCGGCAACTGATGCCGCGGTCGAAACAAGGATAGGGAACGGAGCGGAACATGGCGCAGGCAGCGGCTCACGACGATCACGACCACAAGCCTAAAGGCTGGGTCCGCTGGGTCAATTCGACCAACCACAAGGACATCGGTACGCTGTACCTGATCTTCGCGATCATGGCCGGCATCATCGGCGGCTTTCTCTCGATCATGATGCGTTGGGAGCTCGCGGAGCCGGGCATCCAGATTTTCCCCGGTCTTGCGTCCATGGTCTACGGCGTCAACGGCGATGCCGCGCTCGACGCCGGCAAGTCCATGTTCAATGCCTTCACTACCGCACACGCGCTGATCATGATCTTCTTCATGGTCATGCCGGCCCTGATCGGTGGTTTCGCCAACTGGATGGTGCCGATCATGATCGGTGCGCCGGATATGGCGTTCCCGCGCATGAACAACATCTCCTTCTGGTTGCTGCCGCCGGCCTTCATCCTGCTGCTGACCTCGATGTTCGTTCCGAGCGCGCCCGGCGCCTACGGTGTCGGCGGTGGCTGGACGATCTATCCGCCGATGTCGACCTCCGGTCAGCCGGGGCCTGCCATGGACCTGGCGATCCTGTCGATCCACATCGCCGGTGCCTCGTCGATCCTCGGCGCCATCAACTTCATCACCACCATCTTCAACATGCGCGCTCCCGGCATGACGCTGCACAAGATGCCGCTGTTCGCCTGGTCGGTTCTGGTCACCGCCTTCCTGCTGCTGCTGTCGCTGCCGGTCCTGGCTGGCGCCATCACCATGCTGCTCACCGACCGTAACTTCGGCACTTCCTTCTTCGTGCCCGAAAACGGCGGCGACCCGATCCTGTTCCAGCACCTGTTCTGGTTCTTCGGTCATCCTGAAGTGTACATCCTGATCCTGCCGGGCTTCGGCATCGTCAGCCACATCATCGCGACGTTCTCGCGCAAGCCGGTGTTCGGTTATCTCGGCATGGCCTATGCCATGGTCGCGATCGGCGCCGTCGGCTTCGTGGTGTGGGCGCACCACATGTACACCACCGGTATCTCGCTCAACACGCAGCGCTATTTCGTGTTCGCCACGATGGTCATCGCGGTGCCGACCGGCATCAAGATCTTCTCGTGGATCGCCACCATGTGGGGCGGCTCGATCTCCTTCCGTACGCCGATGCTGTGGGCAGTAGGCTTCATCTTCCTGTTCACGGTCGGTGGCGTCACCGGCGTCCAGCTCGCCAACGCTGGCCTCGACCGCTCGCTGCAGGACACCTATTACGTCGTCGCGCACTTCCATTACGTGCTGTCGCTTGGCGCCGTCTTCGCGATCTTCGCCGGCTGGTACTACTGGTTCCCGAAGATGACCGGCTACATGTATTCGCCGTTCATCGCACGTTCGCATTTCTGGATCATGTTCATCGGCGTGAACCTCGTGTTCTTCCCGCAGCACTTCCTAGGTCTGTCGGGCATGCCGCGTCGCTACATCGACTATCCGGACGCGTTTGCCGGCTGGAACTACGTCTCGTCGGTTGGTTCCTATATCTCCGGCATCAGCGTCCTGATCTTCCTCTATGGTGTCTTCGAGGCATTCCGGAAGAAGCGCATCGCTGGTGCCAATCCGTGGGGCGAGGGTGCGACCACGCTGGAATGGCAGCTGCCTTCGCCGCCGCCTTACCACCAGTGGGAACAGCTGCCCAAGGTCAAGTAAGGCAGCTTTGAACGATCGAAACCGCCGGCCTGGCCGGCGGTTTTGGCCAAACGGAATGGACTTCAAGTACGCAATGGCCCTGGTTGACAATTCACACATGGAGCAAGTGGGCTCCCGCATGTCGGAGGCGACAGCGGGCGACTACTTTGCGCTGCTCAAGCCGCGTGTGATGTCGCTGGTGGTCTTCACGGCCTTTGTCGGCCTGGTTGCGGCTCCCGTCACAATGAACCCGTTGATCGCGGTCATCGCCATTCTGGCGATTGCCATCGGTGCCGGTGCGTCGGGTGCGCTCAACATGTGGTACGACGCCGACATCGATGCCGTCATGACCCGCACCGCCAGCCGCCCGATCCCATCCGGCCGCGTCTTGCCGGGCGAGGCGCTGAGCTTCGGCCTGGTGTTGTCGGCGCTGTCGGTGATGACGCTCGGCGTGCTCGTCAACTGGCTGTCGGCTGCCCTTCTCGCCTTCACCATCTTCTTCTACGCCGTCATCTACACGATGTGGCTGAAGCGCTGGACGCCGCAGAACATCGTCATCGGCGGTGCGGCCGGCGCTTTCCCGCCCGTCATCGGCTGGGCCGCCGCGACCGGCGCGGTCAGCCTGGAAAGCATTATCCTTTTCCTCATCATCTTCCTGTGGACGCCACCGCATTTCTGGGCGCTTGCGCTGTTCAAGTCGGGTGACTATGGACGCGCGGGCATCCCGATGATGCCGAACGTCGCTGGCGAGGCTTCGACCCGCCGCCAGATTTTCGCCTATGCCGTCATCCTGGCACCGATCGGCGTGCTGCCCTGGCTGCTCGGCTATACGTCTGCCATCTACGGCATACCGGCAGCACTCCTGGGCATTGGTTTTGTCTGGTATTCCTGGGGTGTGCTGCGCATGCCCGACAGCGATCGTGTCATGAAGCCGGCCAAGGCGCTGTTTGGCTATTCGCTGCTTTATCTGTTCGCCATCTTCGCCGCTTATCTTGCCGATAGTGTTGTTGCCCGCGTTCTGGTTCTGGGTGGGGCATGAGTGCAATGGATGAAAAGCTCGAACTGGTCACGCTGACGGAACGCCAGAAAAAAGCGCGCCGCAGCCGCTCGGTCGCGATTGCCGTGGCGCTCGGTGTGCTGGTCGTCATCTTCTACGTGGCGACGATCGTGAAGTTCGGCACGCCCATCATCAATCGGCCGATGTGAGGTTGATGATGGACCTGGAAAAGACAGCTGCCGAACAGAAGAAACGCAAGACCAACCTGGCAGTCGCCGGTGGTTGCGTCGCGTTCTTCGGTGCCATGGTCGGCATGGCTTATGCAGCAGTGCCGCTTTACGCGATGTTCTGTCAGGTCACCGGTTATGGCGGCACGACGCAGCGTGCCACGCAATATTCCAACCGTGTCATCGACCGCGAAATCACCGTTCGCTTCGACGCCAATACGGCCGGAGTTCCATGGGAATTCGAGCCGGTGCAGCGCGAGGTCACCATCAAGCTCGGCGAAACCAGGCAGGTCGCCTACAAGGCCACGAACAAGTTCGGCACGCCGACGACCGGCCGCGCGACCTTCAATGTGACGCCGGAGCTGGCGGGTGCCTATTTCAACAAGGTGGAATGTTTCTGTTTCACCAACCAGACGCTGAAGGCGGGCGAAACGGTCGACATGACGATCGTCTTCTATGTCGATCCGGACATCCTCAAGGTGCCGGAAATGAAGAACATCAAAACCATCACGCTTTCCTACACCATGTTCCTGGCTGACAAGAACAAGCCGGTTGCGGCTGCGGGGACCAAGGAAAGCGGCAAGGCAATTTCCAATACCGAAGCAAATCTCGGGGGATGACATGGCTGACGGACACGCCAAACCGAACCACGACTACCACATCATTGATCCGAGCCCATGGCCCTTCCTGGGTTCCGTCGGCGCCCTGGTCATGGCGTTCGGTGGCATCTTCTATATGCAGTATCTCAAGGGTACGTCGTTCCACCTTTTCGGTGTAGACGTCGCCAAGGCACACTTCTGGGTGCTTCTGATCGGCCTGATCATCGTGCTCTACACGATGTATGGCTGGTGGTCGGATACGATCAAGGAAGCGCATGAGGGGCACCATACCAAGGTGGTTTCGCTCCACCTCCGCTACGGCATGATCATGTTCATCGCCTCCGAGGTGATGTTCTTCGTCGCCTGGTTCTGGGCCTACTTCGACGCCAGCCTGTTCCCGAACGAGGCCATCCAGGCGGCGCGCACCACCTTCACCGGCGGTGTCTGGCCGCCCAAGGGTATGGAGGTGCTCGACCCCTTCCATCTGCCGCTCTACAACACCGTCATCCTGCTGCTGTCGGGCACGACGGTGACCTGGGCGCACCATTCGCTGATCCATGGCGACCGCAAGGGTCTCATCAACGGCCTGGTGCTGACGGTAGGCCTCGGCATGCTGTTCACGATGGTTCAGGCCTACGAGTACATCCACGCTCCGTTCGGCTTCAAGGATTCCATCTACGGCGCCACCTTCTTCATGGCGACCGGCTTCCACGGTTTCCACGTGATCATCGGCACCATCTTCCTGCTGGTCTGCCTGGTTCGCGCGATGAAGGGCGATTTCACGCCAAAGCAGCATTTCGGCTTCGAAGCTGCTGCCTGGTACTGGCACTTCGTTGACGTGGTGTGGCTGTTCCTGTTTGCCTCGATCTATGTCTGGGGTTCGATGGGCGCGGTCATCGAAGGCCACTGATCGATCCGGATACGGGTTTTAAGGGAGGCGGCTGCGGCAACGTGGCCGCCTCTTTCTTTTGGAGTGGACGTTCAACTCGGTTCCGAAAGGTTCTAAAAAGACCGGCATGAGTGAAGACAAGGCAATATGGCCGCCGATAGATCCGATCCAGGCCGGCCTGAAGGGGCGCTGCCCGCGCTGCGGAGAAGGGCGTCTGTTTTCGGGTTTCCTGACCGTCGGCAAGCGTTGCTACAATTGCGGCCTCGACTATTCCTACGCCGATGCCGGCGACGGACCGGCCGTTTTCGTCATTCTCATCATCGGCTTCATCGTTGTCGGTCTGGCGCTGTGGCTCGAGGTCACTTTCGCGCCGCCGCTCTGGCTGCATTTCCTGCTGTGGATCCCGTTGGCACTGGTACTGTGTCTGGCAGCACTGCGGCTCATCAAGGGCGTTCTGCTCACCTTGCAGTATCGCAACAAGGCCGCTGAAGGCAGGTTGGATCAGCAGCGATGACTGCCGCATCACATTCGACCCAAAGAAGCGCACCGCGCAAGGCGCTGGCGCTCGGTCTTGGCCTCCTTGCTTTCATCATGCTGATCGGGCTCGGTACCTGGCAGGTCGAGCGGCTTGCCTGGAAGGAAAAGCTGATCGAGACGATCGACCGGCGCATGAATGCCGATCCCGTAACATTGGCTGAAGTCGAGAAGCAGTACGCAGCCTCCGGCGATGTCGATTATGTCGCCGTCACGCTAAGCGGCACTTTCCTGCATCAGGGCGAGCGTTATTTCTTCACCACCTGGGATGGCCAGACAGGTTATAGCGTCTACACGCCCCTGAGATTGACCGACGGACGCTTTGTCTTCGTCAATCGCGGTTTCGTGCCCTACGAAATGAAGGACCCGGCCAAGCGTGCCGAGGGTGAAATCCCTGGCGAGGTCACCGTCGCCGGTCTTGCCCGCAATCCGCTGAGCGGCAAGCCATCGGTGATGGTGCCGGATAACGACCTCGCCAAGAACATCTTCTACTGGAAGGATCGCGATGCCATGGCTGCCACGGCAGGCCTGCCTGCCGGAGCTGTGGTGCTGCCCTTCTTCGTCGATGCCGGCAAGGCACTCAATCCCGGTGGTTTGCCGGTTGGCGGCACCACCATGGTCGACCTGCCCAACAACCATCTGCAATATGCGCTGACCTGGTATGGCCTCGCGGCGGCGCTCGTCGGTGTCGTGGCCGTGTGGCTGCGAAAGAACCGAAAGGCCAGCTGAGAGTCCGTTCGCGCCATTTCGCGCCCTTGACAGACAGGGGTGGCGGACATCATGTCCGCACTGGAGCGTGGCGCGTCCATTCGGATACGCAAAGGACGCTCCAGCACTTTGGTCTTGCGCATCGTGCTTTCCGAAATCGATTCCGATTTTCGGTCCGGCGCGCGTGTCCAGACAATGGGAAAGCATGTTGAACAAAGCCGTTAAACCGCCGCTCACGATCAGGCTCTGCCAGCCGCGTGGCTTCTGCGCCGGCGTCGACCGCGCCATCCAGATCGTCGTGCTGGCGCTGAAGAAATACGGCGCCCCGGTCTATGTCCGCCATGAGATCGTGCACAACCGCTATGTGGTCGAAGGATTGCAGAACCTCGGCGCCGTTTTCATCGAGGAACTGTCCGAGATCCCGGAGGAACACAAGCAGTCCCCGGTCGTGTTCTCTGCACATGGCGTGCCGAAAACGGTGCCGGCTGACGCCGTGGCGCGCAATCTTTTTTATCTCGATGCCACCTGCCCGCTGGTTTCGAAGGTGCACAAGCAGGCCATGCGCCACCAGCGCCTCGGCCGCCACGTACTCCTGATCGGCCATGCCGGCCACCCCGAAGTGATCGGCACGATGGGGCAATTGCCTGACGGCGCGGTGACGTTGATCGAAACCGAGGCCGATGCTGCTTCATTCCAGCCAACCGATCCCGAGGCGCTGGGTTTTGTCACCCAGACGACGCTTTCGGTGGAGGATACAGCCGGCATCATCCGTGCATTGCAGGAGCGGTTTCCTGCAATGCAGGCCGCTGCCGCCGAATCGATCTGCTATGCCACGACCAATCGGCAGGATGCGGTGAAGGAAACCGCTCCTGGCTGCGACCTCTACCTGGTCGTCGGTGCCCCCAATTCCTCGAATTCGCGCCGTCTGGTCGAAGTGGCTGAACGCGCGGGGGCAGCGATGTCGCTTCTCGTACAGCGCGCTTCCGAGATTCCGTGGAATGAGATCGGTTCCATACAGACGCTCGGTCTCTCCGCCGGGGCCTCGGCGCCGGAGATCATCGTCGATGAGATCATCGATGCTTTCCGCCAGCGTTTCGACGTTTCGGTCGACCTGGCGGTAACAGCGACGGAGACGGAGAATTTTCCCGTGATGCGGGTGTTGCGCGATGTCGAACTGACCCCGGCCGACATGGCCTTCGTAAACGGGACCGTATGATGGCGGTCTATACCGATGTGGGCGAGGGCGATCTTGCTGCTTTCCTGAAGGAATATTCGGTTGGTGACCTGCTCTCCTACAAGGGCATTGCCGAGGGTACTGAAAATTCCAACTTCCTGCTGCACACCACGGCAGGCTCCTTCATCCTGACGCTTTACGAAAAGCGCGTGGAAAAGGCCGACCTGCCTTTCTTCCTCGGACTGATGGATCATCTCGCCAAGAAAGGCATTTCGTGCCCGCTGCCGGTGCAGCGTCACGATGGCTCGATGATCGGCACGCTGGCCGGCCGGCCGGCAGTCATCATCACCTTTCTGGAAGGCATGTGGCTGCGCAAGCCAGGCGTTGCGCATTGCCGTGAGGTCGGCAAGGCTCTGGCTGCAATGCACCTGGCAAGTGCCGATTTTGCCATGCACCGCGACAATGCGCTGGCGATCGATGGCTGGCGCAAGCTCTGGGAGGCATCGCGGGCGCGGGCTGATGAGGTCGAACCGGGTCTTGCCGCCGAGGTCGACGCGGATTTCGCCGATTTCGAGCGCAACTGGCCGGAAGGCCTGCCGACGGGCATCATCCATGCCGACCTCTTCCCGGACAATGTTTTCTTCCTTGGCGAGAACCTTTCAGGGCTGATCGATTTCTATTTCGCCTGCGACGATTTCTACGCTTACGACCTTGCCACCTGTCTCAACGCCTGGTGCTTCGAGAAGGATTTTTCCTTCAATCTCACCAAGGGAACGGCACTGCTGGCCGGTTACCAGAGCGTGCGGCCGCTCGGTGCGGCGGAGCGAGAGGCGCTGCCGATGCTGGCGCGCGGTTCTGCGCTGCGCTTCATGCTGACGCGTCTTTATGACTGGCTGACCGTTCCCGACGGCGGCCTTGTCATCAAGCGTGATCCGACCGAATACATCCGCCGCATGCGCTTCCACCGCGCTATCGGCTCAGCTTCCGAGTATGGCCTGAAATGAAGCATGTCGAGGTTTTCACCGACGGCGCCTGTTCCGGCAACCCGGGGCCTGGCGGCTGGGGCGCCATCCTGCGCTTCAACGGCAAGACCAAGGAGCTGTCGGGCGGCGAAGCGGATACCACCAACAACCGCATGGAATTGCTCGCGGCGATCTCCGGGCTGAACGCTTTGAAGGAGGCCTGTAAGGTCGACCTCTACACGGACAGCAAATATGTCATGGACGGCATCTCCAAATGGATTCATGGCTGGAAGCGCAACGGCTGGAAAACCGCTGACAAGAAGCCAGTCAAGAATGGCGAACTCTGGCAGGCCCTGGACGAAGCCAACCGGCGTCACGATGTGACCTGGCACTGGGTCAAGGGTCACGCCGGTCATCCCGAAAACGAACGCGCTGACGAACTGGCGCGCGAAGGCATGGCGCCCTTCAAGAAGTCAGGTTCCGCAACTGCCGGCGTAGCGCGTCCTGCCAGGGTCGATGCGCCGGCGAAGACCAGCGCCCCGAAACCCCGTCGGTCGTCGCAGAGTTATTGAACGGCCGCTGCTCTTCCGCGATGGAAGGGGCATCGGCTTTTGCTCCTGTTTCGGGAGCACATCAGGCGTTCAGTGTGATCCAGTCTGCCCTGGCGAAACGATCCACCGCCGCTTCGTCCAGCGTCACGCCCCAGCCCGGGCCATCCGGTACCGCAACTGATCCGCCATCATAGTCGATGCTTTCCCGGATCAGGCTGTGCTCGAGCATCAGATGGCCCTGCAGTTCGGTGGCGTGGCGAATGTTCGCCGCGCGCGCGGCGTGCAGGTGCAGCAGCATCGCACTGCCGATGCCGCCGCACTGGTTGTGCAATACCACGTCCAGTCCACGGGCCGCGGCATAGTCGATCGCGCGCAACGCTCCCGTCATGCCGCCGGGGCGCTCGGCATTCAGCCCAAAGCAACGGACCCCGCCCATTTCTGCCAGCGTAACGATATCGCGCAGGCCGAAGGCGCTTTCATGCGCCATCAGCGGCACGCTGGTGCGCGACTGCACCCAGGCCATGCCGGCGAAATCGTCCGCGCGCACCGGCTGCTCGGCGAAATCGATGCCGTATGGTGCGATCGCCTCGATGGCCGCCAGCGCTTCATTGGGCGCATAGGCTTGGTTGTAGTCGACGCGCAGGCCGGCGTCCGGCCCGATCAGGTCGCGTACGGCCGATATGATCGCCACGTCGCGCGTGCGACCATCCCCCAGTTTGCACCGGAAGGAACGGATGCCTGCGCCAAGCGCCATGCGGGTGATTGCCTGGATCGTGGGCACGTCGGTGAGGGGCATCACCAGGCTGAGCGGAACGCGATCGATCTGGCGTCCCCCGCAAAGGTCGTGGACGGGCCGGCCGACGCTACGCGCCGCGACGTCATGCAGCGCCATGTCCAGCAAGCCTTTTGCCATTTCGTTGCGGGCGACATTGTTGTCCAACTTGCCGTGGATGGCGCCGATGTCGAAGGCGGAACGTCCGAGAACGAAGCGGGCGAGATGCTGTTCGATCATGTCAGCCATCAGTTGCGGTGATACACCGCTCTCGACCAGCCAGACATAACTTTCGCCCAGGCCGACGACGCCGTTCTCCGTCGTCATACGGCAGATCAGGAAATCGCCGCCGAGCCAGTGGTCCTCCACCTTCAGGCCCATCGCCACCTTGCCGCTACCGCCCTGCAGATGCGCACGCACCATTTCCGTGAACGGCACGAAGACCGGACGCAATTCGATCTTCACGATCGGATCATGGGGCATACGTATTTCCTTTTCGAATAGGGCGTTGTTCGGCGCACGGCGATTGGTTGCGTGTCAGCCCTGCATGCCGATCAGGTCATGGACGAAGCGGCCCCGGATCATCGTCGCCATGACTGACAACGCCCCGATATCCTGGGCTGAGACCGACAGGGGATTGTCATCGAGGATGACGAGATCGGCGAGCTTCCCGGCTTCCAGCGAGCCTTTGTCGTTTTCTTCGAACTGCAGGCGCGCGGCGTTGATTGTGTACATGTCCAGCGCCTCGCGCACCGACACGCCCTGTTCAGGGTGAAAACCACCGCGGTTCACCGCAAAATCGATCGCCGCGATCACGTCGGTATCTTCGATCGGCGCGTCCGACGATCCGGCCAGCGCGATGCCTGCGTCGAGGAAGTCGCGGAACGGATAGACGTGCGCCGTGCGCTCATCGCCCAGCCGCGTCGGCAGCCATGCCATTTCGGACCGGATGAACAGCGGCTGGGTGCAGATGTGCAGGCCGATACGCGCGATCCGGGCGATCAGCGCGGGATCGGCGATGGAGGCGTGCTCGATACGATGGCGATGGTCCGCGCGCGGATGATCCGCCAGCAGGCGTTCGAACAGCCGTACGCAATTGGTGATCCCTCGGTCGCCGATCGCGTGAATGCAGATCTGATAGCCGGCCAGATGCGCGGCCTCCATTCGCCGGTAGATCTCTTGCTCCGGCAAGGTCATATAGCCGTGGGTGCAGCCGCGATCGGCGTAAGGCTGGTTCATGCAGGCGGTGCATGAGCCGAAGGTTCCGTCGGCGAAGATCTTGATCGCACGCGCTTTGGTGCCGCGCCTGGGGTCATCCAGTGTTGAACCAACCAGTGCCTTGACCCCCGCCAGGGTTCGGCCAATGACGATGGCATAGATCGACTGTGGCACGAATTCCGGCAGGGCGAGTGCGATGAAGCTCTCCGGGCGCCCGGACTCGCCCGCCGGCCCTTCGTCGTCGCTCTGCAGCATTGCCCCGATCGAGGTGATGCCGGACCGTGCCAGCCGCGCGAACACCTCGCCCATGGCGGCCAGCATGCGGTCGGGGGCAGGTATCGGTGTTTTCGCCTGGACCAGGCCCATGGCTTTTTCGAAGAAACGACCGTCCGGGTGGCCGCAAGTGTCGCGGCCTATTGTGCCGCCCGCCGGATCCGCTGCCAGTTCGCCTGCGGACAACATTGCCAGCACGATCGAATTGACAACGATGCCGTGACCGTCGCGGCCATAGATAAGCACCGGCCGATCGGGGAACCACTGGTCCAGAAGCACGGCGTCCAGCATTTCGTTCGCAGGCAGGCGGTTGCTCTCGAACTGGACGCCGATCAACCATTCGTCCGCAGCGAGCCGCTCCTGCTGCGCATGCAGCCGGGCGCTGACGGCAGCGATGCCGTGTGCGCCGCTGAGATCGGCCGACATGGCGAAGAAAATCATCGGCATTGGGTGCAGGTGCCCGTCGATGAAACCTGGGACGATCGCACGGCCGGACAGATCGATCTCCTGTGGTATCAGGCCTGCGTCCTTCGCGTAGCGTCGCGCGTCGGCCAGCGATCCGACAAAATCGATCCGGTCGCCGGTGACGAGCAGGCTTTCCGGAGCGTGGTCGCCATGCGCAGGCAGGATCGCCCCGCCGTGAAACAAGAACTCTCCCATCCGTTCCTACCCCAATCGATTCCGCCAGTTGAAAACAGAATGGCGCAGGGGGCAGAATCTGTCTATAGTTATTATTATACATATCTCAGGGAGGGGAGCGTGGAGGCGGTGGCGAAACGACTAAGGCGCGGCGTTCCGGCCGCGGGCTGGTGGTGGGCCAGCTTGGACTGGGCCCGAGGGCCATTTTACTATCTTATTGTAATATATGTGTATTCTACATATTTCGCGCAGTCCGTGGTCGGCGATCCGGTGCGCGGCCAGACATTGTTCAGCACCACGCAGATGATCGCCGGCTTCGCAATGGCGATGATCGCGCCTTTCCTCGGCAGCTACATGGATCGCGGGGGCAGAAAGAAGCCGGTGCTGGCCGCGCTGATGCTGGCTATGGCGTTGTCATGCGTGGGGCTGAGCTTCATCCATCCTGACACGCCTTATGCAATTCCGCTCGTGATGACGTTGCTGGCGCTGGCCGGTTGCTGCTTTTCGGTATCCGAACTTTTCCAGAATGCGCTGCTCGGTGTCGCCGGGACAAAGAGCGAAGTGTCACTCATTTCAGGGCTCGGGCTGGCGTTGAGCAGCGCGGCGTCGGTTCTGTTGCTGCTGGGCGTGCTTTACTTCACGCGCTATCCGCCTGCCGGGCTGGCGGAAGTCGATGTCGCACGCCTGTCGGGCATCGTTTGCGCGCTATGGATCGCGATCTTCGTCTGGCCGTTTCTTTGCTTCATGCCGGACCGACCAGGAGTGGCTGGGCGCTGGCGTGGAGTCAGTCCCTTTCCGCGTGATGTCCGCCTCATCGCCACCGTTCGCGCATTATTTGCGGAATGGCCGCAGATCATGCGCTTCCTGATCGCGCGCATGGTTTTCATGGATGGACTGATCGCGCTGTTCGCGATCACGGCTGTCTATACGTCCGGGACATTGGGATGGACACGCGCGGAAAATGCCGCGATGGGCATCATCGTGACGATCGCGGCAGTGGGCGGGGGATTGGCAGCCGGCTGGCTCGATCGACGGTTGGGACCGCGCAATGCGATCATGACCGAATTGCTGGCGATTACAGCGCTGTTTCTGTTCCAGATTTCGATCGGCCGCGATGCGATCCTGTTCGGGCTGGTGCCAATCGCAGCACAGGCGTCGGCGAGATCGATGTTCGCGGAGGTCACCGACCTGATCTTCCTCGTCAGCGCCATTCCGATGGGTGGGCTGATCGTGGCTGCTTTTGCCTCATGCCGGTCGCTGCTGGTGACGCTTAGCCCGCCGGATCGGCTTGGCCAGTTCTTCGGCATTTATGCAATGACCAGCACCATCACGGTCTGGCTGGGGCCGGCGCTGGTGGCGTTGACGACCATGCTGAGCGGCAGCCAGCGGATCGGTTTCGGCAGCCTTATCCTGTTGTTCGTGATTGGATGCGGCCTGATGCTGCGCGTCGGTGTGGCGACATCCACAGCCGATCAAAACAGCTCGTAAAGCCGGACATGTGTCTCCACCGTCAGGCGCAGCACCTCTTCCTGGTTTGCGAAGTCGGTCTCGAACAGCATCTCGATCGCGGCGTAGAGATATTCCAGCGCCACGCGGGCCGGTACGATGAGATCGTCCGGTCCCTTGCTCAATCCCTGCTCGTGAAGATAGGTGGAAATCAGTCGGGCTATGTCCGCATGCGCGCGCAACCGGACGTCGCGCAGATCGGGTAACGCGCGCAGCGACACCAGCAAGGCATAACCGCCACGGAAAGCCCGTGTGCTCGCGAAGGCTTCATGCACGGTCCGTTCACAAGCCTTGCGGAAATCCTCTGGCCCGCGGATCACCAGCCCGGTGTCGCGCCGGATGACGTCATGCTGTGCCAGCATCATCCGTTCACCCAGTTCGCGAAGCAGCGCCTGCTTGTTCACGAAATAATGGTAGAATGTCGGTGGCGTCACGCCTGCGCGCTCGACCACGGCATTCGAGGTGAACGCCGCCAGCCCTTCTTCAGCCAGAATATCCTGTGCTGCGCCGATCAGGCGTTCCCTGGCATTTGTTTTTCTGGCCATCTGCCTCCTCTGCCCCAAAGTTTCGCTTCGTGAAAGAGGGACCTGGAGCAATTCAAGGGACTGCGCGAAGCCGTGCCATGGGATCTGGCTACGGCTCCACGCATGTGCGAAGGCCAGCTATCGGCGAGAGCGACTAGAGCTGCTCGAGCAGTTTCGCGGCGCTGGAATCGACAGCCTGGCCGGGATTGCCCTCGATGTTGAGCGCCGTCACCGTGCCGTTGTCGACGATCATCGAAAAGCGCTTGGAACGCAGGCCGAGCCCGTTGGCGCTGAGATCGATGTCGAGACCGGCAGCCTTGGCGAAATCGCCGCTGCCGTCCGCCAGGAACAGGATCTTGCCTTCGCCGCCGGTGAAGCGGGCCCAGGCGCCCATCACGAACGGGTCGTTGACCGCAACCACCGCGATCTGGTCGACGCCGCGCGACAGGATGGCATCGCGGTTTTCGAGGTAACCCGGCAGGTGGTTGTTGTTGCAGGTCGGTGTGAAGGCGCCCGGAACGCCGAACAGCACCACCTTCTTGCCGGAGAACACATCGGCGGCGGAGAGCGCCTTGGCGCCATCGTCGGTCATGGTCTTGAAGGTGGCTTCGGGCAGCTTTTCGCCAACGGCAATGGTCATGGCAGTCCTCTTGTCTGGGAGAGAAGGAAGAGTGCAAAGCGATAGCGCCTTCCGTGTCGCCTCGCAATGCGACCACGGCATGTCATTGTCACGGATAGGGCAATAGACCTTCAACCGCCCCGGACGGAGTGGTCAGCGTGTAGGGGAGACCATCGCCTTGCGCTGCCTTGCCGGGTCGCGCCAGGATCGGGAAAGCAAAGACGAGCCTGCCGCCATCTTCAGCGCGCGTCGGTGCGCCGAACAGATAACCCTGCTCGCCGGCGATGAAAAGGTCGACGCTCTTGGCTTCACCCGGCACGGTCGCCTCCACGAGAAGCTTGTCCTTCTCCCCTGAGAGTGTCTTTGCGCCGAAGCCGTCACTGGGTTTCCGCGGCAAGCCGGCCAATGCCGCTTTCACCAGTTCGGCATCTTCGGGATTGCCTGCATCTTGAGCCGGATCGACTCTCAACTGCGCCTGTAGCGGAATGCAGATCGTCTGGCAGATGCCGAGAAAGACGCCGGCATCGATGACCGCGTTTTCCTGGGGCTTTGCCAATGTGAATTTCACCGGCAGCGCGACCGTGCGGTCATAGCCCGCCCATCCGCCATAACCATCGTCATGGCGGCCGGGAGCCGGGTAGGACAGCTCCGCCTTGGCGACGTTGGTCGCCTTGGCGACGTCGATCTGCGGCGGCACGCCGCTTGCGCCGGGGTCACGCCAGTAGGTTTTCCAACCTGGTTTCAATTCAATATGAAGCGCCCCGATGAGCTGGCCGGAAGCGTCGGGCGTGCCGGTGGTCACCAGCCGGACGCGCCCACCTTCGCTGTCCGCCCAGGTGGATGAGGAAGCCGCAGCCGGCAGGCTGGTGGCCATCAAAGCGGCAAGGCCGAGAGCGTTTCCGATCTTCTCGGAAACGCGGAAACGCTCTGGTTCTTTGTTTTTACGCAATTCCGGACGGAAAACCGCTATGCACTTTTCCTGGAATTGCTCTAGCGAAAATCTCAAGCGATCCATGGCGCTGATTTGAAACGGCAAATGTGGCGACGCAACCGCTTTCGTCTGATGCCGACCATCATTTTTGCGTGAGCCCTGTACATTAAGGCTGCTCGCGAATTGCACCAATGGCATCTTTCAAGCGTGCCGGAAACGCGTTACCCTTCCCCTATGGACCTTTTACGCCACAAGAATGCGGCCGGTAAAAGCGGCTTTCTCGACGACCAGTTCCTTGTTGCCATGCCCGGCATGAAGGACGAGCGGTTCGCGCGTTCGGTCATCTACATCTGCGCGCATTCGGACGAAGGCGCGATGGGATTGATCATCAACCAGACCCAGCAGATGCTGTTTCCCGATCTTCTGGTGCAACTCGGTATCATGAACGAGCAGGAGGCGATCCGCCTGCCAAGGCAGACCCGCGACTTCATTGTGCGCAATGGCGGCCCGGTGGACCGCAGCCGCGGTTTTGTTCTGCACACCGGCGACTATCGCGTCGAATCCTCGTTACCGGTCTCCGACGACATCTGCCTGACCGCAACCGTCGACATCCTGCGTGCTATTTCGGCAGGGCGCGGACCACGCCAGGCATTGATGACGCTCGGCTATTCAGGCTGGGGTGCCGGCCAGCTCGAAGCCGAAATCGCCGAGAATGGCTGGTTGACCTGTCCGGCAACGCCGGACCTGCTGTTCGATCCTGACATCGAAGGTAAATACGACCGGGCAATCGCTTCGATCGGCATCGACCTTGCGCGCTTCAGCCAGGCTGCCGGCCACGCCTGAGCTTTCATCGCAGGAATTCATATCCCTGATCCGCCCTTTAGAGCGTTTCCGTTTTTCACGGAAACGCGGAAACGCTCTAAGCTTTTGTCTTCGCTGCATTTTTGTAACGCCAAGCGATTCCACTTGGCTACAAAATGCTCTAGGCAGCTTCTCCCCGTCACGGGGAGAAGAAAGCGAGATCATGCCTGCGTCAGTGGATACTGTTCGCGCAGCAGCTTGATCACGGCATCGCCGTTCATCGGCGCGCCGAACATGAAGCTCTGCACATATTCGCAGCCCATCTGGCGCAACTCCAGCGCATCGCTCTGGTCGGAGATGCCTTCCGCGACCACGGCGAGACCCAGTTCATGCGCCATGTTGACCATGGAACGCAGCAACACGGCGCGTTTGGGCGACGTGTCGTCGATGAAGCTCTTGTCGATCTTGATCGTGTCGAAGGGAAAACGGGTCAGATAGGACAGGGACGAATAACCGGTGCCGAAATCGTCGAGCGACAGTCCAATGCCCAGTTGCTTCAGCTTGGTCAGCACATGGGCGGCCTGTTCGGGGTTGTCCATGACCAGCGATTCGGTGAGTTCAAGCCTCAGGCACCGCGGCTTCAGGCCTGCGCGCGCGATCACCGAGCGGACGTCAGTGACGAGATCGCGGCGGATGAGCTGGCGACTGGAGAGGTTGACCGAGACCGATAGCGGCGTGTCGCCGATGTGTTTCTGCCAGCCTGCGAGGTCTTCCGCCGCCTTCTGCATCGCGAAGAGACCGAGCTGCACGATGAGCCCGCAGCTCTCGGCCACGGGAATGAAATCGGCCGGCGGGATCATGCCGCGGCGCGGGTGATCCCAGCGCAGCAGGGCTTCAAAGCCGGCGACACTGTAGTCTTCCAGCCGGACGATCGGCTGATAGGCGAGGGTGAATTCGCGTCGCTCGATGGCGCGGCGCAGGTCGGATTCGAACTGCAGCCGATCGGTGCCGACGGTGCGGAAGGCTGGCCGGAACGGCTCGATGCGATCGCCGCCGAAGCGCTTGGCCTGGTGCATGGCGAGCTCGGCATCCTTGACCAGGTCCTCCGCGGAGGTCTGGTCGGATGTCCAGGTGATCAGGCCGACGGAGGCGGTCAGCACGATCTCGCGCTTGGCAAAGGTGATCGGCGAGCTGATCGCGTGTTTGATGGCATCCGCCATGGCCGCGATGCGTGCGGGATCCTGCTCGGAAAGCAGCATCAATGCGAACTGGTCGCCTGCGAAACGCGAGAGCGAGTCCTTCGGCTTGAGCAGCCGGTGCAGGCGCCGTGCCACGGTGAGCAGGATGGTGTCGCCGGCAGAGATGCCCAGGCCGTCATTGACCTGCTTGAAGCGGTCGATGTCGATGACAAAGACCGTCGGGCGCACCTTGTCCTCGGTGCGGGCGATCGAGATGATCGCTTCCAGCCGGTTCATGAACAGTTCGCGGTTCGGCAGGCCGGTCAGATTGTCATGCACGGCATCGTGCAGAAGGCGTTCTTCCGATTTCTTCTGCTCGGTGACGTCGACCATGGTGCCGACGCAGCGGATGACTTCGCCATCGGAACCGATCACCGGCCGTGCTCGCAGTGCGAACCAGTGATAATGGCCGTCGGCGCCGCGCAGGCGGAAGTTCTGTGCCACGCGGCCACGTCGATGTTCCAGCACGACGTCGAGCGTGGTGCGGAACGTGTCGCGGTCATCCGAATGCAGAACGGGCAGCCAGTTGCGTGCCGCGCCGCCGAGACTGCCCGGCGCGAGGCCGAGCTGCAGGCTGACATCGGGACGGGTGACGATGCGGTCGCGCAGGACGTCCCAGTCCCATACCGTGTCGCCTGAACCGGCAACCGCGAGTGCCTGCCGCTCGAGATCCGAGAACAGGCCCTGATGCAGCGCACCGCCTGCGAAGGCGTGCTGCATGACGGTAAAGCCGATCAGCAGGATCACCAGGATCAGCCCGCCACCGAGGGCCGGCTGCACGATGTCGTTGTCGAGCAGGCCGGTGATCGCCATCCACGAGCCCGTGGCCCACAACAGCACCATCACCCAGCTTGGAATGAGCATGATGGCGCGGTCGTAGCCGCGTATGCCAAGGAAGATGATAAGGCCAAGCCCGGTCACCGCAGTGGCGGCAAACGAGATGCGGGCAATGCCGGCGGCGATCGCCGGATCGATGATGGCAATGCCGGCAATCGCCGCAAGACCCAGGATCCAAACCAACGCGCCATAGCTGAAATGGCCGTGCCATCGGTTGAGGTTCAGATAGGTGAACAGGAAGACCACGAAGGTCGTGGCGAGAGCCACTTCCGCGCCGGCGCGCCAGACCTGCTCGGAGCCGGGCGCCACCTGGATGATCTTGGCCAGGAAGCCGAAATCGATGCAGATGTAGGCAAGTACTGCCCAGGCCAGTGCCGCGGTCGCGGGAAACAGCGAAGTCCCCTTCACGACGAACAGGATCGTCAGGAACAGCGCCAGGAGGCCGGCGATGCCGATGACGATGCCGCGATAGAGGGTGTAGGAATTGACTGTGTCCTTGTAGGCCTCCGGCTCCCAGAGATAGACCTGCGGTAGCTTTGGCGAGGCAAGCTCGGCGATGAAGGTAACGACCGAGCCGGGGTTCAGCGTCACGCGAAAGACGTCGGCATCCGGGCTTGCCTGCTTGTCGAGCGCGAAACCCTCCGAAGGTGTAATCGCGGTAAAGCGCGTCGAGCCGAGATCGGGCCAGAAGATGCCCGATTTCACCAGCCGGAAGTGCGGCGCGACGATCAGGCGGTCGATGACGTCGTCGGTGGTGTTGGCGAGCGCGAAGACGGCCCAGTCGCCGGTCGAGCGGGCATCGTTGGCCTCGACCTCGATGCGGCGGACGATGCCGTCGGAGCCGGGCGCCGTCGACACCTGGAAGTTCTCACCCTGGTTGCGATAGATTTCGACCGCGCCTGAAAGGTCCAGCGCGACATCATCGCGGGAAATCTTGATCGGTTCCACGGCATGGGCGGAAGCGGCGGCGAAAAGGGTCACCATCGTCGCAAGGACGAAAGCTAGAGCAATTCCAGGAAAAGGGTTTAGCGGTTTTTCGTCCGGAATTGCGTAAGAACAAAGAGTTAGAGCGTTTCCGCGTTTCCGTGAAAAACGGAAACGCTCTAACACCGATCCGTTTCGCAGGAATTTCGTCAACAATCAGCCCTTCGTAGCGGATGCCGGCAGATCGTCTGCGATCCGGGCATAGAGATAGTGGTCTTGCCACGCCCCATTGATGCGAAGATAGGAGCGCGCCAGTCCTTCACGCTGGAATCCGGCTTTTTCAAGCACACGGATCGAACGAACGTTGTCGGGAATACAGGCTGCTTCGATCCGGTGCAACTTGAGTGTGTCGAAGGCGAAGCGCGCCACCAGCTTGACCGCGTCGGTCATCATGCCGCGGCCGGCATAGCGTTCGCCGATCCAGTAACCGATGTGGCCACTTTGCGCGACGCCATGGCGGATATTGCCCAGCGTGATGCCACCAGCGAGCTTGCCAGAACTCCGGTCGAAGATGAAGAAGGCGATCGCCGTACCTTGTGCATAGTCCTCGCGGTACCGCCCGATGCGATGGCGCCATGCCGAGCGGTCGAGTTCGTCGGGCGCCCAGCGTGGTTCCCAACGCTCCAGGAATGCGCGGCTTTCTCCGCGCAATGCCGACCATTCACGATGATCGCTTGCCATCGGCACGCGCAGCAGGACCTTCTCGCCCTTCAGCGCCGGCAGATCTCGGCGAAAGAAAGGGAGTGCGAACACGGCTGTCGGCCTGGATCAGACGGCGAGCTTCCGGGCAGCGACCTCTAGGCCCGGCAACTGGTCGAGAACCGCTTCGTAGGGGGCCAGCGTGCCGACGGGGCCGACGGCGGCCAATGTCGGCCGCGTCGAGAACAGCCGCGAGGACAGGTCTGTCAGGCGCTCCGTGGTCAGGGCCCCGAGCCGTTCCATCAGCTCCTCCTTCGGGATGGGCCTGCCGAACAGCAGCAACTGGCGCGCGATCTGCGATGCCCGGCTGGCCGGGCTCTCCGCCGACATGATCAATCCTGCGCGATATTGCGCGCGGGCCCGGTCAAGTTCTTCCTGGGAAATGTTCTCGCCTGCGCGCTGCAGTTCGCGCACGATGACCGGGACCAATTCGGCGATATCGTTCTGGCCGGTTGCGGCATGGACACCGAACACGCCAGTGTCCGAGAAGCCCCAATGGAAAGCATAGACCGAATAGCACAGGCCGCGCTTTTCGCGCACCTCCTGGAACAGGCGCGATGACATGCCGCCTCCGAGGATCATCGACAGCACCTGCGAGGCGTAGAAGTCACGCACATGATAGGCGCGACCTTCGAAGCCGAGCACGATCTGCGCGTCCATCAGGTCGCGATCCTCGCGAAAGTCACCACCGACATACTGGGCATATTGCGGCGCGGTGCTCTCGGCCTTCGAGCGGAAGGAGCCGAGCTTGTTTTCCACTTCGCGAACGAAATCATCATGTTTCACGTCGCCCGCTGCGACCATGACCATGCGCTCGGCGCCGTACTGGCGCTCCATGAAATCGTGCAACTGCTTGGATGTGAAGGATTTCACCGTTTCGGGCGTGCCCAGGATCGAGCGGCCGATGGTCTGGTGACGAAAGGCGGTTTCGGTGAACCGGTCGAAAACGACGTCGTCGGGCGTGTCGTGCGCGGCGCCGATTTCCTGGAGGATGACGTTCTGCTCGCGCTCCAGTTCCTCAGGGTCGAATTCCGATTCCTGCAGGATGTCGGCCAGTATGTCGACGGCAAGCGGCACGTCGCCGGACAACACGCGAGCGTAGAAGGATGTCGTCTCGACACTGGTCGCGGCATTGATCTCACCGCCGACATTCTCGATTTCCGAGGCGATTTCGAAGGCGGAACGCCTCTTCGTGCCCTTGAATGCCATGTGTTCGAGCAGGTGAGCCATTCCATGCTCATCGTCGCGCTCGTTCCGGGCCCCGGATTTGACCCAGGCGCCGAGAGCAACGGATTCGATGCTTGGAAGGGTTTCGGTGGCGACTGTCAGGCCGTTCGACAGACGGCTTACCTCAACACCCATATAGCTAAAACTCCCTAACGCGCCGCCCGGGAGCGGCGACGAACATAATCTTCCACCATTTTCAGGTCCGATGGAAGTACCGCATATTTTTCCTCCGAATTCATTAAGTCGGCAAGCCATGAAGGCAGGGCAGGGTAGATTCCGCTTGCCTCTTCGACGGCAGCCGGGAATTTCGCGGGATGTGCGGTACCCAGGACGATCATCGGAGTGTTGCTGGCCGATTGCAAGGCCGCGACATGAATGCCTGACGCCGTATGGGGATCGAGCAGATAGTTGGAGCAGGCGAGGGTGGAGCGGATCGTATCGGCGACTTCGGCCTGAGTCGCGCGCCCGGCATCGAATTCGGCACGGATGCGGGCGAGCCCTGCCGCCTCGATGGTGAAGGCACCGGATTGCTTCAGCGAATTCATGTAGCGGCGCACCGTCTGGGGATCGCGCTCCGAAACCTCGAACAGCAGGCGCTCGAAATTCGAGGACACCTGGATGTCCATCGAAGGCGAGGTCGTCGCGACGACGCCCTTCATGCGGTATTCGCCACTGGAAAGCGTACGCGCCAGGATGTCGTTGTCGTTGGTGGCGATCACCAGGCGCTCGATCGGAAGCCCCATGCGTTTGGCGGCATATCCGGCGAAGATGTCGCCGAAATTGCCGGTCGGGACGGTGAAGGATACCGGCCGGTCGGGCGCGCCGAGCGACAGGGCGGACGAGAAGTAGTAGACGATCTGGGCCATGATGCGCGCCCAGTTGATCGAGTTGACGCCAGACAGCGAGACCGCGTCGCGGAAGGCGTGATCATTGAACATGTCCTTGAGCAGGCCCTGGCAATCGTCGAAATTGCCCTCGATCGCCAGCGCATGCACGTTGCTCGCGGCCGAGGTCGTCATCTGCCGCTGCTGCACCGGTGAGACACGCCCGTTCGGAAACAGGATGACGATGTCGGTACGCTCGCGCCCGGCAAAGGCCTCGATGGCCGCGCCGCCGGTATCGCCGGATGTCGCGCCAACGATGGTTGCGCGCTCGCCGCGCTCGGCAAGCACATGGTCCATCAGCCTGCCAAGCAGTTGCATGGCGACGTCCTTGAAGGCGAGCGTCGGGCCGTGGAAGAGCTCAAGCACGAAGGTGTTGGGGCCGGTCTGGACCAGCGGGCAGACCGCGTCGTGGCGGAAGGTTGCATAGGCCTCGCGAACCAGCTTCGCGAATACGGCAGGGGCAATTTCGCCCCCGAGGAAGGGCGTCAGCACGCGAATGGCGAGATCGGCATAGGAAAGTCCACGCATGGCCTTGATCTCGGCGGGCGAGAAATGCGGCCAGGTTTCAGGCACGTAGAGTCCGCCGTCGCGCGCCAGGCCGGCCAGAACCGTGTCTGAAAATCCGAGTGCGGGGGCCTCTCCGCGGGTGCTCACATAGCGCATTGTCGACTTTCCATTTCAACTGCCATTCCGGCCGATTGCCCTTGCTTTGGGCCAAGGCGTGGATTTTGTGCGCGCCCTCAGTCGCATTTTTGCCGTCTCGTTGCTATAGGTCGCCTGCTTCGCGTGAGGGAACTGCTTTTTATGGTATTTCGTTCGTCCAACAGCCGCCTTGTCGCGGGTTTCGTGTCCATGGGCTTTATGCTGATCGTCGCAGGTTGCCAATCAAGCGACGGCGGTGGCTCGGGCGGTGGTTTCCTGGGGGTGGGCAAGAAGGACGAGGCAGCGATCAATGCCGACGTCGCCAAGGCCAAGGCTTCCGACCTCAGGGCCTATTGCCCGAAGGTTACGCTGCGCGAAGGCACCGCCGTCTTCAACACCTACGGCAGGGCTGCTGCGAAACCGAAGGCACCGAAGGGCCAGGAGCCCGCCCCGGCAACCGATACGGCGCAGGATGATTCAGCGCGGCTTTCCTACCAGGCTTCGATCGGCGAGGTGACCCGCGACTGTACGCGCGACAACGGCATGCTCAACATGAAAATTGCTGTTGCCGGCCGCATCGTCCCAGGCCCGACGGCCGTGCCGGGCACTGTCACCATGCCGATCCGCATTGCCGTGGTCGAAGGCGACAAGGTGCTTTATTCGCAGATCTACCAGCACAAGGTGCAGGTATCCGACACCTCTACCGCGACCCAGTTCGTGCTGAACGATTCCAGCATCTCCATCCCGCAGCCGTCTGCCGCGACCTATCAGGCTTTCGCGGGTTTCGACGAGGGGCCGAAGAAGGTGCAGAAATCTGACGAAGATCAGCCGGTGAAACGTCGTGTGCGCCGGCCGAAGCCGAAGGCGGCTCCGGTGGCGAATGCGCCGGCCGCACCAGCACAGCAGGGCAATCAGACCACCATTTCGGATATCCCGCGCTAGCCGCGACACCGCAGAGAAAGAAAAAGGGGCGTCAGCCCCTTTTTCTTTTGTTAGCTCATCTCAGGCGTCCGACCACTCCGACAGCGCCGAAAGCACGCCTTTAAGGTCGGACCAGCGGTTGATCACCGTTTCTGCGCCTGCCTCGGTCAGGATGTCGGCATGGCCGGGATAGCTGTGTGAGGCGCCCGTGAAGCCGATCACCCGCATGCCCGCGGCGCGGGCGCCGTGGATGCCGTGCGCCGAATCCTCGATCACGAAGGTCTTTGCCGGATCTGCATGCAGGACCTGTGCTGCATGCAGGAAGACGTCCGGCGCCGGCTTGGTCTTTTTCGTGGGCGTTTCGAGTGCCGAAAAGATGCGGCCTTCGAACAGCGGCAGAAGGCGGACCTTTTCCAGCATGAAGGCGATGCGCTCCGAACTCGAATTGGAGCAGATGCAGCGCGGCGCCGTCACGGATGCGACGGCCTGGTGCACGCCATCGATGGCGCGGACATCCGACCGCAGCTTGCGGTCGACCAGTTCCTCGGCGCGTGTGATCAGCGACGCCTGGAAAGGGATGTTCGCCTTGTGCTCGATCGCCATCATGATGTCTTTGAAGGTGAGGCCGGCATAGGTTTCGGCGATCTCCTCGGCGCTGATCTCGAAGCCTGCTTCGGTGATCAGCTCGGCCTCGACACGTGCGGCGATGATTTCGGAATCGACGAGCACGCCGTCACAATCGAAAATGACAAGGTCTGGCTGGGGCATTTCGGTCCATCAGTCGAAGGGTAAGGCCGGCGCGGCATACACCAAGCACCAGCGAGCGGCAAATCACGCCTGCACTTCATCAAATATTTACTGAGAACGGTAACCATAACGGCTGGTAAATGTAACGCGTGTCCTGGGTAATCAGCATGTCTGCCGTGCGTCTTCTCGACGAACTTTCCCACACTCCTCAGCAGTCCGAATGGTTGGATACGATCCTGAAAGGGGATTGCGTCGCGGCCCTCGACCGACTGCCGGAAAAATCGGTCGACGTGATCTTTGCCGATCCGCCGTACAATCTGCAGCTCGAGGGCACATTGCATCGGCCTGACCAGTCCAAGGTCGACGCGGTCGACGACCATTGGGACCAGTTCGAGAGTTTCGAGGCCTACGATGCCTTCACCCGTGCCTGGCTGCTCGCGGCGCGCCGCGTTCTGAAGCCGAACGGCACCATCTGGGTGATCGGCTCCTATCACAACATCTTCCGCGTCGGCGCGAAGATGCAGGATCTCGGCTTCTGGATTCTCAACGATGTCGTCTGGCGCAAGACCAATCCGATGCCGAATTTCCGCGGCCGCCGTTTCCAGAATGCCCATGAGACAATGATCTGGGCCTCGCGCGACCAGAAGTCCAAGGGTTACACCTTCAACTACGAAGCGTTGAAGGCCGCCAACGACGATGTGCAGATGCGCTCCGACTGGCTGTTCCCGATCTGCACCGGTGGCGAACGGTTGAAGGATGACAACGGCGACAAGCTGCACCCGACGCAGAAGCCGGAAGCATTGCTGGCCCGCATCATGCTGGCCTCGACCAAGCCGGGCGATGTCGTGCTTGACCCGTTCTTCGGCTCCGGTACTACCGGTGCGGTTGCCAAACGCCTTGGCCGCCATTTCGTCGGCATCGAACGCGAACAGTCCTACATCGACGCAGCCTACGAGCGCATCGCCGCGGTAAAACCGCTTGAGGACGCTGACCTGACGGTTCTTTCAGGCAAGCGCGCCGAGCCGCGGGTCGCCTTCATCAGCCTGATCGACAATGGCCTGGTCAAGGCTGGTGCCACGCTGTACGACGCCAAACGCCGCTGGTCGGCCAAGGTGCGCGCCGATGGCACGCTGGCCATAGGCGAGAGCGCTGGTTCTATCCACAAGATCGGCGCCGAAGTGCAGGGGCTCGACGCCTGCAATGGCTGGACCTTCTGGCACTACGAACGCGCCGGTGGCCTTACGCCGATTGATGAGCTGCGCAAGATCGCGCGGCTTGGCATGGAGCGGGCCGGAGCATGATCCCGAACCGAAGGTCAGCGAAAGCTGCAGACCTTCGGGCAAGGATCAGGCGACGAAACAAGAAGAGAGCCTAACCCTCGACGTCCACACGGACGATCAGGCCGTCACCGTCAAGCGTGATGGTCTCGGCGCCATGCCGCTCCCGCCATACGCCGGTCTTCGTGCTGGTTCCGGTCAGCGACCATTCTGAGCGCGCGCTGTTTGGAGACAGTGCTTCCAGCTTCTTGTCTTCCGCTGCCTGGTCCGGATATTCCTCGAAATAGGTACGGAAGGCCGTCATTACGGCATCCCGGCCTTCGATGTGGCCGCCGACACCCTGCGAAACATAGACGACTTCGGGTGAGAACATCGCCTCGATGGCTGCAAAATCCTGCGCGTTGGTGACTTCGTGGAACCGGGCGAGTGTCTGGGCCGGATCGTGCTTGACGCTCATGCTGTTATTCCTCGCTCGGCCAGATCGCGCTTCAGCGTTGCGGCATCGGTGAACAGCACTGCCTGCCAGCCAGCCGCCTTGGCGCCCTCCACATTTTTTGGACTGTCATCGATGAAAAGCGTCGCCGCCGGCTCAAGGTCGAAGGATCTGATGTGGTGGTCGTAGATGGCGCGGTCGGGTTTGATGAGTTTGATGTCGCCCGAAACAGTCACGCCGCGCGGCAGCTTCAGAAAGGGAAAACGCTCCTGCGCTTCCCGGAACGTATCGGAAGCGAAGTTGGTCAGCATGGTGACGTCACGGCCTTCATCGATCAGGCCTTCCATCAGGGCGACGCTGTCGTCATAGGCATGCGGCACCATTTCGTGCCAATAGAGGCGAAAGTTGCGGATGTTCTCCGCGTGGTCCGGGTGTTGATCGACCAGCAGGCCTTCCGCTTCTTCCCAGGTGCGGCCGCGGTCCTGTTCGATGTTCCAGTCGCTCGTGCAGACATTGTCGAAGAACCATTGCCGTTCCGCTGCATCCGGGATCAGCCGGTTGAATGGCAGGCTGGGGTCGTAGTGCAGCAACACCTTGCCGATGTCGAAGACGATGTGGCGAATTTCGGTCATGCTTTCCTCTTGTGCGGACCCTTCTGGGTCGAGCCGGGCATAGCCGCTTCGATTGCCTTTTTCATGACAGTGGGCAAGGCTTCGTCGTTGATCCAGCCGGGGCGTGACCAGAAGAAATCCTGTGGCGCCTCCATGAACTCGACGTTCGCCATATAGACGCTGAGCTCCAGCGAAAAATGCGTGAAGACATGACTGATGGCACCGCAAGGGCGCCAGTCCGCTGGAAACGGCGCGGCGTCTTTTCCGGTCGCGCCGTCGATCCGAGCCGTCCAGCCCGTGGTCGGCACTTCGCTCATGCCGCCGAGCAAGCCTTTTTCGGGGCGCTTGCGCAGCAGGATGGCGCCATCGCCACGGATCGCGACGAAGGCCGCTCCGCGCCGGGACGGTTTTTCCGGCTTGGCGAGTTTTACCGGATAGAATTCCGGATCGCCGGAAAGGATGACGCTGCAATCCTGCCGTAGCGGACACAGCATGCAGCGTGGCTTGCGCGGGGTGCAGAGGGTGGCACCAAGATCCATCATCGCTTGGGCAAAGTCGCCGGGCCTGTCGTGTGACAGCATCTCTTCGACACGCGCACGGATTTCCGGCTTGGCCAGCGGCAGCGGAGTATCGATCGAAAACAGTCGCGAAACGACGCGTTCGACGTTGCCGTCGACCACCGCGGCAGGGCGGTTGAAGGCGATGGCGGCAATCGCCGCTGCGGTGTAGGCGCCGATACCGGGAAGCGCACGCAGGCCGCCTTCGGTGTCTGGAAAACGGCCGCCCTGTGCCGCAATCTGGTCCGCGCAGGCTTTCAGGTTGCGCGCCCGCGAATAATAGCCAAGCCCGGCCCAGGCCTTCATGACGTCGTCGGAACTCGCCGCGCCGAGCGCCTGTATGGTGGGCCAGCGTTCCAGGAAAGCCTGGAAATAGGCTTTTACCGCTTCCACGGTCGTCTGTTGCAGCATCACTTCGGAGAGCCAGACCCGATACGGGTCCGGCCTCACGCCTCTGGCCAGATCGCGCGGCGCAACGCGCCAGGGCAGATCGCGATGATGCGCGTCATACCAGCCAAGCAGGCGGGCGGCGATATCGGTCCCGCTGTCATATGCGGGCTTGCGGGTCTGGTCGGGCAGTGTCATTGATCGTTCGGGATGCGGTTCAGCCGGTCCTGCTGTCTGACGGAGAACGCATGACAGGGAAACCCCCTTACGGCAATCCTGTACCGGTTAGCGATCTGGCAACCGGCATCCTGGAACCGGTGTTGCGCAAGCGCGCTGGCATCTCGATCGGTCTGGTGCAGTCCTGGGAAGAGATTGTCGGGCCGCGCCTTGCCGGCACGTCACGGCCGGAGCGGATCCAGTGGCCACGCCGGATGCGTGAAGAGGATCCATTCGAGCCTGCTGCCCTTGTGGTTGCGTGCCAGGGTGTCGCTGCACTGCATCTCCAGCATCAGGCCGATGAGATCATTGGCCGCGTCAACGCGTTTTTGGGCTTCCAGGCCATCGGTCGTATCCGCATCGTGCAGAAACCGCTGACGGAGGCCAAACGCCGCACCGTCCAGCCGGCAAGGCCCCTGACACCGCTGGAGAAGAGCCGCCTTGAACGTGTTGTCGGCGGCGTGGAAGACGAGGGCCTGCGGGCTTCGCTGGAAAGGTTGGGCGCCAGCATCATCGGTCGGCGCAAGTAGACTTCACCGCGCTCTCGCGCTTTCGTGATCGTTTCAACAGGTTTTCGCGATTGGACTCGGCAACCGCTATGCCTTAATTCCCGCGAACTCTCGCTTTTCCTTGGCTATCCATTGCAAAATCCCAATCCTGATCAGGTGATTCGATGAACCGTCTTCTGTCCCGCAGACACATTCTGACCACGCTGGCCGTTGCACCGGCCGCGCTGGCGCTCGCGGCCTGCAACAAAGCAGGCGAGGCGGAAGCCGAAACCGCCAAGCCGGCCGAGCCTGCCAAACCGGCGGACGCGATGAAGCCGGCAGCAAAGCCGGCAGCGGCCGCTCCGCAGTCGTCGGGCTCCGTCGACATGGCTGAACTCCTGAAGCCAGGCGTGCTGCCGGAAAGGCAGCTTGGCAAGGACGATGCCAAGGTCACCATCGTCGAATACGCTTCCATGACCTGCCCGCATTGCGCGCATTTCCACGAGACCACGCTGCCGGAGTTGAAGACCAAGTATATCGACACGGGCAAGGCACGGCTGATCTTCCGCGAATTCCCGTTCGATCCGCGCGCCGAGGCCGGCTTCATGCTGGCGCGCTGCGCCGGCGATAATTATTTCCCGATGGTGGACGTGCTCTTCAAACAGCAGCAGAACTGGGCAGTGGCCGAAAATGTCAAGGATGCCATGTTCCAATTGTCCAAGCTGGCCGGTTTTACACAGGAGAGCTTCAATGCCTGCTTGACGGACCAGAAACTTCTGGACCAAGTCAGATCAGTGCAGAAGCGCGGCGCGGACGAATTCAAGGTCGACTCAACGCCGACCTTCTTCATCAACGGTCAAACCTACAAGGGTGCGTTGTCGATTGAGGAAATGTCGGCCATCATCGACCCTCTGCTCTGACGTTCCGGCGGCGCCGGGGCGGCAGCGGCTCGGCGCGAGCGCCCGTACGGGGCTGCGCGAATGAAGTTTTCGCGGCTGCGCCTGCTCGGTTTCAAATCCTTCGTCGAACCCGGTGAGTTCGTTATCGAACGCGGTCTCACCGGCATCGTCGGGCCGAACGGCTGCGGCAAGTCGAACCTCGTGGAAGCGCTCCGCTGGGTGATGGGCGAAAGCTCCTACAAGAACATGCGCGCGTCCGGCATGGACGATGTTATCTTTTCGGGCTCCAATACGCGGCCGGCTCGCAACACGGCCGAAGTCACGCTTTTCCTCGATAATGTCGATCGCACCGCGCCGTCCGCCTTCAACGACGCCGATGAGCTGCAGGTTTCCCGCCGCATCGAGCGTGAGGCGGGTTCGGTCTATCGCATCAATGGCAAGGAAGCGCGCGCCAAGGACGTGCAGCTTCTCTTCGCCGACCAGTCGACCGGCGCCCGTTCCCCTTCGATGGTCGGACAGGGGCGTATCGGCGAGCTGATCCAGGCCAAACCCCAGGCGCGCCGCGCGCTGCTGGAAGAAGCAGCCGGCATCTCAGGCCTGCACACCCGCCGCCACGAAGCGGAATTGCGGTTGAGGGGCGCCGAGCAGAATCTCGAGCGGCTGGACGACGTCGTCGGCGAACTGGAAAGCCAGATCGAAAGCCTGAAGCGTCAGGCACGCCAGGCGTCGCGGTTCAAGAACCTCTCGGCCGATATCCGCAAGGCGGAAGCCACGTTGCTGCATCTGCGCTGGACCCTTGCCAAGGCGCAGGAAGGCGAAGCGCGTTCCGCACTGGCGACCGCGACCGCGCTGGTCGGCGACCGCGCCGCTTCGCAGATGAATGCTGCCAAGGAACAGGCAATCAGCGCGCATCGCCTGCCGGATCTGCGTGATGCGGAAGCCAAGGCCGCGGCCGCCTTCCAGCGCCTGTCGATCGCCAAGTCGCAGATCGAGGAGGAGGCCGGCCGCATCAGTGCCCGCCAGAGCGAGCTCGACCGGCGCCTGCAGCAGCTGGACGCCGACATCGAGCGCGAAGAGCGTATGGTGCGGGACAACGCTGCCGTGCTGGAGCGGCTGGCGACGGAAGAAAACACGCTGAATGCCGAAAATGCCGGCGCAGCAGAGCGGGAAGCCAACACCCGTGCCGCTTTCGAGCAGGCGACGGCCACGCTGGCGGCCAGTGAGGAAAAACTGGCAAAGCTGACCGCTGAACGCGCGGAGGCTGCGGCCGGCCGTAACCAGATCGAGCGCACATTGCGGGAAGCTGCTGAACGGCGTGACCGCTTCGCGCGCCAGCTCGCCGATGCTGATCGTGAGCTTGCCGAGATCGGCCAGCGCATTGCTGCTCTTGCCGACCCGGCGGAGAAAAAGGTGCTCGTTGAGGAGGCGACTGAAACACTTGCTGCCACCGAGGCCGCGGCCATGGAAAGCGAACAGCAGGTGGTCGAGGCCCGTGGTACCGAGGCTGCTGCGCGCGGTCCGCTGCAGGAGGCCAAGGCGGAGCTCGCTCGTGTCGAGACGGAAGCACGCACACTGGCCAAGATCCTGAATTCGGTTGGCGGTGGCGACCTCTTTCCTGCCGTGCTGGAGCAGATCAGCGTCGAACGCGGCTTCGAGACCGCCCTTGGGGCAGCGCTTGGCGAAGATCTCGATGTGCCGCTGGACCGCAGTGCTCCCGTGCATTGGGGCGATGGTGAGGTGCAGGCCGGCGATCCGGTCTTGCCCGAGGGCGTTCGCAACCTCGCCAGCGTCGTCAAGGCACCCGGACAGCTTGCCCGCCGCCTTGCGCAGATCGGCATCGTTGAAGCAACTGACGGCAAGCGCCTGCAAGCGTTGCTGGCGCCAGGCCAGCGGCTGGTGAGCCGCGAAGGGGCGCTGTGGCGCTGGGACGGTTTCACGGCAAGTGCCGATGCACCGACGCCTGCCGCGCAGCGTCTGGCGCAGAAGAACCGGTTGGCCGAACTCGACGCTGAGGCGATTGCCGCCACGCGTGTCGTGCGCGCGGCCGAGGAGGCCCTTGCCAAGGCGGAAGCGGGGCTGCGTACCGCCGTCGAGGCCGAAAAGGGGGCGCGCCAAACCTGGCGTGAAGCACAGCACGCACTCGACGCCGCGCACAATGCGCTGGTTCAAGCCGAAAGAGCTGCCGGTGAGTTCACGACGCGGCGGGCTGCCCTGACCGAATCCCGTGCCCGGGTGGTCGAGGCCCATGAAGAAGCCTCCGCCATCCACGTCGAGGCGGAAGAGCAGTTGAAAGATGCTCCCGATCTTGCCGATCTGCAGTCACGGCTCGAACAGGCGGCCGCCCATGTCTCGCGCGATCGCGCGACGCTCGCAGATGCGCGTGCCGTCCATGAGGGGCTGAAGCGCGAAGCGGAGGCGCGTACACGTCGCCTGGAAGCCATTCAGGGAGAGCGCAACAACTGGCTGTCGCGGGCAGAGAATGCCTCCGCCCAGATCGCCTCGCTTGGTGAGCGCAAAGCGGAAGCCGCGGCCGAACGCGAGCAACTGGCCGATGCGCCCGATGAGCTCGACCAGCGCCGCCGTGCCTTGCTGTCGCAGCTGTCCGCAGCCGAAGCGTTGCGCAAGAACGCCGCCGATCGCTTGCAGGAGGCCGAAAATCGCCAGGCCGAGCTCGACAAGGCAGCGACTGCGGCCATCACCACACTCGCCGAAGCCCGTGAAGCACGCGTGCGTGCCGAGGAACGGCTGACCGCCGCCGACGAGCGTCGGCAGGAGGTGGAGGCGCGTATCCAGGAGGCGCTGAACACGCCGCCGCATCTGGTCATTCGCCACACCGGGCTGGAGGCCGATAGCCCGATGCCCGACATGGGCGAGATCGAGCGTCAGCTGGAGCGGCTGAAGATCGAGCGTGAGCGGCTGGGTGCCGTCAATCTGCGCGCCGAGGAAGAGCAGCGCGAGCTGTCGGAGCGGCTGGAGACCATCGTTTCCGAACGTGAGGACGTCATCGAGGCAATCCGCAAGCTGCGCCAGGCCATCCAGAGCCTCAATCGTGAAGGTCGCGAGCGGCTGGTTGCCGCCTTCGAACTCGTCAATGGCCATTTCCAGCGGCTGTTCACGCATCTGTTCGGTGGCGGCACCGCCGAACTGCAGCTGATCGAGTCGGAAGATCCGCTCGAGGCCGGCCTCGAGATCCTTGCCCGTCCGCCAGGCAAGAAGCCGCAGACCATGACACTGTTGTCCGGTGGTGAGCAGGCGCTGACGGCAATGTCGCTGATCTTCGCAGTCTTCCTCACCAATCCGGCGCCGATCTGCGTGCTGGACGAGGTCGATGCGCCGCTCGACGATCACAACGTCGAACGTTTCTGCAACCTGATGGACGAAATGTCGGCGTTGACGGAGACACGTTTCGTCGTCATCACGCATAATCCCATCACCATGGCACGCATGGATCGGCTGTTTGGCGTCACCATGGCCGAACAAGGCGTCAGCCAGCTGGTTTCGGTCGACCTGCAGGCTGCCGAAGCGATGCGCGAAGCAAGCTGACGCATCGGTCCGAAAATCGGAACCGATTTTCGGAAAGCACGATGCGCACATTCAAGGAGTTGGAGCGTCCTTTGTGCGTCGGAATGGATGCGCGACGCTCTAACGATGCTTCCTCGCCATCTGTGCTGTTGAACTTTCGACAATCTCGGTGATAGCACTCAACCGTCGACCGGCTCGCCCGGTCGCAGCCAGCGGTCGCGGAGAACGCCTTTGCCCATACTCGTCACCGGCGCGGCCGGCTTCATCGGCAGTCATATCTGCCATCGCCTGCTCGACAGGGGGGAAGCGGTCATTGGCGTCGACAATCTGAATGATTATTACGATCCGGCGCTGAAGCAGGCGCGCCTGCAACGGCTTTCCCCGCGCAACGATTTCTCGTTCCACAAGCTCGATATTGCGGATGAGGATGCCCTGGCTTCGCTCTCAGGTCGTGGCATCAAACGCGTCGTGCATCTCGCCGCCCAGGCCGGCGTGCGCCATTCGCTCGACAATCCGCGCGCCTACATTCGCTCCAACATTGCGGGTCACCTGGAAGTGCTGGAGTTTTGCCGGGCACAACCCGGTTTCGAGCACTTGGTCTATGCCTCGTCGAGTTCGGTGTATGGCGGCAACCGCAAGATACCGTTTTCAGAAACCGACAAGGTCGACACACCTGTCTCGCTCTACGCGGCCACCAAAAAGGCCGATGAATTGATGAGCCACACCTATGCTCACCTTTATTCCATCCCGTTGACGGGCCTGCGCTTCTTTACGGTCTACGGACCGTGGGGGCGGCCGGACATGGCATATTGGCTTTTCACAAAGGCTATTCTTTCCGGCAAACCGATCCGCGTTTTCAACCAGGGCGAGATGTGGCGCGACTTCACCTATATCGACGACATCGTCGAAGCGGTGGTGAAAATCCTGGACAATCCGCCCAGCGGCGAGTCGCCGCCGGCGCGGCTCTACAACATCGGCAACAACAACCCGGTGCGACTGGGTGAGTTCATCGACACGCTGGAGCGTTTGATAGGCATCGAGGCCAAGCGCCAATACGAGCCGATGCAGCCCGGCGACGTCGAGCGCACCTTTGCCGATGTCACGGCGCTAGATCGTGCCATCGGCTTCAAGCCGAACACCTCCACCGAAGATGGATTGCGCAAGTTTGTCGAATGGTATCGCGCCGAATGGCAGCAGTGCGGGTAGGCCTCAACCTCAGGGCAAGATAATCAGCTGCGATCGCCCTGACACTGCTCCAAAAAGAGCTTTGGATCGCCGGCCACGATTGCTTGGCAACACGAGCTTTGTGTGGCTTCTTCGCAGGACTAAGCCAGCCCCGTCTTCTCAAGCGAGCGTTACGATGACTTCGCAGAAATCGATTTTTCTCTCTGGAGAAGGTGACGCTTGGTTTGAGCGTAACCTTGCGGCCCTTGGGCACAAGGGAACAGATCTCGTCGTAGGTGAAATGCTGAGCTTGCAGGTTCAACCAAAACTGATTGCCGAGATCGGATGTGGAGAAGGTGAACGTTTATCGCTTCTTCGCGACAAATTCGGATCAAGATGCTGGGGCTTTGATCCATCAACAAAGGCTGTTGCCCACGGTCGTGCGACATATCCTGGAATTGCATTTGAGATCGGAACTGCCGACAGGATCGACCTGCCCGATTCCAGCGTCGATACACTTATCTTCGGGTTTTGTTTGTATCTGACTGATCCAAGGGACTATTTTAAGATAGCCGCGGAGGCTGATCGTGTTCTGGTCGATGGTGGGTTGGTCGCTATTTTGGACTTTAGCCCCAGGCACGTTTTCAAGAATGCGTACTCTCACAGAACCGGTGTATTTGCTCACAAAATGGATTTCTCGAGGATTTTTACCTGGAATCCGGCTTATCGGCTGATCAGTCGGCGATACACAGAGCATGGCTCCAGCTTCACATATGATGAAAACGAGTCGATCTGCCTCGATTTCATCAAGAAAGACTGGGCAAAAGCGTTTCCAAAATCCCCGCAATACTGAGATCGGACGAGTGTAGGAGTGCCTTGGTCCTACACGGCAGGTCCATGCGCTTGCGGCACTACGCTGATATAAACTGTTGGTAAGCCTGTGGCTGGGCTTCCTGGAAGCTTTTCGAACTTTCTGGGTTACGTCTCAGCCCGAATTTCGTGGCTTATTGGACAAATTGGGACGTTAGATACGGTTTTCGGAAAGATTTGAGAAGACATCGATCTCTGATTGCCGGTGACTCCCGATCGTGAACTTCAGCCGGAGGCCCCCTTATAGTTCTAAGCGCTGAAAGGTTATGCGCCGCATCTCGGCGCTGGTAGCGACGATGCGTGCCTGCTGGGTTGGCAGCATCGCATTCGTCGCTGACGCCGGAAAGACATTGCAGGGCCGTTCGCGTTAGATGGATCAGAAGCTCACAGGCAGGATAACTAGACCAGTCCTTCATAGGTGCGGGTTTCGCAAACGATCTAGATATTGCACCGAAATCACGGGCGGCATTTTTTGCTCTGCTGTTTGGGAAGCGGCAGAGCCGCCGATGTAGTGCCGGAACTATGAACGCTGGAGTCGCCCGAGAAGATGGGCAATGTGTCGTCCAGCAATTCTATGCAGCCATGACTTGGTAGCCAGCGCCATGCACACGAACAATACAATGCCCAAGTTGAGGCCTATCAAAAGGAGCCCGGCAATGCCTGCCATGACAGTTACATCGCCTCGCAGATTGCGAAACAAGTCCTTCAACCCGGTCGCAAACCCAGCGTGCGCAAAAAATACAGCAAAGATGGCGAGAAGAGCAGCCACGAGGACAGCGGCAAATCCAGCCTCAATGAGGTCGAGCGCTAACACCGTCTTTCCTGAATTGGTCATTCTCGGCTCCACTCGATATTCCGATGCGGAAGAAGCCTGAAAGGGTGGCATGGGCAACGGCTGACCATACATGATCATGCGGTCGCCGGGCTCGCCTAAGGTTCTCCGTGATGTGAATTCTGCAGATCATTGCTTCTTGAGAATGCCGGTAAGGATGCAGCCTTCTACCCAAAGAGTGCTAACTCCGCCTTCGACGGTGATCTGGTAGTTGCACTTCTCCAGGCTGCTGTCGGGCATGCCATCGAGCGTCAGCTCGACCTCACTCGAGTATCGGTTCTTCCAATTGTCTTTCCACTTACCGGAATAGGTACGGCCGTTCGTGTCGGTCAGTGTCAGCCTGCCGTCGCTCCAAAAGCTTAGGACGCCCCCTCGCTCATGTCGCCAATTGCCCTCGAGCGAAGAGCCACCGCTGCACCCCATCAACATGGCCGCAAATGCGATTGGCACAATGCACTTTTTCATGCCGGTAGGGTCCTCGACCGAGACAGCGAACGCTTATCTGGTCAGCATCGAGCGACGCCGGCCTTACGAAGCGCGCAGCCCTGATCGCGAGGCAGCTCTGATGCTGGCTCGAAAAGCCCCGCCAGCCTTCAACGCATGCATTTGTTGGCCTACCGTGAATATCAAGTGGAGGAATGGTTGAGCTTCCGTGGAATGGCGATGGCACCATTCTCTTTTGGGGTGCCGGTGACGGGAGACACGGATACGCATGGCCAGCTGGCCGAGCCGGCACGGGCTCGTGTAGTCGCGCGTCGGACCACAAGAACGGTGCACCGTCTGTTTTGTGAAGAATTACTTCAGGTTATGTGCAGGATCCATGCAGATCATAGCCAGCATATTGACGAGACAACCGTAGGAAAAATAGTCTCTTTATCTTCGACATATTCTGGAACCCGCCCCCTAGAAATCGACTGAGGAAGTGAAGTTTTTTCGTGCGGCGGGGACAGGCAGCAGCATGCCAGCGCGTACAGAGGGTTGCTGGAGGCGGTTTGAACTCCTCAATCCAACAAGAGCCGGCATCCAACGATACCAAAGCTGCCATCGGTAATGCATCATGACGCGCCAATACCTCACGCAACGTCGGATTAGAAACCGCACCTATCTGGCCGTCATAGCAGCCATCGCGCTCGTCTGCGCTTTAGCTGCTGTGCCAGCCTATGGTGTCTTCCGGCGCATCGATGCCGCGCGAACGCTTTATCTCGGTTTTGTCGAGGCGATGTACTCGAACACCCCCATTCGCGTGAATTTCCTGCCCAGCCGCGAACACAGCTTTCCATTCGCGGTGCGCCGCGCGCTGACGGTTGCAATCGATTCCGAAATCGACCCTGCGTACCTCACCAGAGTGAAGTCAGCATTCAGTGTGATGACAAGGCTTATGGGTTCGACCGTAACGTTTCGAAACGTCAATCCAGATTTCGACTTCCGCGACGATTACTATGTCTATGTTGGCTACAAAAAGGATCGATATGCTTTTCGGCCCAGCTACATAGCTGACTTCACCGACAAGCTGCACGGCGCGATTTCAAAGCTCTATGGCAGCAAACGGGATGATCTCCTTTGGGAGAGATTTAGACTGGGTCCGACGAACATGGTTTTTGGAACCGGCTTTTTGTTCAACGCCGAATACAATAGAATACCTTACAACGAACTCGTGGAAGAAAGTGATAAAATTCGGGCTTCACACCCCAATGCAGTCCCGGCAATGGCTGTTATCGAAGGAGACGTAAGTTACAAGCTAAACAACGCCAGCCCGACCAAGGGAGTATTTTTTGTTTCTACCAGGAACGACTCGACCGTTGTGGAGGCAAAATTCCGTGAACACACGAATGACACTATCACCCAGGAAATATTTCAAGGACTTATTCAGCAAAATGACCTCAACGGACCATTCAGGCTGAAGACCTTGCTGGATGACTATGACGATGTCGCCAATATCGTCAAACCGCTGTCCGACAGTGAAAATATAGATATCGCCAACAAACATGCAGCGCGCGGGCTATGCCTTCTGGATACGATTTACCTGTTGCATCTGGGATCAGTCGACGCTGAAGATTTCCGGTGGCAGCTGTTGAAATCGAACTGGTTCACTTACGCGAAGCTATACCTGCAGGCCTACTCTGAATACCGAAAGGGCCCGGCTGAGTTGTTCGATTCCAGATGCTGGTAGTATCTGCTGTCCCTTGCAGTTTCCGACCGCAAAGCCTCGGCGAATTTCCCAGAATGGCCCGCGGAACGCCGGATTCATCTGCCTAATAGGTCAGCCGCGGTGCCTGCCAAATAGCAAGTCCGTCACGTGCAAAGATACACGCGACGGAGCTTACTAGCCCTAAGCTAGGTGGGGACGATCAACATTCGATCCGCTACCGCCCGGAGCGACCACCACCCCAACGCGGACTATCAGATCCAGGCACACCTGGTTTGTTGTGCGACCAGTCGGCATCCCGCTTGGTCGGCCTGTCACCCTTCTTGTCGCGCCCGTGTCCATTGCCGCCGCCGCGCCCGCGACCGCCACTCCCGCCGCGTCCGCCGCCTGCCACAAGCTTCATTTCTTCGACCGAAAGTTCACGCATATTGGTCCTCATTTGCTTTGAATACTGAATAATATCTGCGCCATCGCCATCAAAATTCTACAGGAAGAAGACAACTAGCGTATAAATCTTACGTCTTTCATATTACTGGTCAATATCATATAAAAAATATTGTATCTCCACAATAACTATACAAAATCTCCACAATAAATTCACAAATTGATGCGCGTTGCCTCCAAAATTTCAATGAATTAATGCAAAATCACTTCGAAAACTAACAATCGACTTCGAATTTTGGGGGCAAGCTTGAATGAACCTCTTTTTCGTTCGGAAGCCATTGCTGCCCAAAAAGACACCTTGTTTGGTCATGTGGTGTTACTGCGTCCACTCGGCGTTTCGGTCGCGGTCGCGTTGGGGGTTGCCATCGTTCTGGCGATCACCAGCTATCTGATCTTTGGTGAGTATACGCGCCGCGTACGCCTGACCGGCGTTGTCACCCCAAGTGCAGGGATTGTGAGGGTTTTTGCGCCCAACGCAGGCCGCGTGACCTCGTTGAACGTTGTCGATGGCAGCGAGGTTCGCCAAGGACAATCCCTCTACACCATCACCTCCGATAGCACGACGTCGCTGGGAGATACTCAGGCGACGGCCGCGCTCCTGCTGCGCAAGCAGCTAAGCGAGTTGGCCGCCGAGATCGTGCGCCAGCAGGATCTCGATCGGATTGAGAAAGCCGGACTGACGAGAGAAGAACAGGGTCTGCTCCGAGAAATGGATCAGGTGCAGGTTCAGACAAAACTCACGGCCAGCCACGCAGCTCTGTTGAGCATCATCTCGGATAAATATGACGAACTGGTTCGTCGCCACGTTGTCCTGCAGCGGGAGGCTTTCGCTCGCATGGAAAGCCGCATCCAAAAAGAGCAGGAGTTGGAGAATTTGCACCGTGAAGCCATTCGCCTAGAGCAAAGATTGGCAGAGGTGCGCACAAAGCTTGCAGGTTTCGATTCGAAGGCAGCCTCAGTCATCAGCCAGTTGCGCAGACAAATCAGCACCATCGAGCGCGATCTCGTCGAGAGTGAAGCCCGCAGACAGATAGATGTTACCACGCCAAGAACCGGGAATGTTGCAGCCATCCTGGTCCAGTCGGGACAATTCGTTGCCGCCGGGACGCCGTTGTTGTCGATCCTGCCAAGCCAATCCCAACTGGAAGTTCATCTGTTTGGGTCGAGTAGCACCATCGGCTTCATGCATGAGAACGCCAAAGTCATGCTGCGCTATGCAGCCTTTCCTTACCAGAAGTTCGGCCTCCATCCGGGAATTGTCACAAGTTTCTCCCGGGTCAGTTTGAGGCCGGGCGATATAGACATGATTACCCTGCCCGAAAGGGGACCCTCCCCTACGAACGATCCGTCCGCTGGCCTGTATCGAGTTCTCGTCCGGCCGGAACAAAATTATGTCGCTGCTTACGGCAAGAAGGAGCCTATCCGGCCAGGCATGGCCGTGGAAGCCGACGTGTTTCTGGACAGGAGGCCGGTTTATCAGTGGTTGCTTGAGCCACTTTACAGCCTGCGAGGCACGCTTTCCAGCGAGGGCGACATCAAGTGACCTATCTGGAAAATCTCTTTTTCGGCTTCAGATCACGCTTGCCATTGATACTGCAAACGGAAGCAGCTGAATGCGGCCTCGCCAGCTTGGCAATGATCGCATCCCATCACGGCCATCACATCGATATCAGCAGCATGCGCCATAAATTCAGCGCCTCCCTGAAGGGCATGACGCTATTCAATATTGCCGAGCTCGCCAACAAGCTCCTGTTGTCGACCCGCGCGGTCCAAGTGGCACTTGATGACCTGCGAGAGTTAAAAACGCCCTGCGTCCTCCATTGGGACTTCAGCCACTTCGTCGTCCTGGACAAGGTCACTGCCAACGGGGCGGTCATCCACGACCCCGCCCGCGGGCGCCGTCATGTCTCCCGAAAGGAACTTGATCAAAGCTTTACCGGTGTCGCTCTTGAAGTTTGGCCGGCTCCATCCTTCTCGCCGAGGGTAGAGCAAAACCGATTTCAACTGTTGAGCTTGTTCAGAGGTGTCGTTGGTCTCAAGCGCGCTTTGGGACAGATATTCCTGCTTGCTCTTTGTCTTGAGGTCTTCGCCATTCTCTCGCCGCTTGGCCTTCAACTGGTCATCGACCAAGCTATTGTGAGCGCTGATCTCGATCTCGTCACGGTGGTCACGATCGGCCTGGCGCTGCTGGTCCTGCTGCAGACGGTAATTGGTTTTGTCCGCTCATGGGCGACAATGGTGCTTATGACCCGGCTTGCCGTCCAATGGGATATTGGCCTGTTTTCTCATCTGATACGCCTGCCGCTGTCGTGGTTCGAAAAGCGCCATGTCGGCGATGTGGTGTCGCGCTTCGGTTCGATCAGGACCATCCAGGATACGCTAACCACGGATCTTGTTAGTTCCACTATGGACAGCGTGATGGTTGCCGGCATGCTGTTCATGATGTTTCTCTACAGCCCGCCCCTGGCTGCAATGTCCCTGGCCTCGACGCTGCTCTACGTGCTGGTTCGAATTCTGTTCCATCGGCCTTACCGCGCGGCATCGGAAGCGGAGCTCGTCTATCGCGCGAGAGAAAATACCCACTTCATGGAGTCCATTCGCGGCGCAAGCAGCGTCAAGGCTCTTGGCCTCGAAGAACGACGCCAAAGCGTATGGCTCAACACGTTGGTCGACGCCGTTAATGCCGATCTCAAGACAGACAAGCTCGATATCGCTTTCGCTGGGATCAATGGGTTGCTGTTCGGCTTCGCGCGGGTTCTCGTGCTCTGGATCGGCAGCCGTGCAGTGATCGAGGGTCGTTTGACCGTTGGCATGCTCATGGCGTTCTCGTCCTATCAGGAGCAGTTCACCAGTCGTGTCACCGAACTGATCAACATGATTTTCAAGCTGCAGATGCTGTCCCTGCAAGAGGAACGGCTAAGTGATATCGCACTGGCCCAGCCCGAAGCGCACAAAGGCGTCTCACGGATTGGAACTTCGACCGGTATTGTGGCAGGCCACCTTGAGGCGCAGGGGATCCGTTTCCGCTATGGCGACGGCGAACCGGATGTGTTGGAGGGGATCAATCTGACGATTGCAGCGGGCGAAAGCGTCGCCATTACCGGCCCCTCTGGCTGCGGAAAGAGCACATTGCTGAAGATCCTTTCGGGGTTGATTCATCCTACGCAAGGGCGAATCTGCCTGGACGGCAACGACATCCGTGATGTTGGACTCTCCAATTATCGGAAGATCACGGGCTGTGTTCTTCAGGACGACCAGCTGTTTGCAGGTACACTGTCTGAAAACATATCTGCCTTTGATCCTCATTCGGACCCTGCTTGGATCGAGGAGTGCGCACGTCTGGCAGCGATCGACGGCGAAATCCACATGATGCCCATGGGCTATGAATCGCTGGTCGGCGATATGGGCAGCGCGCTTTCGGGGGGGCAAAAGCAGCGCTTGTTTCTTGCGCGCGCCCTCTACCGCAAACCACGTATCTTGTTCCTGGACGAAGCAACAAGCCATCTCGACGAGACCAACGAGTTTCTCGTCAACCGAGCGCTCGCGGATCTCCGCATCAGTCGCGTGATCGTGGCGCACCGGCCATCGACTATCGCCATGGCCGGCAGAGTTATCGCAATTGAGGATGGTCAGGTCCGTGACCCTTGAGGTCTCGCAGGTGCCTCATTCGTATCAATGTAGCATTTTGTGGCAGTGATGGTCGATGTTGGAAAGGGTCGGATGGCACGTTCTATGTCGGCGATCCGGCGGCAGACTGAACAGCCACCGCCCGCGCGCGCATGGCAAGGCCCGCAAGCTTCTGGGAGCGCATCGATGAACGGTTCGAGCGCAATTGAAACGCATGGCGTCCGCACGCTGACGGACACCATCTGAGACAAGGAGGTCCGCTGCGGCGGATGAGGCTGATGCAGACCAGGAACGACGGAACGCACGTTATCATGCCTGCGGCCGCGCCGATCGCAAGACGGCCGGACCGCGCTCGATTGCCTGTGACGCTGCTCTGTCACTCCGATGGAAGAGTGCGCCGCGACGGTTCGAACGCTGCAAATAAGCAGCGCTGCTACCCCATCGCAGAGCGCGGAAGACTGCACGGCGCATCGGAATTCAAAGCTGGAGAGCGGAAGCGTGACATATCGTATAGATTCGTGAATTATCGCAAAATATAAAAGAAATGACGATGTCGATCAAATAACGAAAAGTACAACCGATTATGATGGCAGGATAAAAGGCCGCAACGTGCGCGCCGGTCGGTTGGTTGTTTTTATTCAGGTTCTTGGCGCGTTCCGCACCGTGCATCATTTGGGTGCACGGTGCGCTTTCTTGTCAGTGCTTTGAAAAGACGATACTTTTCGCACGTTGCGACGACCGGCGCGCGCTCTTCGAGTTCAGTGAGAGGCGAGCGTGCCAACGAAAAATTTAGATCCCTTGCGGAGATTGCTGATTCGGCCATGTTTTGGGTTCCGCCTCAGGCGGCGGGCCTCGCGCCGTTGGCGCGCGGGTCTTTTCTGTTTTTGTTTTAGCCTGTTCCTACAGGACACCGAACATTAGCGTCGAGCGGACTCTGCCCGCGTTTTTCTGATAGTGCTCCGCATGTTCGCCACCGGGCAATCCTCGTCTGGAGCAGATGCAGGAAGCGGCCGGTTGCTCAATCGTGGAAATGGTCACGAACAAATGGAGATCATGCGAGTCCAGATAAAGGTTCGTTTGACTGGCACCGCCACTGAATTCGCGTGTAAATTGAAAGGGGGAGGGCCGCGGGTTGAAACAGCAGGCAGCACAGCAGTATCCGACGACGGCGGTCAAACAGCTTAGAACCGCACTGGCGTTCGCGATCTCCGGTTTCAGCGCCAACGAGGTGCCATCGTTGTGCAGCCGTCTCGGGCTGCGGGATGGAGATCGCGATGAGTCCTTCAAAAGCAAATTCAAGTATGCGGAACGACGTCTGCTAGAGAAGTCTGCGTCCGAAATGATCCCTATCGCTCAGCGCTTGGTTGAGGAGGTCGACTCCTACGATCTAGCGGAGGCCTTGGCCAAAATTCAAGAAATTGGCCAGGCAGCGGTTTCCGAACTTACCCGACGTCGGATCATGGCTCTTTTCGACAAACGACCGTACAGCACCGAGTTTGAAGATCTGGCCTTCATTCGCCGCGTTTGGCCTACGCATCGGATGCCTTCGGTCTTCGCGGATGCTCCGTCGGAACAGACGCTGGATGATGACCTCTTCAATGCGATCGGTCGAAACAACAACTGGAACAACCGAGAAACGTTGGAGGCGGTCGGCTACCTTACATCTTCACAAAAGCAATTCTTTCGATTCTTGGAAGAGGTCACAAGCCCGCTTACCCAATCGTCTGTCTATCAATCCGATATCGCCGCGGTGATCAACGAACACCTGCACCACGATGGCTACCGGCTGATCATCACCCGGCGACTATCGGGAAGCCCGGTTTATGAGGTGCAGCCTGCTGCTATCGGCAGTCCGGCTGACGATGCGATATCGCAGACCCTTGCGGACTTCGATCCTGACACCGTGCACGCGCGATGGGCCCAGGCGCTCGACCGACGAGATGCAGACCCCGAAGGCGCGATCACGTTGGCCAGGACGTTACTTGAGGATGTATGCAAATGGATCATTACCGAGGCTGGGGATGCGTTTGAGGAAAAGGACGACCTCCCAGGCTTGTACCGAAAATTGGCGACGATCCTGAACCTTGCTCCTGACAATCATACCGAACCCGTTTTCAAGAAGATTCTTGGAAGCTGCCAGTCGGTGGTCGAGTCCTTGGGATCACTGCGGAACAAGATCGGCGACGCCCACAGCCCCGGTCCCAAAAAAGTAAAACCTGCCGCCCGTCATGCACAGCTGGCCGTCAATCTGTCGGGGACAATGGCGACGTTTCTTGTATCGACTTGGGCGGCGAAGAAGGGCAGCTAGAATGAAAAGATTGAACTATAGATATCCTCTGGCTCTCGCCATCACGGCCTCCATCGTAGCCGGACCGGTGTCGGGGCGATCGGCTCCCGAACACCACCTGTGGCAGGACAAGCGGACGTTCGAGGCTTACAGCAAAACAGCCCGGTCTATCACGGGTTCGATAGGGCTTTCCGGTCATCGGGACTTCGCCACGCCTGGCAGCAAAATGACCATCACTTTCGGTAACGGCAAGAAAATCCAGCTGACGTCCCTCGGCGCATCATGGCGTCAGTGGGATGATGTCGACAACAAGAACGTGACCGCCGAAGTGTTCAAAATGGCGAGGGATCCAGGCAAGCTCCTCAACGGCAACACACTTTGTGGGGATGGAGCGCGCTATATCGTTTTCCATGAGTCCATATCGAACGGGAACTCTCTACTTAGCGTCGCCGTCTTCGATAGTTCGAAGGAGCCAAAGGACATACACAGTCCCGGGCTTTGTGGAACTTTCAACTTTTTCACCAATTGACGTCGGGCGCAAAAAGGCGGAGCAAGGCCGTTCGCTCCAGCATATGCGCCTTGATAGGCGTCAGGTCTGCGGCGATCATTGGTTTAAGATCCTTCCCGCAGGTAGAACCGCTAGTCAGTGTCATCGCCAAGGCGAGTGCGCATTGAAAGGCCTCTGCAGACTTACCGCGATTAAGCTGAAGAACTAACGCAAGAAAACCGACGCCGAGCAGGCTGCCAAGTTGTTGCACGAGGCTAGCGCTGGTCGCCCAAAGAAGGGCATCGCCAGCGCAAATAGTATGGCCCAGCGGAAGGGACTAGACATCATATGGGATTTCGCCCCAAGAATTGGCCTTGGGGGGGACCGATATGAAACATCTTCCACTGTTGTTGGCAGCCGCATTATCTTTTGGTGGCTGTACAACGAATACATCGATCGCACAAAAAGACCTCACGGGCGAAAGCACGCTTAGTTTATGCCGGATGCTAACGGCAAACTACGACGACGCGTACAAAGCCAAAATTGTCAGGCTGCTTGTTCGTCGCGGTGCTTCTGCTGAGAAGTGCATGAAGCTGATCGCGTCGGACAACTCCGTTGCAACCGGGGTTGCTGCGGCAGGGCTCGGCGCCGCCGCCGCAGCTGTGGCTGCCAATAATGGCGGCTATGGGGGAGGAGGATACTATCCACCATCCTATGGCGTGGCCTGGGATCAATTCTACGGCCCAAACTACACATTGATCTGGCGCTGCCGGGATCGTGCAACTGGCCGGTTCGTCTACGACGGCTACTGCGGAGGACAACCAATGGTCGACTCTACGTGGCCTGGCTGGAGCGCGTAGAAACATGCCCGGAAGACCTGTGATTCATTCGCCACATCAACTCAATCGCGATCGGAGTACACCAATGCTTACCTACCGGGCGGGCGCTTTCTCATGCTTACTCTTGTTTCCATTGAATGCCTTTGCGTGGGATGGAGTCGATACCAGCACCGGTAACTCGGTAGAAATCGAGAAAGGCAACCTTGTTCGGACGGGTCGAGACATCGAGATTTACGACTACGATGCCGGCGAGTATCGCGATGTCACGGTCGAAGACATCAGTCGCCACGGATCCACTGTGGAGGTGGAAGTCTACGACAACGAAAGTGGTGAGTACCGCACCCTGGAAATGGACGGCCAGTAGCTGACCTGCTCAGCCTTATTGGCATACCGCCTTTCCTGAGGTCACAATTTCTTCGCTGCGTCGCTGTTTTGGACATCTAAGGATTTTGACAGTTTGTCCCACAGGGGTGTCAGCGTGTGCCGAAGTTCGAACTTGTTTATTGTCGATCCGTAGTGGCGGAATTCTATCTGGCTCGAACTATTCGACCACGTGAGCACATCGTTCTCGAACTTGTTTCCCAGTTTGTTCTGCCATGTCTCGACACGTTGTGTCGGTTCCCCATATGCCTTGCGCATAAGTTGTTGGAGGCTGGCGAAGCTGTCGGAGGGACCCTCAGTAGATATCCAAAACAGCCTTTGAACGCCGGCATCATCTGGAATGAAATAGAACCCAGTCATCACGCTAACATCGCCCAGAACGATCCCGGCTTCCATGACCATAGGGCTGCCGTAGCTCATCTGAACGTCGTAAAAGTATGAACAGAAGACGACCCCTGCAGCCGCCAATTTGTCGGGATAGAGCCGTGCCGACGAATAACCGAGCTGCTCTGCCCGCGGATCGTTGCTGCAAACTAGATAGGCGTTCGGATTCTTGTCCGGGTCGGGATACGGGGCAGATCGGAATTCCCGCAGACTCATCCCAAGCCTGAAATCCCTCCGTGCAAAAGCAGCTGGCCATGGATTGGTAACAGCCATTGCAGGGTCGGGCTTGGGAGGATTGGCGGTGGTTCCTGAAACGACAGGTTCGATCTTGTTGGCAGGGCTGGCCTCGAATTGTATTAGCGCCCATTGTTGACTGAGTGCGATGCAAGCTTCGTCTGCCCCACAGGCATGCCGTCGCGCCAGGAACGCTTTTGCAATCGAAATAGCCTTCTTCCGATTTCGTGCTTTGAAGCTCTCATAGGCTGTTGTTGTTTCTAGGTCAGTTTGGGCCAAGTAGGGATTGGCGCAAATAGCAACCTCATCGGGACGCTTCGCCTTTGTGCAATCGAAGCTCGGAGATGCGGATGCAGAACTTGCGACTAATGCGACTAAAGCCCCAATGAAAATCCACTTCCTTGCGAGGAAAACGTCTGCCGACACGCGCCTGCGAACAATTAACATGCCAGCAAGCGTCAAGACTGCTCTCCAATCCATTGCCAAGCCCTCCCCAGAGCGCTCGAAAGATCGCTGCCTCATCCTTACAATGCAAGCTGGATTCTGGATTTCCGTTGCGTTTGCTCGCCAGCTGGAAATTCGTTGACTCTGGACCCATTAACGTCACTTGATTACAAGCATAACACGTGCACTATCCCCGTCGGGGAGAGCGGGCTGTGGGTAATATCATTTCAGAGTCGGATTCTATTCTGACGGTTGCTATTGCGCCGCAGTTCGAAGCCTTTGTTTCGAGTGCCTGCGTCAGATTTCAGGTCCAGTTTCCCGAACTGACGGTGCGGATAGAAAACGGGATGGCCGAGATTTCCGGTTGCAACCGCCGCAGCTCCGACATTCGGCGTGCGTTCCTCCATACCCTCTACCGCGAGAAGATCTACGCAGAGACCTTACCTCTCAGGGCAAACCTGGTCGCAGCGGTAACCTCGCGATGAACGTCTGGCCGCTCAAGTTCCGCGAGCTCGCGGATAGCCGAATTTTATTCGCCGACGATGCCGGCGGCTTCTTTAAGTCGGATGACAACTTCCTCAACCGATACGCCGGCGACATGTTGAATGACGGAGATCGATCCTTTCTTACGGAAGGCGGCCATTCCTCCGACGACGAGCTCGATCTTTCTTGGACATCCTTTGCCTATCGGTGGTCGCAGCGGCAATCGAAGCCCCAGCAGCTGAACTACGTCATTCTGGTGCCGACACTCCGGTGCAATCTCGCATGCGGGTACTGCCAGGTGTCCCGGGCTCCGGAAAAGGCACGCGGCTTTGATTGGACCGACGAAACTTTGGCCGCAGTTCTTGCTTTCCTTGGTTCCATCGAAGGCCAGAATATCAAAGTTGAGTTCCAAGGCGGCGAGCCGCTGCTTCGTATCGATCTCCTCGAGATCGTACGCGACTTTTGCCGTGGCAAGTTTGCTCGCGCCCAGTTCGTTGTCTGCACCAACCTTCAGAACTTGGACGAAAGAGTGTGGTCTTTCCTCGACGCTGATGACACTTTCATCAGCACTTCGCTCGATGGAGACGCGACAACTCACCAACGACAGCGGACGCATGACGAGGGCTGCACGCGGGCTTTCTTCTCAAATCTCGAAGCTGCGGTGGCGCGCTATCCTGAGGGGAAGATTTCGGCGCTGCCGACGATTGATGTCTCGTCGCCACCGGATCTCGGGGAACTTCTCGACAGCTATGAACGGTATGGGATCAAATCTGTCTATCTGCGGCCAATAAACCATCAGGGGTTTGCGCGGAAGCTTGATCAGGGCGCGGACGCGTTAGGCCGCTGGAACAAGCTCCATTCGGAATTCATCGACCGTCTGATTGACCGCAATCACCACACCGGTCGCTTTATGGAAGAGTACTATTTCAGTCAGTGCCTAAAGCGGGTTCTTCGCTCTGGAGCTGACAACCATGTCGATATCCGCAATCCCGGGTTCTTCGCTTCGGATTACGTCGTCATCGATCACGACGGGAAATTCTATCCGACGGACGAAGCACGCATGCTGTCGAGAATTGGCCGCATCGATCTCAGCATCGGGGATGTGAACACAGGCATCGACAGATCGAAGGTGGAGATCCTGAATTCCGGCGCCTTCAACCACTTCGATCCGGACTGCATCCACTGCGCATACCAGCCGTTCTGCGGTTCAGACGTTATCGATGACATCTCCCGCTACGGTCGCATCGACATGCCGCGCCACGACACCTGGTTCTGTGGTCGACACCTGTCGATTTTTGACAAGGTATTCGAGGTGATCTACCGTCAGGACGACGCGGCTCGCGGCTCGGTTGCTGCTTGGTTGGGTATAGGCACCTGGGACCCGAGCATGGTCGCGGTGCATTCATGACACCGCTCCGCATCAAAGCCGAGGCACAGGCCGCACAGCCATTTGTCGTCCGGCTCCGGTCATTCGAGGGTATGGCCAGCGTCGATGGACGGGCTGACATGAGTGCTTTCGATGTCAGCCTAGAGACCGCAGGCGCAGACGTTGCCGAATATGCAGGCGAGGTCGGTTCAGTTCGGATCCTCGGGATCGATCCATCGGATGTTGATGGCGATGTGCTGCTCGTTAATCCACAAAGAGGAACCGCTGATCGCTTGATCCGCAGCACGTCACCCCACAATACGTTCCTGGTGACGGAGCGTTGCGACCAGCTCTGCGTGATGTGCTCGCAGCCCCCTAAGAAACAGCATGTCGACCTTTTCGGGTATTTTGAGCAGGCTGCGATGTTGGCTCCCGAAGGGGCAACGATTGGGATCTCGGGTGGCGAGCCGACGCTCTTCAAGGCCGAGCTCTTCAAGTTCCTCCAAAGGGTTATGCGGGCCAGGGAGGATCTCCGGTTTCACGTCCTGACCAATGGGCAGCATTTCGAAGAAGGCGACCGCCCGAAGTTGCTGGAATTGGATCGCGAAAGGATCGTCTGGGGAGTACCCCTCTACTCGGCTGATCCCGTCATCCATGATGAAATCGTCGGCAAGACTGGGGCTTTTGGAAAGCTGCGTTCAGGCCTGGCATTCTTGGCACGAGCTGGTGCACAAATCGAGTTGCGCACAGTTCTCATGCAGCCGAATGCCCAGGGACTCCCCAGGCTCGCCAGATACCTAACAACATCGGTGCCGTTTATCCAAACCTGGGCGATCATGCAGCTCGAGAACATCGGTTACGCACGGCAAAACTGGAGCCGACTGTTCTATGACAGCTCAACTGGCTTTAGAGCAGTCGGGCAGGCCATCGACATCGCCCGAAGCCGCGGCATCGATGTTCGGCTTTTCAATTTCCCTCTCTGTACGGTCCCTAGATCGTATCGGCATCTAGCACCGTCGACGATCTCTGATTGGAAGCGGGCCTATATGGATGGCTGCAAGGACTGCAGTCTCAGGGGCGACTGCGGCGGTTTCTTCGAATGGCACCCGCGAGATCATGGGTATGTGGGCTTGGGTAGGGTCTGATGAAAAAGCGCTTGTTTGCGATACCGTCGCTGTTGGCGGCGGGCTTCATGCCATCAGAGGGGCAGGCCTTACCTTCAAAGCCATTGTTGACTGACGGCGGTAAGTCGCTGTCCTTGTTCGATATCTTCAAAATGGACCATGTGTACACGCTGGCGGGGCACCGCAGCCACAGCTCACACAGGAGCCATAGCTCTCATAGCAGCCATCGATCGTCGACCGGAGGCTATTCGTATCGGCCGCCTGTCTATAACAGTCCGTCGCCGTCTTATGTGGCACCTTCGAGTCCGCTCTATTCGACACCGTCGACCACATATCAGCCGCCCGCGGCAACAGCGCCGGCGCCGCTTCGGACGCTGCCTGGCAACGCGAACAAGTTCAAAGAGATCGTCCTCGAGGTGCAGTTCGCGATGCTAGCGTTTGGCTACTACAACGGCGAATTGAACGGTCTGATGGGGCCTGAAATGAGGGCAGGGCTTCAACGAATGCAGGTGGACTATGGTCTTAAGGTTACGGGGACGATTACGCCGGAGACGTTGAACGCGTTGAAGATCGAGGCGCGGTGAGATGGTGGCCTCTTTTAAACTCGAAGATGTGTCGCGTGAAAGCTAGTGAGTCCTCAGCTCCGCCTCCGAACTACGGCAGGAGGCCAACTGCTGAAATAGCATAGGCATGGGTGAAAGGAGCGGTGAGGCGGTTGGAGCGCGAGGGATGTGATTAAGGTTGGTCGTTTAGGGGCGAACTTTCCGCCGACTCTGGCATCAGATGATGCCATAGCCGCGCGCCGGGCTGTGGAGGAGGTTCTTCTTCTCAGTATCCAGGCACGAGCACAACGCCGTATACCCTTCGAAGCAAGGGTCTACGGCGCAGAGGACGTGCGCAAGTCTCTTTATGCACAGTTCGAAGGTAGATGCGCGTTCTGTGAGAACGATCTCCGAAACTCGGAATGGCCAGTCCATCATTTTCGGCCACTTAGAAGCGCGTCGGACAGCTCGGCCAAGTTTCCAGACGAACACTATGCTTGGTTCGCCTACGAATGGGGCAATTTGTATCCTGTATGCGGAGATTGCCATCGTGCGAAAAAGTCGAATTTTCCGGTAAAGGGAAGGCGCGCTGCACCGTTTTCATCATTGGATGAAGCTCGGAACATTGAGGCCGCTCTTTTGCTTGATCCTGATATTGATGACCCTTCACGCCATTTGATTTTTCGTTGGAATGGCGAGTGCGAGCCCAGTTCGGAGCGCGGCGAAGTCACAGTTGCGACATTCGATCTAAATCGATGGAATTTGGTGGAAGAGCGCCGCGATTCCGCACATCGTCTATTTGAATTCTTGAATGTAGCGCCGAGTAGGCCACCGACCGATGTGATCGTCGAGTTGAACAAACTTGTGCGGTTGCGCCCTGGCTTGTCCGGTGCGCTGCTGAAGCGATTTGTTGACGATATATGGGACAGGTCAGCACGTCGCTCACGATCACGCGGTCCATTCGATGCTCTGCAAGCGTTCCTCAAAGATATGGACTCCGAAGTTTACGGAGCTTGTCTCGAAGAAGCGTTGAGTGAATTTCGCAGTGATCCGGGCAGTACGGGTTCATATATCCCTGGGCCAATTATTTCGGAACCTATGATTTCGGTTGCTAGGGCGCAGCCGCTGCTGGCGCATGACTTTCAATTTCGTTCGATCAACATCAATGGTTTCAAGGCGCTCCGGTCAATACGGTTTCAAGTTCCAGAACGAAGGAATTCCACATACGGCGCGCCCTGTCTGATGCTGCTCGGTGAGAATGCTAGCGGAAAAAGCTCCATTCTCGAGGCCATAGCGCTCGCTCTCATTGGCACTGAGGCGGCGAGCAAGGTAGCAGGTCCGCCATCCGACTACCTCCGTCGAAAGGATCCACGGCGATGGGCGCTGGTCGACCCAGAGCCTATGTCAATCGCGATCGACTTCTTCGGTTTGAGTGACCCAGTGGAGCTTCGGGTGGATCCTGCGAGACAGGTCTTTGAGGGGCCAAGCAGTCCGACTGCACTAGTATTAGCGTATGGCCCTCGGCGGTTTTTTTCAAAGGGTGGTCGGATGCGGCAGGGAGGAGCTGAGAGGTATGTACGCACTCTCTTCGATCCGATGGCCACAATTCGACACCCGGGTGCTTGGTTGAATCGCCTGCGCGGCGACAAGTTTGATGCCGTCGCGCGCGTGTTGAGAGAGGTTTTTGTTCTTCGTCTTGACGATGAGCTCATAAGAGATGGCGAGATGGGAGTGTCCGTGCGTGCCAACGGACTGCTCACGCCGCTCGACCGAATGAGTGAAGGTTACAAATCGCTGTTTGCGATGACCGTTGACGTAATGCGCGGGCTGATGGGCCACTGGGATAACTTGGACGAGGCTCGAGCGATCATACTCATCGACGAAATCGAAACTCACCTTCATCCGAGATGGAAGATGCGTGTAATGGCAGCTCTGCGGCGCGCTCTTCCTTATGTCACTTTCATTGCCACAACTCACGATCCTTTGTGTTTGAGAGGACTCGATGATGGGGAGGTTTCAGTTCTTGTCCGCGACGAGCAACAGAACATTGAAACCTTGGACGATCTGCCAAGCATCAAAGGATTGAGAGCAGACCAGCTATTAACGTCTGATTTCTTTGGTCTTTCCAGCACGGCTGACCCGGAGATGGAGGAAAGGCTTTCGCTGTATGCGGGTCTGTTAACCACTCCTGTCGAACGACGAAGCACGAGTGAGCAAGCTAAGTTGCGCGAAGTAGAAAGTGAACTCGCCCAGACGTTGGTGATTGGAGATACCGCTGTCGATCAGGTTGTTGCTCAAGCAATGAGGCAATTCGTCGAAGCTCGGCAGGGGGCCCCAGTTGCTCAACGTACTGCTGCGCGTCAGCGGATGGTGTCGGCATTGCTCGATGCCCTTAATCAACCTCCAAGGACCTGACGTGCGCTTCGTCAACCGGAATGATGTTGCGGAACCTCCGTCTCTTGCTAGTGCGGATAGCGCTGGAAAGACCGAGCTTGAGAAGGCGCGCGCGTACTATGGGGCAACTCCACCTCCCAAGAAGAGTTACAAATTCAAGGCATATACGGCGGACGACGTACACAAAGCCCTCGACAAGCTCTTCAAGGGGAAGTGCGCATACTGTGAGACACCCTATCAAGCCTCTCAACCAGTAGACGTAGAGCACTACCGTCCGAAAGGAGGTGTGGAAGATGATCCAGATCACTTGGGCTACTGGTGGTTGGCGATGCGCTGGGACAATCTTCTTGCAAGCTGCATCGACTGCAATCGACGCCGTCGGCAGGTAACAGCAACTTTGGGCGAAACTCTACACGAGCTCGAAACTGCCTTTTATGAAGGCAAGACAAAGAACTCGGGTAAGAAAGACTCATTCCCGACTAGAAATGGAATTTGGGCTCGCACTGAGGCCGACGCTATCGACAACGAGCAACCGTTGCTGATCGATCCAACACGGACAAACCCCGACGGGTACATTCTCTGGCCGGTCGAAGGAGCCACTTCAGTGGCAGTATCTTCAATTGCTGTCGATGGGAGCGAAAGCCCGGAGGGGAAGGCATCGATCCACGTATACGGCCTGAACCGTATGGGTCTTATCCAAGAGCGAACGAAGCTATTGCTGGAACTGCGTGTAAGAGAAGAAAGACTCCGCAAATTGCTTAATGTGGCGGAACAAGCCGAAGCGGCAGGCCAGCCGATTGACGAGTTCTTGGATTTGGCGCGTGAAATGGCTGCCGATATGGTTGGGATGACCTCTCCGGAAAGTCGCTACTCTGCGCTCGCGGTAGCTTTCGTAACGGAGTTGAGAGCTAAGCTCAACGACCTCTTCTGACTTGCCGCTGGACCCTCCCTCATTAAATTCAACCGGCTTTGTGTCTAGATAGGTCGCGGTTCCTCCGCGTCATTAGGTACCGCAAGCCCAAAGTTCCTATTTTGCGATATCCTTCTTAATCCGCTTTCCCTTCGGCTTCCTTCCCAATCCGAGATTTTTAGCAAGCGCCGACCGCTGTTCTGAATAGCTTTCGGCCACCATTGGATAGTCAGATGGAAGAGACCATTTCTCACGGTACTGTTCCGGTGTTAGCCCCAAGGTTGTCAGGTGCCGCTTCAGCGTTCGATATTGCTTTCCGTCCTCCAGACTTATGATGTAGTCGCGCGTTACCGACTTCTTGATGGAGATGCGGGGTTTCTGCGGCTCAACAATCGGTTCCTTCGGGCTATTGATACCGCTTAGGCTGTGAAAGACGCTAGCGATGACACCTGGCAACTCGGATACCGGTACGGGATTGTTGGCAACGTAAGCGCTTACGATCTCAGCAGTGAGTTCGGTGAGTATGTCGGTGGAAGGTGGGTTTTCCTCGGCCATTTTATTGTTCCCCAGTTTTATTGGCGGATTCGCCATTATCCGAGAATGGGGCGTTTCGAAAGGTGAAATTTAAGGCTTAAAGTTCGGCCCGAGACACTCAAGGGGGAGCATGGCTGCGAGGATTGACCCTACTGTGAACCTTGACCAAGGCTCAACGAGCCACCCAACGCCTACCTTAGGAGATCGCCTTCATCTTCATCGTCACTGAGGATGACCTCCTGACCATTGGAAAGCGATAGGGGAGTGCAGCGACCAGTCTCCTGAAACCAAAGAGCACTGATATGCGCATCGTCGCTCGCGGGCAGCGGATCTGCCCGTCGCACCTTGAAAGTGGTGGGTAAGTTTACCGAATTTCCAAACACCAACGCATGCTGCTTCGGGAGTGAAGGCAATCGTCGTAACACTCCCTCAGATATCGTCGGTGACATTTGCCTGATCTGTGACAGATCGTCGGGATTCTGGATCCGGTGAACGACAAAATTAGAACACTGCGAGAGAACAGTCTTCGATAACTCGCTTGGCCGCTGGGATGCGACCAGCAGGATAAGTCCGTATTTTCGGCCCTCTTTAGCGATCCTGTCGAACACGCGTCCGGCCTCCAGGGCATAACGCGACGGTGTGGCCGAGATGTAGCGATGCGCCTCCTCCAGAAGCAGGTGGACGGGGAACCGGTTACGCGGTTCGGCCTGACGCAGCAGCCTGAAAATCATGCGAGCTACGACTGCGCTCACCAACTCGACGACTTCATCGTCGACGGAGTTCATATCAATGATAACGATCTGCGCCGACTTCAGATGTCCCTGCCCATGCGGGATCAAGCCTAATAGACTGGCGAGAAATGCTTTGGCATCGTTCGGTGCGCCAACTGCGGTATGGCGAAGAAAGTCATAGTCTTGCCGCTCTAGCAAAGCTTTGAAGCGGGTGACCATTTGCGAGCAATAGTCGCGGATTTGGCGATTGCCGTGCGCTTCCTCGTAAAGCAGCGCCAGGTCGATCGCATCCCCCAGTGCCTCGAAATCAAAAGGAATATTGCCATACTCGGGCATCTTAAAGTCGGGAATAAGAAAGCCGCCATGTCCGTCTGCGCCTATAAGGCGTTCAAAGGCATCGTTAATGTATTGCATCGTGCCGTAATTGACCTCAATCAGATCGCCGATTGTGTTCGAATTGATTTCGGCAGTGCTAAAGCGCTGCATAATTCCGAGAATGCGCGTTTGCTTAGCGCCCGGCGGTGTTTCGTCTGAGAGGATTTGGGTTATACACTTGGCGAGGATGTGGTTGCGGATCTGATTGAGTTGTTGACTCGCGGTTCCGCCAAACAGCGTCGCCAGCCCCAGGGCCATTCGCAAGATCGGTACTTGCGTCCGCTCGCTCGCCTGGAGCAGCAATTCCCATTCCGACAGATCAAGGAACCAATGCGGAATACGAAAACGTCCCGCGGCAGCGGTGCCGTCGAGGATGAGTCTGTCGACTCCGATCTTGGTGTCATTGGCAATGTTGCTGAACGCCTGATGGTATTCGCCGTTGACGTCAAACACCACGAACGTTGCACCCCTGGCGTGATGTTCGTCCCGTTTTTCGAAAAGCTCCTGAAGGATTGATGCCACCGTACAGGACTTGCCGCTACCGGTGTTGCCCAGCACTGCGGCATGGCCACCGAAGAATTCGTCGATTCGCACCTTCACAAGGTATTCCTCGAACACTACCGACTTGCCTATCTCAAGGATTCGCAATCGGGTGGCTTCGGGCGGGACAGGGCCGGCCCCGTCCAACCCGGTTGAAGGCTCCGTGGCCGGACTAGTATCAAAGATACGGTCAAGCTCGCGGTCCAGCGCGTATAGCGCGTCGGCGTAGAGCGAGGGGAAGACGGAAACGCCGAACCTGAACTTTCCCCCCTCTATTGGGAGCATGCCCACTGGCACTACGTCCAGAAATTTAGCTGAAGCCGCCCTATCCAGATCACTGCCCGCAGCGGTGTCGCGTTCCCGAAGTCCAACGATCTCTGCTACGACATAATCAGTCTGCGCCAGGATCATGACAAACGATCCCAATCGGGCGACATAGTGAACGTCGTCAAAACCCACTACCGTAAAGCTGTCCGTGTCACCCTTCATTTCTATCACGAACTTGTCGGCCGAGACCGACACCACTGAGCCGATGGTGCGCCGCCGATCGTCAGTCGTCACTGGCTACTCCGTCCGCTGTCGCTGTGGTCCCTGAGGCCATCGTGCGCAGCACCAACTTGACCGCCTCGTCGATGCGATCGGACGGCCGGCGAGGCAGTAGATGCTCCACAATTGTGCTGAAGTAGTGCGCTGGAGCGCCGTCGGTGGGGCCGGGACCACCAATTATCCAGATTCGCGGGTCGCCAAGCGCCCGAAGTTTGGCGATTTCGCCGCCTGAATTGGGGTCAGCATAAATAATCAGGCGGAACGTTGGGATCGTCAGCGCTTGATAGATGATGTTGTTCAGATGCTCGTCACCGAATGCATAGCCCATAGTGATCAGAACGCTCTGCTCTCGGACAACCCGTGACTGGAACTCGCGGAAGAGATCAGAATACGGGGAACCGAGACTTGAGTTCTGCTTGGCTGGCGTTGGGAAGATCATTACCTTTGAGGGTGATGTCTGCGGCCATGTTTCTCGGATTGGAAACAGCCCGTGATCGTCTTCAGTCCAACTGATCGAGCCGTGCAGCTTGCAAAGGTAGACGAAGCCGTCCACCGCTGACCACTTCCGGTTTGTTAAGTCGAGCTGTTCGGCAAGAGCATAACGAAATGTAGCAGGGTTGAACCGTCGCTCCACCACACCTGAAAAACCATTGGAGTAGGGCAAGCCCAAGCGATCCATCGCACGCTCGTTGAAAAGATCGTAGTTCGTTGTGAATACCCAAGGACGAGGCAACGAGCGGTCGCGTAGCACTAATCGACGATAGAAAGATTCGTACAGGTCGAGAACACTGTGGTCGCCATTCGAGAAAGGCCCCTCGGTGCATCGCTCCCAAAGGAAGGCATGTACTTTCTCAATAATGCCGCTGACCGTCGCGACTTCCTCGAAATCGCCCAAATCGTCGCTGCGATCGAGCACGAACCGGAGAGCGTAAAGTGTCTCCATCAGTCGCTCTAGGTTCTTGGCATACCCACCATCGAGCGATAGACCGTAGCCAGCGAGCCAAGAGATTTCGCTAGCGTTCAGCGCCCACTGGGGCGTTGATGAGGAACGCGCATCCGCATCATCGGGCACGGCTGCTGTCTCACTCCTCACTTCGGGTCTCGGAGGGGCTATGGTGCCACAGAATTCCTTGGCAAGCGGAAGCATGGTTGGTATGCCACGTTCTGCCTTTTCGACGACCATAGAAGAACAGCCCGCCCCGAGTAGGAATGCGACGTTGCGCGCACCAAGGGCATCTGCAAGTGCCTTGCGCACCTTCTCAGGTCCCCTGTCCCAGTCAAGCTGCTGAGTTGCCTGGTCTCCGTGTCTAACGAACGTGAAACGCCCGTCAGATACAGCCTTCTCATCCGCAGTCGAGATTTCCGCTACTACTTCGTTGTCCTGTTCCACGGCCCCCGCCGATCAAATTGAGTGCAACCACAATCCATCATCCGCCGAGATTATTACCCGATTCTACACGTCCGTTCCTTCCATTTCCTTCTTTCGAGGCGAGGTACAAGGCTTGACTGCCTCTTTGATATCGATGCCAGGCAACCTGCGCCCTATTTCGAGTGGTCTGAGGAGAAGGCTCTCTTTCCGCTAGTTCAAGCACTTGATACTTGGGGGGGCGTGAAACCTGGCGCTCTACGCGGTCCGTTTATTTAGCTTAATGCTGACACGTTTAACCTCTCGTGAGGTATCAACTTGGATTCAATGACGACGACCCCATCCAATTCGATCCGGATATGGACCCGAATTCAAATAGTTGGGGAGCTTATCTCATATTTTACAGACCATCGCGTCTGTCGGATGAGGAGATGCAATGGCATTTCAGTGATCGCGACGGCCGATGGAGTGAGCAGACGAAGGCGGCGATGAAGGCATCTGGTGCGAAGGGCCTAGACCTCAATCGCAACTGGGCTCTGACCCATCAGGTTTGGTCCTGTGCCGGATGTGGTAGGTCGAAAGGGCAATGCTTCCGACTTTCCAAGCGAGGCATTCTTCTAGGAAAGCTGGAGATACATCACGACCACCTGCGGGACCTCGTCTGGCCGCGTGCCGGGGAGCTGCTTGGAGAGGACTGGCGGGACAGGCTTCCCGGTACTGGGCAAATGCTGGGGCTCGCTAGGGAAATAACGTCGCGCTTTTCCGAAGCGATGGTGTGTTCGGAATGCAATGCAGCCGACGGGAAGGCTAAAAGACTGCTTCCTGAAATCGATCGCCGTTTCACATTCACCGTCTCTGAAATCAAGAAATTTGCGATTCCGCGCGCTGGCTTAGATCACGGTATCGATGTCGTGAGAGCTCGGTCGATCTGGGAGGAGCAACGTGATGGCTTTGAAATGCGATTAGACCTTCTTGATACGCTGATCCATGAGATTGGCAGCCGTCGCATCTCGCACGACAGGGAGGGATGGCTGGGCATCAGACCAATGCAGGAGCTACTCGGCAGCCAGGAAACTGTGTTGAACGCCTTCTACGAGCAGATTCGTGCGGATGACCGCAGGTCCGAGATTAATGGGCTGCAGGCAGAATTCCTTACTCGGTCCGTCAGCTTGGATTCGCTACGTTTTTCCGAACCGCGGGGGGTACTCCCTGCTGTTGCTCCTTCGGACGAGGAGTATGCAGCCTATTCCGATCCGGTTTCTCCAAAGACATGGGGGGCTGCGCCTGAGGACTGGACCTGCACCTGTTGTGGCCGCGCGAAGCGGGAGATTGTCAGGAAGGCCAAGACTGAAAAATGGTCAGGAGGTGTAAGGAGCCTTCGGGTTCTCGTTGACGAGACCGACCTCGAGACGATTACACGGAGGACACGACTGTTTCCTCAATACCGGAACGACTTCTGGGTCGGGGCCTCGCACTTCGTATCGGTCTGCTCCGACTGCAAAAAAGTCAACAGAGACGCACGTCAGAAGGACCGCACCGTGCCTGATGGCTATCTTTCCCTCGAGGACATTCAGGCCGCCCTCCAGGAGGTGCGTCCTCACTCAGAGCACCTAGTCGACTACGCCCTCGTGCGAGAGAAGATGCTGACAAACCGCCTTATGACTCTGCCTACGAAGCCTATTCGGCCTATCAATCACTCGTCCGGAAGCTCGCAATCGTGATGCAATACCGCATTGAACGACGTGTTCCACGCGAAGCGGTCGTAGCTGAATTTTGCGAGATCTTGCACTTCGAGCACGACATCGACTCCCCTGAAGAGCAAGAGGACTTTGTCGAATGGCTGCTGTCGCGGCAGAGATTGGATGATGATGACTGAAGTCACCGCCTAATTGAGATCGTATCTCTGCAGCGCCATCTTGGCCGCATCCGTCATGTACTCTTCGCGCGATGTGACAGGCGCACGCCAGGACCGCCACCGTTCTCCGGTATAAATTCTATCCCAACTGCCTCGAATGTGGCCTGTATCGCGGCTACCGTCGAACTCTTGAGATGTTCTCCTCGCTCAAATCGAGCGATGGTGTCAGGTGATACGTTGGCGTTCCGAGCCAAATCCCTCGTTCCCCAGCCAAGTGCAGCGCGCGCCATTTTGCATTGGATAATGTTCATTTCGTAACAGAGATACGATTTTCGTTGATCCAAAATTTCAATCAAGTTATCGTACCATTGATACGATAATAGGGTCTGGCCGCTGCGGCTGCTGACGGTGTTAGCACCACCCTCAGCAGCCTAACCACACCCAAGCTGTAAGGAGCTCGGATCATGGCTGATTCCGACATTAGCACGACTTTGCCTTCCGTCACGCGCAGGCGACTAATTGCGGGTGCTGCTGTGACAAGCGTATTCTGGCCGTTTGGAGTTTCAAGTCACGAGGGTCCACGAAGCGACCCGGAGCTAAGCGATGCTGTTCTCGACCTCTGCCAAAACTGGCAGAGGCTTCACGATAAGACACTGACGCTGTGCCACCGGCAACATCAGTTGGAAACAGATCTCGCTAGGACGGTGGGTTTTCCTCGCATCGACGTGCAGCTTTGCGATGGCCATGAGGTGACGGTCCATTCCATTGAGGACCTCAAGGATCTCCATTTTCCCGAAGTCGAATGGGGTAGGGCACTCGCGAGCTTGGCCGCGCAACAGGCGCGATGGGACGCTGCGGATGCTGAGATCGGGTATTCGAGAACAGACGATCTGATAAGGCAAGCGGAAGCGGCGGAACAGGCACTTTTAGATGACCTGTCACGGTCTCCTGTGTCTTCCATCGAAGGTATATTGGCTAAGCTGATGGTCATCATACGCAACGGCGAGCACTGGGAGGACCCACACAACTTCCCATGGCCTCATATCCGTTCGGTGCTCGACGACGTCGCCCGCCACCACTGCATCGACCCTACGACATAGTCGCATCACGCGAGCGACAGAGTGAAGGAGTCCATTCGCCCTATTGGTTTGCTGAAGGGGGTAGAAAAGGCAAGGCAAGCGCACATAACGGTCATTCGAGATTTTGGAAGTTTCTCTGATGCTGTTCCGATGCGGATGAAATCCGAGCGGAACAGGAATGGTGAAGACAGCTGGGCACTATTTAGACGATGACAGCGGATTGCCGGCCGAAACGGCTTTGTCGTCGTGCAAGCGCAAAGTCAATGACGCCGTGTTGGAACAAACTATTCGACTTTTCGAAAGTCGCACCGGCCGATCTATGTCCAAGGAAGATGCTCGGCAGATCGTGGAGAATGTCTCTGGTTTCTTTCGCATCCTTTCTGACTGGGATCGGACAGAGCGGGCGCAAAAGTCGGTGCCGCGTAATCATCCAGCGGAGTAACGGCAGGCGAGGGGCATAAATTATCTGCTAACCGGGTTGACGATGGGCCTGAGGCGTCAATGATCTGCCCGCCCTAGTCATTCTCACCGGTACTACCGCCGACCCCAATGACCAAGGAAGCGTCGACGATGGATCAGCGCACCATTCAACTCCCAAAAAACCCGAACTTGGTGAAAGCACTGCTCTATGCTCGTGTCTCTTCCAAGGAGCAGGAGAAAGAGGGATTTTCCATACCAGCGCAATGCAAGCTGCTTCGGGATTACGCCCTGCAAAATCAGTTCGCGATCGCCCAAGAATACATCGACATCGAGACTGCCAAGGCCAGCGGACGCACCAACTTCAGCGAGATGGTCAAGTATCTGCGCAAACATCCGGGCGTGCGCGTCATCCTGGTCGAAAAGACCGACCGGCTCTATCGCAACCTCAAAGACTGGGTGACGCTCGACGAATTGAATGTCGAGATCCACCTCGCCAAAGAGGGCGTGGTACTGTCGCGGGACTCCCGTTCCTCGGAAAAGTTCATGCATGGCATCAAGGTGCTGATGGCCAAGAACTACATCGACAATCTGTCCGAGGAGGCGCGCAAGGGCCAGATGGAGAAAGCCGAGCAGGGCATTTGGCCAACGAAAGCGCCGCTTGGCTATGTCAACGTCGTGGCCAAGGACGGGAAGAAGGTCATCGAGCCGGATCCTGTGCTCGCGCCAATTGTCGTCAAGCTGTTCGAACGCTACGCGACGGGACAGTATTCACTCAAAGCACTCACCAAAGCCGCCCATGCCGACGGGCTGGTCTATCCAAAGAGCGGCAATCTCGTCCCCGTGAGCACGACACATGCGATCCTGCGCAATCGGCTTTATTCCGGCTTGTTCCAGTGGAACGGCAAGCTGCACCGAGGCAAACACGAGCCGCTGGTGTCGATCGAATTGTGGGAACGCGTCCAGGGTGTCCTGACGGGGCGCAATGCGACTCCCATTCATTCTGGCGGGAAAGAGTTTGCCTTCACCGGCCTGATGACCTGCACCGAGTGCAACTGCGCGGTCGTGGCCGAGATCAAGAAAGGCAAATACGTCTACTACCACTGTACCGGGCATACCGACAAAGGCCGGGGCGGCTATGCCGATTGCCGCCGCAAATACGTTCGCGAGGAGGTGCTCGATCAGACATTTGCAGCGCTACTCGACGCGCTGCATTTTGACGAGGAAGTGCTGGACTGGGTACGGGAGGCACTCAAGGCAAGCCACGCGGACGAGAAGCGTGAACATGAGCAAGCCCTCCACAGATGCCAAACCGAATACAAGCGCATCGAAGATCGCTTGAACGCCATGTATCTCGACAAACTCGACGGGCGCATCGACAACGCCTTCTATGACCGCATGTCGACACAGTGGCGCGTTGAGCAGACGCGGCTGTTACGAAAGATCGAACGCCACGGCGAGGCTCAGGAATCATACATGGACGACGGCATTCGGCTGCTCGAATTGGCTCGCAACGCCAGCCAGTTGTTCGCCCGCCAACCCGCGCACGAAAAGAAACGGCTTCTGAATCTGGTGCTGTCGAACTGCGGATGGACCCGAGGTGAGGTTCAGGCGGTCTTCAGACAACCTTTTGATTTGCTTGCGGAAACTTTAGCTTCGGCTGCAGCGCAACAGGCCGGGAGAGCCAACGTATCGGCGGAGCATCCAATTTGGCTGGGGCGCCAGGATTCGAACCTGGGAATGTCGGTACCAAAAACCGATGCCTTACCGCTTGGCGACGCCCCAACAGCCGATGAATCGGATGTGAGCGGCCTTATAGGCAGAGCCGGCCAAAAGCACAATCGCCAATAACATGCCAAAATCGATGCACGAGCCCCGCGGAAGGTCGGGGGCTCGCGCAACGGCTATTCGCTCCAGACGGCCAGTTCGTTGCCGGCCGGATCCGCGAAGTGAAAGCGCCTGCCGCCGGGAAAAGAGAAGATCGGCTTGACGATCGTACCGCCGGCGTTGGTGACCGCGTCGAGCGTCTCTTCCAGGTTTTCCGAATAGAGCACCGGCAGTGGTTTGGCCGTTGCAGCGGAGGGGTCGGCATCAAAGCCGCCGTCCAGGCCTTCGTTGAAAGCCGAATAGGTTGGCCCGTAATCCGTGAACGACCAGGAGAAGGCCGCGCTGTAGAATGCCTTGACGTTGTCGAGCTTGCCTTTGGTAGCCGGCATTTCGATGTAGTCGAGTTTGCCTGTCTTACGCATTGCAGCACCCTTTGTTCTTCATATGTTCTTTATGGCATGGGAACCGCCAGAGACTCAAGGGCTTCATGGCTATGAGGGCGCTTGGATTCGGCATGGCGAGCCGTCCGCCTTCTCTGTCGAACTGGTCGAGTGATTCCTTTTCCCGTGAGAACGGAGTTTGATGACATGGCATCCCGCCATCCTTTCGAGTGGCACCAGCTGCCCGATTTCCGACACATCACTCACCCCTAAAATGGCTTAATCGATTGTAGCTGCGGGCGAGGGTTTCAGGCGCTTGCCTTTCGCAGCGCAGCATCCTAGGCAGGCCGCGAGGCTTACCCCGGGGCAGGAGCCCCAGAGGCGAAACCAGGCTGAGGAGCGAGCATGACCAAGTGGGTCTACACCTTTGGCGACGGAGCGGCCGAAGGCCGCGCGGGAGATAAGAATCTGCTGGGCGGCAAGGGGGCCAATCTGGCCGAGATGTGCAGCCTGGGCCTGCCGGTGCCGCCAGGTTTTACGATCACCACCGACGCCTGCAATCACTACTATGCCAATGGGCGCGCCTATCCGGGTACACTGGAGGGCGATGTCGACGAGGCACTTGGGCACATCGGCCGGATTACCGGCCGCAGCTTCGGCGATCCCGGCAAACTGCTTCTCGTCTCGGTGCGTTCCGGTGCCCGTGCATCGATGCCGGGCATGATGGATACCGTGCTCAACCTCGGACTCAATGACGAGACGGTCGAGGCATTGGCGAGCGATTCCGGTGACGCTCGGTTTGCCTATGACAGCTACCGCCGTTTCATCCAGATGTACTCCGATGTCGTGATGGGACTCGATCACGAGGTCTTCGAGGAAATCCTGGAGGACCAGAAAGCCAGCCTTGGCTACGAACTCGACACGGAACTTTCCGCCATCGAATGGCAAGGTGTCATCGCGCTCTACAAGACCAAGGTCGAAGAAGAGCTCGGCAAACCGTTCCCCCAGGATCCGCGTGAGCAGCTCTGGGGCGCCATCGGCGCCGTCTTTTCCAGCTGGATGAACGCGCGCGCTATCACCTACCGTCGCCTGCACGATATTCCCGAAGCCTGGGGCACGGCCGTCAACGTCCAGGCCATGGTATTCGGCAATATGGGCGAGACCTCGGCTACCGGCGTCGCTTTCACCCGCAATCCATCGACCGGCGAGAAGCTGCTCTACGGCGAGTTCCTGGTGAACGCACAGGGCGAAGATGTCGTGGCCGGCATCCGCACGCCGCAAAACATCACCGAGGCAGCCCGCATCGCCGCTGGTTCCGACAAGCCTTCGCTTCAGAAGTTGATGCCGGAGGCCTTTGCCAACTTTGTCGCGATTTCGGACAAGCTCGAAAAGCACTACCGCGACATGCAGGATCTCGAATTCACCATCGAGCGCGGCAAATTGTGGATGCTGCAGACTCGATCCGGAAAGCGCACGGCCAAGGCCGCTCTGAAGATCGCGGTCGACATGGCTCATGAAGGCCTGATCACCAAGGAACAGGCGGTGGCCCGTATCGATCCGTCTTCGCTCGATCAGCTTCTGCATCCGACCATCGATCCGCGCGCCGAGCGCAACGTCATCGGCGTCGGCCTGCCGGCATCGCCTGGTGCCGCCACAGGCGAGATCGTGTTCTCCTCCGACGACGCCGAAGAACTGAAATCGCAGGGCCGCAAGGCAATCCTGGTGCGCGTCGAAACCTCGCCGGAAGATATTCACGGCATGCATGCCTCCGAAGGTATCCTGACCACGCGCGGCGGCATGACCAGCCATGCCGCAGTGGTCGCGCGCGGCATGGGCAAGCCATGTGTTTCAGGGGCCGGTTCGCTGCGCGTCGACCATAAGGCAGGCGTGCTGATTGCGCTCGGCGCCACCTTCAAGAAGGGAGACATTATCACCATCGATGGCGGCAACGGCCAGGTGCTGAAGGGTTCAGTGCCGATGCTGCAGCCCGAATTGTCCGGTGACTTCGCCGCCATCATGGAATGGGCCGATGGTGCGCGCCGCATGAAAGTGCGCACCAATGCCGAGACACCGGCCGACGCGCGCATGGCCCGCTCCTTCGGTGCCGAAGGTATCGGGCTCTGCCGTACCGAGCACATGTTCTTCGACGGCGCCCGCATCGTCGCCATGCGCGAGATGATCCTGGCCGATACTGAGAGGGATCGTCGCTCGGCACTTGCCAAGCTCCTGCCGATGCAGCGCTCGGACTTCCTGGAACTTTTCGAGATCATGGCCGGTCTGCCGGTGACCATCCGACTGCTCGACCCACCGCTGCATGAATTCCTTCCCAAGACCGAGGAGGAGGTGGCCGAGGTCGCCGCCGCCATGAATGTCTCGGCCGACAAGCTTCGGCAGCGCACTGAGGCCCTGCACGAATTCAACCCGATGCTTGGCCATCGCGGCTGCCGTCTGGCGGTCTCCTATCCGGAAATCGCCGAGATGCAGGCACGTGCCATCTTCGAGGCGGCAGTCGAGGCCGGTCGCAAGGCCGGCGCGCTGGTGGTGCCGGAAATCATGGTGCCGCTGGTCGGCATCGTGAAGGAGCTCGACTACGTGAAGGCGCGCATCGACCAGGTGGCCAAGGCCGTGATGGACGAGACCGGCGTCAAGATCGACTACCTCACCGGCACCATGATCGAACTGCCGCGGGCAGCCATCCGCGCCCATGTCATTGCGGAGACGGCGGAATTCTTCTCCTTCGGCACCAACGACCTGACGCAGACCACCTTCGGCATTTCGCGCGATGATGCGGCTTCCTTCCTGGAGACCTATCGCCAGAAAGGCATCATCGAGCAGGATCCGTTCGTGTCGCTCGATCGCGATGGCGTTGGCGAACTGGTGCGCATGGCTGCCGAAAAGGGCAGGGGTACGCGTCCGTCCATCAAGCTCGGCATCTGCGGCGAGCATGGTGGCGATCCGGCCTCGATCAGCTTCTGCGAGGAAGTGGGGCTGGACTACGTCTCCTGTTCGCCCTTCCGCGTGCCGATCGCCCGTCTGGCGGCGGCGCAGGCGGCGGTGGCGAAGTAGAGGAACATCCGGCGGTCTTGCACGTTCCGTCGCAAGATCGCCGTTTTCGCCAGCCATGGGCGGCGGGAACAGAGTTCTTTGGAAATTGCGATGCGCATCCTTGTCACCGCTGCCTTGACGGCGACGCTGCTGAGCGGTCCGGCCTTCGCCGGGCCGTCGGAACGTCTTGTCGAGCCGACGCTGCGCATAACGCCGGGCGGCAAAGCTGTGCCGCGTGTTGCGCTGACCTTCGATGCCTGCATGGGCAAGACCGATCGCCGCATCCTGTCGGTGCTGGTCGACAACAGCATCCCGGCGACGATTTTCGTCACCGGCCGCTGGCTGAAGCATAACAAGGATGTGCTGGCCGAACTGCAAGCACATCCGGACCTGTTCGAGATCGAGGACCACGGTGCCATGCACGTGCCGGCTGTTGATCGGCCGATCCGTATCTTCGGCATTGCCGCAGCCGGTTCACCCGAGGCGGTCGACAAGGAAGTGCGAGGCGGCGCGGAAGCCATCGAGGCGGCCGGTGCGACGGCACCGCGCTGGTTTCGCGGGGCAACGGCACGCTACAGCAAAAGTGCCATCGAGCAGATCCGCAAGCTTGGTCTGCGGGTCGCCGGCTACTCCGTCAACGGCGATGGCGGCTCGCTGCTTGGTGCCGCAACCACCGAAAAACGCATTGCCGCTGCCCGTGATGGCGACGTGGTGATCGCCCATATCAACCAGCCGACACATGCGGCTGGCGAGGGGGTCGCCAAAGGGATCCTCGCGCTCAAGGCCAAGGGCTTTTCGTTCGTCAAGCTGTCCGATGTTCCTGCCGAAGGCTCGGACGGCACAACGGTTGAGACGGTTGCTGGTTACTGAGGGCGCGCCTGCGCGCGCGGGATGGCTAGCCTCTCAGATCAGCCTCTGTCCGCCATCGATATGGAGCGTCTCACCCGTCATGAACTCGTTTGCCATGAGGTAGAGGTAGGCAGGTGCGATGTCGGCCGGATTTGCAACCTTTCCAGCCGGCAGTCTGGAACCGATGTCTTGGAAGAAGCCGGATTTGGCCTCTCCGACAAGCTCGTCCCACATCGGCGTGTCGACCCAGCCGGGCGATACGATGTTGACACGCATCGGTGCGAGTTCCAGCGCGAGCGCCCTGGCGAAATAGCTGAACGAACCGGCGATGGCGGACACCACCGAGCCGCCAGGAACCGGCGGCCGATCCTTGTTGATACCGGAGGTGAAGGTCATGGAGCCTCCAATTCTAAGCGTACGTGCCGCATGTTTGGCGAGCATGACCGCACCAATCAGCTTGTTGTCGACGAAGCTGCGCACGAAATCCATGTCGGTATCGTTGATCGGATAATTTGGGGGCGGCGTCCCGGCCGTCGAGACGAGATGGTCGAACGATCCGATTTCCTCGAACAGCCGGCTGACTTTCGCTTCCTTGGTCATGTCGGCAGCAATGCTTCTCACATTGCTGTCTGCACCAAGTGATTGTCGTGCAGTCTGCAGCTTGTCGTGCGAACGACCGACGATCGTGATATCGGCGCCATTCTGCAAAGCTGCAGCAGCCACACCGAGCCCGATGCCGGAGCTGCCCCCGACGACGACGATTTTCTTGCCCGTAAGCGATGCCATGGGGAGCCTCTGCTCTTGATGATGTTGGAGGATTACGCTTGACCTGCGTAGGCAGCTTCCAGGTCCGCGACGATGATCTTGGTCATGCCGTACATGGCCTGCCTTGCCCGATGTGCCTTTTCTCGGTCCGGGTCGGTCATCAGTTTCAGCGCGATCTCCGGGATGACCTGCCAGTAGACCCCGAATTTGTCCTGCAGCCAGCCGCACGGCTTTTCGGAGCCGCCACCTGCGATGAGCGCATGGTAGTAGTAGTCGGTCTCCTGCTGGTCCTTGGTTTCTATATAGAGCGAAAGCCGTTCATTGAAGGGCGGCATGGATCCTGCGTCGAGCGCTGTCAGCTTCAGCCCTTCGAGCTCGAAGTCGAAGACCGCATGTGGAACGCCTCCGCCCGCCTTGGAAAAACCGTCGGTGAATTCCCGGGTTCCGAGAGCCTTCGCGTCCTTGAAAGCCGACATATAGAAATCCCGTGCTTCTGCCGAATTTCCGTTGAACCATAGAAAAGGACGAATCGTAGCCATGCTGATCCCGTGAGCTTTGATCACAAATTGGCTGACATCTTCGCCGGTAGTAGCTTGACCGACAAACCACTAGTTGGCACAAATTTGTGAAGATCACTCACAGATAACCGATGGCTCGCAAGCTTCCGCCACTCAACGCCTTACCGAGTTTCGAGGCAGCCGCACGGCATTTGAGCTTCTCCAGGGCGGCGGAAGAACTCAATGTCACGCATGGTGCCATCAGCAGGGCAGTCAAGAACCTTGAAGATCAGCTCGGCGTTCAGCTGTTCGAGCGTGCCACGAGGTCCGTGCGTCTCACTGCCGTCGGCGAACCTTATGCGCGCGCCGTCCGCGACATGCTTGATCAATTGGCGATAGCCACGGCCTCCGCGACGAGCCGCCATTCGAACACGACGCTGAATGTGAGCACGTCTGACGGTTTCGCCGGAAAATGGCTGGTGCCGCGGCTCTATCGCTTCCATCGCGCTCACGGCGATATCGACGTTCGGGTCTCGACGACAGGGAAACTCACCAACTTCCGCGGCGACGGCATCGATGTCGCCATACGTTATGGCAGTGGTGACTATCCCGGGCTGACATCGGAATTCCTGGCTGGTGAAGAGGTTTTCCCGGTCTGCAGTCCAAAGCTGCTTGAAGGCGCGCATCCGCTGCACGAACCTGAGGACCTCAGGCACCATACGCTGATCCACGATGGTTATCCGATCGACTGGGCAACCTGGCTTGCCAGCGCGCGGGTGGAAGGCGTGGACCCCTGTAGCGGGTTGACCTTCGATTCCGCCAGTTTCGCCGTCGAGTCTGCCGTGCAGGGTGAGGGGGTCGTGCTCGGCCGCACCATGCTTGTCGCCGCCGATCTGGCCAGCGGCAGGCTGGTTCGTCCTTTCGCGCACGCGCTGAAGTCTCTTTCCAGCTTCTACGTCGTCTATCTTCCTGATGCCATTCGTCAGCGCAAGGTACGGGCTTTTCGGGACTGGCTCCTTTCGGAAATCCAACCAGCCGAGACTTGAGGGATCGGTATTGGCAGGGAAGAGCTAGGTTGCGGTTGTTTCGATCTCGACCCGGTCAGGGTAAAATGCACCGTGATCCTTGATGACGAGCATCTCGTCGTAGGGTGCCCGATAGGCCCACATCACATCCCTGCGCGTTTCAACGCCGGTATCGGCACTCCAGTAGCTGGCATCACCCTTGAAGGGACAGTGGGTCGAGCTGTCGCTTGGCACCAGCATGTCAAATCGAATGTCGGCGAACGGCACATAGAGCACCGGCGGATAGTTCGCTTCCTGCAGAAGCTGGGCACGACCGGAGGTCGCGATCACCGTGTCACCGAAGCTGACGGTGACCGTGCCATCGAACGGTTCGACGGTGATCGTGTGCCCAGGGCTGCGCTTGAAACCGGGGGCAGGATTGGCTTTCTGGTCCATAAGACATCTCCACTGCTGGCTCCCATATAGAGCCGGCGATGGCTAGCGCCAGCAACCTGCTGACAAAACCAGCTCTGGAATCAGGCGGCGACCTTCAGCGCATCCATCAGCCCGGCATACGCCTCGGCGATACGTGCGGCGGGGTTGCTGCTCTTGGAGGCGGTTTCCACCTTCAGCGAGCCGCCCTTGGCCGGCAGCGACAGCAGCAGATATTGCCGGTTCTCGCCGTCGCCGACGGATGCAGCGGCGACATACTCGTCGGCGCCCTCATTCAACACGCACATGCTGAAAAGAAGCTTGCCGCTGACGGCTTCGAGCGCGCCGTCCACAACAGTTGCAAATTCCTCCGTGGAGACGGCCTTGGCCACCGGTGTCAGCTCGCCGAGGCTTTCCTCAAGCGCGGTTTCAAGGGCTTCATCGTCGATCTGCGGGTCCATCGCGAACCTCATCCATCTCGCCTGTCACGTCCCGCCAGCTTGAAAATATGCAGACTTTGGTCGGCTTGACAATGGTCGGTTGCAGAATCGCCGCGCGATGCGCGCACAAAGGGTCTTTTCTGACCTGCGGCAGTCTGGACTTTCTCGACGTTCCTTCCAGAATGCAAAAAAAACATAAGATGAGGAGGAACACGATGCTCGGACTGATGCAGCAATGGCCCTTGCTGTGCCACAAGATCCTGGACAATGCGGCGATCCAGCATGGCAAGCGTGAAATCGTCTCGCGTTCTTGCGAAGGGCCGATCCTGCGTTCGACTTATGCCGAACTCAGGCAGCGCTCATTGAAAGTCGCACAGCGGCTGCAGCGCGATGGCTTCAAACTGGGCGACCGCATCGCGACTTTGGCATGGAACACCGCTCGTCATCTCGAGGCCTGGTACGGGACGATGGGCATCGGTGCGGTGTATCACACGCTCAACCCGCGCCTGTTTCCCGAACAGATCGTCTGGATCATGAACCACGCTGAAGACCAGGCGATTTTCGTCGACCTCACCTTCATGCCTCTGGTGGAGAAAATTGCCGGTGCTGTACCTTCGCTGAAGAAGATCATCGTCCTGACCGACAAGGCGCATATGCCGGCAACCAGCCTGACCAATGCCGTGCCCTATGAGGAATGGCTGGCCGAAGCCGATGGCGATTTCCAATGGACAAGCTTCGACGAAAATACTGCCGCCGGCATGTGCTATACTTCCGGTACCACGGGTGAGCCCAAGGGCGTGCTCTACAGCCATCGCTCCAATGTGCTCCATGCCATGATCGCGGCCATGCCAGATGCCATGGGCATTTCCTCGCGCGATGTCGTGCTGCCGGTGGTGCCGATGTTTCACGCCAACGCCTGGGGGCTCGGCCAGTCGGGGCCGATGATCGGGGCCAAGATGGTCATGCCCGGCGGCAAGATGGACGGCGCGTCCATCTATGAATTGCTCGACACCGAACAGGTGAGCTTCACTGCGGCGGTCCCGACCGTCTGGCTGATGCTGCTGCAGTATCTGGAGGAAACGGGCAAGAAACTGCCTCACCTGAAGAAGGTGGTGATCGGCGGTTCGGCATGTCCGCGCGCCATCACCCAGAAATTCCAGGACAACTACGATGTCCAGGTCATCCATGCCTGGGGGATGACCGAAATGAGCCCGCTTGGCACGCTGGGAACCCTGAAACCGGAATATGCCGGGCTGACCGGCGATGCGCGGCTTGATGTCCAGCAGACTCAGGGCTTCGCGCCGTTCGGTGTCGAAATGAAGGTCACCGACGATAACGACAACGCTCATCCTTGGGATGGCAAGACATTCGGACGCCTCAAGGTACGCGGTCCCGCGGTGGCCAGCGCTTATTATGGCGGTGCGGGAGCCGAGCAGTTCGATGACGACGGCTGGTTCGATACCGGAGATGTCGCCCATATCGACGCCAACGGTTATATGCAGATCACCGACCGGGCCAAGGACGTCATCAAGTCCGGGGGCGAGTGGATCTCCACCATCGAACTCGAGAATCTCGCTGTCGGCCATCCCGATGTGGCGGAGGCGGCCGCGATCGGAATTCGCCATTCCAAATGGGACGAGCGCCCGTTGCTGGTGGTGGTGAAGAAGCCGGGCAAGGAGCTCTCGCGAGACGATGTTCTCGGTTTCATGAGCGGCAAGATCGCCAAATGGTGGATGCCGGACGATGTCGCCTTTGTTGCCGAGATTCCGCACACAGCCACGGGCAAGATCCAGAAAAGCGCCTTGCGCGCGCAGTTCCGCGACTATCGCCTCCCGACCGACTGAGTACATGGCTTCGAACGTCGGAACCGATTTTCAGAAGGGATGCCAAGCGACGCGCCAGAGCGTCGCTTGGGTGACGTTCTGGCCTGTGCAATTCCCAGCCGAAGCCGGTGCGGAGTGCTGCGTTTCGGCTTCAATCCGGCGCAGAAACACTCTAATGCTCGAGCCGGACTGGAGCGTTTCCGTTCTTCACGGAAACGCGGAAACGCTCTAATTCTTTGTTTTTACGCAATTCCGGACGGGAAACCGCCACAGTTGTTCTGGGGAAATTGGTGGCGATGACGGCATATCCCGAACGGCAGGTGGCAAGAGCGGCGGGCTGGTCGCGACGAACAGGGGCTTTCTCGGCAGTGCTTCTGCTCACTGCCTGGGGCGGTCACCACTATGGTCTGGTCGAGACCGGCGGTTTTCTCTGGGTGCTGGCGCTGGTGGCGCTGCTGGCCCTGTTGGCCCTGCTCTTTGCAGGTTTCGCGCTGGCGAGGTTGTGGAGCCATGGCGCTATCGGTGGCCGCGATCTTTCGGTGGGCGCACTTCTGGCTGTGCTCGTGCTGGTGCCTTACGGCGTTGCCGGGTACCGCATGGCCAGCTATCCGACATTGCGTGATGTCTCGACCGATCTCGACAATCCGCCTCGGCTCGATATCAGTTCCCGCACCGCCGGCATGAATGTTCTTGCGCCGTTGACACCCGGCGAGGAACGCCTTCAGGCCGAGATCTACCCGGCGGTAACCGGCCATCGTTACGACCTGCCATTCGACGAGACCTTGGCGGCCGTGCAGACCGTGTTCGACCGTCGAGGCTGGACAATCGTCGGCGAGATGCCCGAACCGCAGGAGGGACAAACCGAGGCGACGATCGCCGCGCTCGCCACATCCTTCGTGCTGGATCTGCCCGCGGACGTGGCGGTCCGCATCACCACCGATGGCGAGACCACATTGGTCGATATGCGCTCGGCGTCGCGCTATGGCCGTCATGATCTCGGTGACAATGCCGAGCGGATCGTCGCGTTCCTCGCCGAACTTGACCAGGAGGTTGCTGCGCAGATCGGGACGACAGCCGCGCAGTAGCTTCCTTGGGGACAGCGATGGCCGGCGCTGAGCTGTGTCGCGAGTTTTGACCGATCAGGCCGCCGGCCGGAATACGCCGTCGATCGAGACTTCGCCATCGCTTGTCGCCAGCCCCCGTGCGACCAGGTCTTCCAGATGCGCCAGAACCGAAAGCCCGGCAGCGCCGTGCAGCCTCGGGTCGGTCTCGCGATAGATCGCCTCGACGATCGTCTTGATGCTGCGGTCGCCTGATTTCAGCCGTTCAAGCACGGCCCGCTCGCGCATCTTGCGGTGCGCCTTCAAGCCGCGCATGAAGGTTTTCGGTGCCGTTACCGGTCCGCCATGGCCGGGCAGCAGAACGCGATCCTCGCGTTCCAGCAGCCGGTCGAGCGAGCGCATGTAATCTGCCATCGCGCCGTCGGGTGGCGCCACGATGCTGGTAGCCCAGGCCATGACATGGTCGGCCGAGAACAGCATGCCGCTGCCTTCCAGGGCGAAGGCGGCGTGGTTGGCAGTGTGACCTGGTGTCAGAACCGTGCGGATCGTCCAGCCGTCGCCGCTGGTGAGGGCATTGTCAGGCAGGACAATGTCGGGCCGGAATTCAGTGTCGGCACTGGCATCAAGTGGATTGGTTTCTCCGATCCTGAGCGGCCTGGCAGGGCGGTGTGGCCCCTCGGCCAGAACCGTGGCGCCTGTCGCCGCTTTCAGCCTGGCGGCGAGCGGCGAGTGGTCACGATGCGTATGGCTGACGAAGATATGACTGACCGGCCGCCCGGCAATGGCTTCGACCAGCGTTTTGAAATGCGCTTCGTTTTCAGGTCCTGGGTCGATCACCGCCAGCGTATCGCGACCGACAATGTAGGAATTGGTACCGTGGAATGTGAACGGGCTGGGATTTTGCGCGGTGATACGCAGGACGCCAGGCGCCAATTCGACAGCTGAACCATAGGCAGGCTCGAACCGGGGATCGAATTTCAGCATCATGCGGCGCAAAGCTCCGGTGTGGGAACGACGATAGTGGCTGCCATCTAGCATGGACAACTGACAAAAAGGCGATGCGTTTTTGGGCCAGCCGCTTCCGCTCGAGGCTGAGTGCCAACGTGCTTTTCTCGGCAAGCCCTGCTCCAGCATCCGCGTTTACTCTCAGAATCGGTTCAATTTTCATCCCGAAGACAATTCCTGGAAACATCCAAATGATCCGCAATTTTCTCGAGCCAGCGCCGAATCTGGATGGCAGATCGATACTCATCACGGGGGGAACCGGTTCCTTCGGCAAGGCATTCGTGCGTACCGTTCTGCAGCGCTATAAACCTGCTCGCCTTGTCATCTTCTCGCGTGATGAGTTGAAGCAATACGAGATGAACCAGGAACTCAGCGATCAAGAATATCCTTGTCTGCGCTATTTTATTGGTGACGTTCGAGATCAGGCTCGATTGGAAATGGCCATGGCAGGCATCGAATATGTCGTTCATGCCGCAGCTCTCAAGCACGTGCCGATTGCGGAGTATAATCCGTTCGAATGTGTTCAGACCAACATCATCGGCGCCGAGAATGTCGTCCGAGCGGCTTTGAACAAGGGGGTGAAGAAAATCGTCGCGCTGTCCACGGACAAGGCAGCCAACCCGATCAATCTCTATGGCGCTTCAAAACTTGCCTCTGACAAGATCTTCATTGCCGCAAACAATATCGCCGGCGCATCAGGTCTCCGAAGCTCGGTTGTCCGCTACGGCAACGTCATGGGTTCGCGTGGTAGTGTCTTGCCGTTTTTCCGCAAGCTGGTTGCAAACAAGGTCGATCGTATCCCGGTCACACATCCAGAAATGACCCGTTTCTGGATTACGCTCGAGCAGGGCATCAACATGGTGCTGTCTTCGTTCGACCTGATGAATGGCGGTGAGATTTTTGTACCGAAAATCCCATCGATGAAAGTTGTCGATCTCGCCAATGCCATCGCGCCCGGCATTCCGCATGAAATCGTGGGCATTCGCCCGGGTGAAAAACTGCACGAGGTCATGGTGACCGGCGACGATGCCCGCATGACGGTGGACCTCGGCGACCGCTATGCGATCTTGCCCGCCTTCCGTTTCTGGACAAAGGATGAGGACGTTGCGGGTAATCTGAAGCGGGTCCCCAGCAATTTCAAATATTCGAGCGATATCAACGACGAATGGCTGGACGAGAGCGGTTTCAATGAATTGGTGGCGCGCACCGGCATTTGAGGTCCGTCATGTCCGAGAGTTTCTTACCCTACGGTCGACACTGGGTCGATGAAGACGACATCGCTGCGGTTGCAGAATGTCTGCGCGGGGACTGGTTGACCACCGGTCCCGCGGTCGACTCGTTCGAAGCGGCATTCGCAGCAGTCGTTGGTGCTCGCTACGCTGTCGTCGTCTCCAATGGAACGGTGGCATTGCATCTGGCTGCGCTGGCTGCGCAGGTCGACGCGAATGATATCGGGATTGCGCCGACCATGTCGTTTTTGGCCTCCGCCAACGGCATGCGCTACACGGGTGCCGAGATCGTCTTTGCCGACGCAGATCCGGATACCGGCCTGGTTACGCCCGAGACTTTCCGTGCAGCCATAAAGCGTAGCGCAGGGCCGGTGAAGATGGCTGTTGTGGTGCATCTCAATGGCAACCCGGTGGATATGCCGGAAATTGCACGCATAGCCAGCGAACATAGCATCGTCCTGGTGGAAGATGCTTGCCATGCTTTGGGATCAACCTATCGCGACGAGACTGGTGCCGCGGTCAAGGTTGGCTCATGCCAACATTCTGCGATGACCGTTTTCTCGCTGCACCCGGTGAAGACGATCACAATGGGTGAGGGCGGCGTGGTTACAACCAACAATCCGGTTCTCTACGAAAGATTGAAGCTCTTGCGCTCGCACGGGATGGTAAGAGCCACCGAAAAAACCGTGAACCACGATTTGGCGTTTGCACGTTCAGGCGATGCAAATCCCTGGTATTACGAAATGCAGGAATTGGGCTTCAACTACCGGGCGCCCGATTTTGCCTGCGTTCTTGCGCACTCGCAGCTCAAGAAACTGCCGATGTTTGCGAGGCGGCGCGCGCAACTCAAGGAGATCTACGATCGTCAGTTTCGCGATATTGGAGAACTCGTAAAACCGCTTCTGATCGAAGCCTGTGCAGAACCGGTGCTGCATCTTTATCCGCTGCTCATCGATTTCGCTGCGCTCGGCAGGGAGCGGGCTCGCGTGATGGCTGATCTGCGGGAACTGGGGATAGGTACTCAGGTTCACTATATCCCGATCCATCGCCAACCTTACTACGTCGAGCACTCGCGTGTGGTCGATCTGCCGGGAGCCGACTCATACTACGAAAAGGCCCTTTCCATTCCCTACTATCCGCTGATGACAGACCAGGATGCGGAACGGGTCGTCAGAGCAGTCAGGGGTGTCCTGGGTATCAATAGCTAGCGGAAATGGCGCTCATGCTTTCTGATCCGGCGCGTCTCGGGATCGGCACCGTTCAGTTTGGATTTGCTTATGGCGTTACCAATCAGGCCGGCAAAGTGGGGGTGGAGGAGGCGACTTCCATTCTTCGCTTTGCACATCAGAATGGGGTCCGCACCATCGATACAGCCGCCCTCTATGGTGACAGTGAGGCTACGCTAGGTCTAGCGACTGCGGGGGCTGCTTTCGCCATCGTGACCAAAACGGTCAAGGTCGCTAGCGAAAGGAGCGCAGATGCGGCTGTCGAAGCCATCATTTCGCGCTTTGAGCGATCGATCCATGATCTCCAGGTTAGCCATGTCGATGCCCTGATGGTTCACGATGTGGCAGATCTGCTCGGTCGTTATGGGGACAAGGTTTGGCGCTGTCTGCAGGGTGTCAAGGCATCGGGACGAGCCCGCAAGATTGGTGCTTCCGTCTATTCCGGCAACAATATCGATACACTGCTGGCACGCTACGACATCGATATCGTCCAGCTTCCTATCAATGCCCTCGACTTGCGCTTGGTTGATGAAGGCCAGCTCGACAGCTTGGCGGCGCGCAAGGTCGAGATTCACGCCCGGTCGATCTTTCTCCAGGGATTGCTCTTGTCGCCACCAGAGCAACTGCCGTCGAAGTTTGCGGCTCTTGCGCCGTCCCTGGTCCAAATGCGTCAAACCTTCGCCGAGGCCGATCTGACTGTCATGGAAGGGCTCCTCGCCTCCGTCTTTCGCCATCCGATGGTCGATCGTGTGATCGTCGGGGCGGCCAGTCTTCGTGAATTCGAGGAAATCGTTTCAACGGCGAACCGGTTGCGCGCTCGACAAATCGATTATGCCTCCTGGCGTTGGCCGATTTCCGATGAGCGCCTGTTGAACCCCGCATTGTGGGGTGGGTTGTAAATGGGGCTTCCTCTGACGCAGTTTGCTAGCGTTTCGGAGCTACTAGTGCATTTCCCTCTACCTCACTCGGAACAGCGGCATCATCGGTTCGCAGCGAAGATATTGCCGGATGGCCTTGTTCTCTACGGCGTCGCGCAAGAGCGGAAATATTTCATCATAGGCAGTGAGCAGTTTTGCAACATCTGCGTCGCTGTGCGCGAAGCTGACATTGTGTGTACCAACCGAAATGATGCCGCGGGCCAGGATTTCCTGCATCCATAGGGTTTTGATTTCGAAGGAAGTGCTCCCGTTGGCATCGGTTATGCTCAGGAACGACCATGTCGGATGTCCTGCGGAGCCGAGAAAGCTTTCGCAGCCATGTTTGGCGATCAAGGCTTTGACGCCGTCAGCGATCTTGCTGCCTGTCGCGTTGAGTTTCTCGATCACATTGTGGCTGCGGATTTTCCTCAAGCTGGCTTGGGCTGCTGCCAGAGACATTGTTTCTCCGCCCATGGTGAAGGAAAAGAAAATCTCGGCAAACTCGGCCATGATGTCGGCGCGCCCGGCTACCGCAGAAAGAGGATAGCCGTTAGCCAGTCCCTTGCCGAAGCAGGAAAGATCCGGCTGTACGCCGAAAAGCTGCTGGGCGCCGCCCTCGGCATATCGAAAACCCGTGATGGTTTCGTCGAAGATCGCGATTGCGCCGTGGCTGTGAGCGAGGTCGATCACTCCCTGCAGGTAGCCCTCTTTCGGGAAGGTGGTATTCATCGGTTCGAGAATGACCGCAGCAAACTCATCGGGTTGGGATGACAGGACTTTGTCGAGCGCTTCCAGGTCATTATACGGGAAGACATGGGAGAGCTCGCGGGTTGCCTTCGGGACCCCTTTGTTGCGGGCAGTCGAGCCGATGTACCAGTCCTGCCAGCCGTGGTAGCCGCACATGGCGACTCGTTCTCGACCGGTGAAGGCCCTCGCTGCCCTGATGGCGCCAGAGGTCGCGTCGGATCCGTTCTTCCCGAAACGCACCATTTCCGCCGACGGCACCATCTCGACGATGAGTTCTGCCACCGCTCTTTCGAGGGGATGTGCCAAAGGGAAAGAGATGCCATCCTTGAGCTGCTCCATGACGGCGGCATTCACATCCGCATCGGCATGACCGAGCGTTACAGAGCACAGGCCATTGTTGAAATCGGTATATGCATTGCCATCAACATCCCGGACAACGGAGCCGCTACCCCGCTGGATGAAGAAAGGCGAGACACCACGCGGATACTGCGTGAGGCTTTTTGAAAATGTCTGTGACCCAAGCGGAATGATCTTCAGCGCTTGATCCAGCATCTCCTCTGAAGTCCGATAGCGGCCACCGCGTGCGTGGAGAGGGTTCGTTTCCTGCCTCGGGCTGGAATTGGACATCGCGACTTCAATCCTTGATATATTCAACTGTATGGCCGGCTTTCGTTGCCACTTTTGCCGAAGCTTCGTTGTTTCGCTTTATCCTCGCACGTTTCGGGCCGAAATGATGTCGTGCCAATGTGAGCATTCGGGTGGCCACACCTTTGCCTCGAAAATTCATGTCTACGGAATAGCTGATCTGATCGTCGTCGACGCGCACCATGCCCAGTGCGTTGCCATCTTCCTCGCAGATGTATAGCCCGGGGTCCGGTCGGGCCAGCCTGGCGGAGAGCCATTTCAGGTGGGCTTCCCAGGTGACTGGTTCCGCGTTGACCGACATCGCTCGGGTGAGCGGCTCATTTCGCCAATCGAACAACAGTCGCGCGTCTTCGACAGTCGCGGGACGCAGCTTCATTCGCTTTTGAACCCTTCGTTTCGCACGAACCCGGAGTTCAGTGCCGCTAGTGACGGATTCGCTTCCAGATAGGCAAGCACGTCACCGCTGTCGAAGGTGGGCTTTGTCGGATAGAGGGCCTGATATATGGCTTCTACAAAGGTAAAATCTGCAGGCTCGTCGACTGTCCAACGCAGTCCAGACAAATCCCTTTCATTTTCATAGTTCGCCAACTTGAACCGATCCGGCTGGCGATGAAGAAACGGCATCACATGTTCCCGATCAGATTTTGTTGTCGCCTCCCTCCAGGCGATTTGAAGGGCTTCGAAAGTCGCCACCTCGACATCCAGCCCGTCGGGGAATGTCGGTCGGATTGAATTCGAAGCGTAGTCGTAATTTCCGTCGATAGCGAAGCGAGTTACCGCGTCGATGACGCTGGGATCGGCGAGTGGACAGTCACCGGTCAGCCGTACGACATGAGAAGGAGCGAATGGTTCGGCCGCGCGATAGAAACGGTCAAGGACATCCTCCAGGTTGCCACGATAGACATCAATGCCGGCGTCTTGACCTATACTCGCTACGGCATCGTCTTCCGGATTGTGGCTGGTCGCCAACACCAGCCGCGCTGGTACTTTTGCGCATTGGATGCGCTCGATTTGGCGATGCAGCATTGGCTTGCCGAGGATAGGCTTCAGTACCTTGCCCGGAAGCCGTTTCGAAGATGCTCTTGCTTGCAACACCACTATGATCATCACTGCATCCGGCGAGTGCTGTAAGATTGCCCGATTGTCACGTCTCTATAGTAGATGGAGCGGCAATATCCATGCGTTATCAAGAGGTTTGCATTTGATCACACACAATTTTGAAGCTTTGGTGGGGGCTATTTGATGAGGGCGGTGATCCGGTGCGATGCTGGGGCGATCATTGGTGGAGGACATGTTGTGCGCAGCGCTGCTCTGGGTGCAGCGCTAAGACGACATGGCTTCGACGTCACCTTTGCCGTGTCTGACGAGACCGTGAGGAGCATTCCGCAATTGCTCGTCGATTTCCCCGGAACTTTGCAAGGCATGGCCGCCACTGAGGCTGATGCAGCGCGGATGAAATCGCATTGGCCCTTTGGTGTGGAACTTGCCGTCGTCGATCACTATGGCCTCGGTGAAGGATTTGAGAAGTCACTGGCAGGTTGGGCCAAGAAAATACTGGTCATCGACGATGCGCCGTCGCGGCGTCACGCTTGTACCCATTTGGTCGACATGACTTTTCAGCGGCGGTCCGAAGAGTACGGCGGGCTGGTCGATATGACTACGATCCTGCTTTGCGGCAGCAACTACGCGATGCTGCGCGACGCTTTCCAAAAAGAACGGCATGCAGCCCTTAAACGTAGGCCAGATGCGGTACACCGCATTTTGATCTCGATGGGCTTGAGCGACAATGTGAATGCTACCGAGGCTGTGCTGAAGGGTATCCGTGGCGCTGGTGGAATGTATGAGGTGGACTGCGTTCTCGGTGCGGCCGCGCCCCATCTCGACGCCACGAGGACCGCCATTTCCGCTGGCGGCGGTCGATGGCATCTGCATGCTGGCGCTGACGCTGAGACGATGGCGAGGCTAACAGCCGCGGCCGATATCGTCGTGGGCGCACCCGGCAGTGCGAGCTACGAACGCTGCTGTGTCGGCCGACCCACTCTCCTCATCATTGTCGCTGACAATCAGCTACACAATGCTGCTGCCTTGGAGGAAGCTGGTGCTGCGGTTGTGATCGGGAGACTCTCGACCGACACAGCCAGCGGTGTCGCTGGCGCAATCCGCATGTTGGCTGAAAGCAGGCCCAAACTGCATGCGATGCATCTTTCGGCTGCCGCGATATGTGACGGGACTGGCGCTGACCGCGTGGTGCAGGCATTGCTGGGTTCCTGATAGCAGATCGTCAAATCCCGCCCGATCGTTGTCGCTGGAAGCGTGGAAGGATGTCTGTCCGCGCAGCTTGACAGATTCGACGAAGTTCACGAGATGACGTGTCGACTTCGTCTCTCGAATGCCGCTAGCGATCTGGACTTGCAGCGGCCGGGCGTGGGCACGAATTTGGGCTGTCGGAATGGGGAGGCGTTGTGAAAATCGGCAATCGTGAAATCGGTCTCGATCATCGTCCCTACTTGATCGCGGAAATGTCTGGAAACCACAATCAGTCGCTTGAGCGGGCGTTGGAAATTGTGGACGTTGCGGCTCGTTCCGGCGCGGACGCCATCAAGCTGCAGACCTATACCGCCGATACGATGACCTTGAACATCCGCGCGCCGGGGTTCGTGATCGACGACGAGGAAAGTCTTTGGGCGGGCCGGCAGTTGTATGAGCTTTATCAGGAAGCACATACTCCTTGGGAGTGGCACAGACCGATTATGGAGCGTGCGGCCAACCATGGCATTCACTGCTTCTCGACGCCCTTTGATGATACCGCCACCGATTTCCTCAGTTCGCTCGACGTCCCCGCTTTTAAGATCGCGTCTTTCGAATGCACGGATCTGCCTCTCATTAGAAAGGTGGCAGCAGCCGGCAAGCCTATGATCATTTCCACCGGCATGGCAACGCTGGCCGAAATCGACGATGCCGTTCGTACTGCTCGACAAAGCGGGTGCCAGAATATCGTGCTGCTCAAATGCACGAGTACCTACCCGGCGACGCCGGAAAATACCAACGTGCTCACCATCCCGCATTTGCGCGTGGCATTTCCGGATTGTGAGGTCGGGCTTTCCGATCACACGATGGGCTGTGGAGCGTCGGCCGCAGCGGTGGCACACGGAGCCGTACTCATAGAAAAGCACTTCACGCTTCGCAGAAGCGACGGGGGTGTCGACTCGAGTTTTTCGCTCGAGCCAGAAGAATTCCTGCAACTGCGTGTCGAAACCGAGCGGGCATGGCAATCTCTGGGGGGCGTCAGATATGGCACACAGCCGGCCGAAGAGAAATCGACGGCTTTCCGGCGTTCTCTCTACATCTCGCGCGATGTGAGAGCCGGCGATGTACTTTCCGCTGAAAACGTCCGCATCATCCGTCCAGGTTTCGGATTGCCGCCGAAATTCTATGATGTCGTGATTGGCAAACGCGCAGCCAGGGATGCACCCGTCGGGACACCGATAAGTTGGGAGCTCATAAGCTGACGCGTCGTTTGAAAGCGAAAAGGATTGTTAAGGCTATGACACGCATCCGGCCGGGTTCACATCCCAATCGAATATATCTCGGGTGGTCTCTTGCTCGCGCCGGCAGCACTTATCACGAGTCCTATTGGACATGGCGTATATAGTCGATTGTGCTGCAGTTAGAGTACAGTGAAAGACTTGCACCTTCCTGTGTTCGTTCTCTAGAAGGCGCAGGTTCAAAAAAAGTTGTCTATTTATGCCCAAAATTCTGATCACTGGCGCGAGTGGATTTGTAGGTCACCGGCTTGCTCTATACCTTTCAGCGAAAGGGCTTGACGTTCGTTGCGCCTACAGAAAATTACCTGATAATCGCTTTGGCGATGCGGTTTCGATTGGTTCGATCGGTGCTGAAACAGACTGGACCGACGCGTTGAAGGGCTGTGATGTCGTTGTGCACCTCGCCGGCCATGTCGGGAGTCGTGGCGTTCCAGATGAATACTTCTCAGAGGTCAACGACAGGGGCACATCGCGTTTAGTTGAACAAGCGCAAACAAGCCATGTTCGGTTACTCATTAACGCCTCAACGATCGCGGTTGTCACAGGCCATGCCTCCCGATCTGTTGTCAATGATCAAACTCCAACTGGAAATTACTCCGTTTATGGTCGGAGCAAATTGGCGGGTGAAAATCATATCGCGAAGTTCGTTGAAATTGATCGCCATGCTATCTCGCTACGACCCCCTATGCTCTATGGAGATCACGCCTCGGGCAATTGGCGGCTTCTGAAACGCGTGGCAGCGTCGGGCGTCCCTTTACCCCTGAGCACGTTTAGAAATCGTCGGAACCTAATGGCCGTCGACAATTTCGTTCATGCGGTAGCGCTTCTTGCCACCATGGATCATGATAAGGTCCGTTCTGGGGCCTACGCGATTGCCGATCAGGAAGCAGTAAGTACAGCCGACATCGTCCGGTTAATGCGATATCGGATGCAACGCCCAGCATTGCTGTTTCCTTTTCCTCCAAGCTTCCTGAGTATTGCTCTTGGTCTAATCGGGCAGCGTTCTGCTGCAGATAGCCTGATTGGTGATCTAGAGATCGACTCGGGGAACTTTCGTAAAACATTTAACTGGCAGCAGCCTCTGACAGCTCAAGAAGCTATCTCTGGAAAGTCTCTGCTGTTCCCAAGCCAAAATATCCGATAAAATCACCGAACAATATTACTACTATTTCTCGGATGGCTCCAAGATACCATCTGCTGTCAATATGTACTGTTCACCAGTTCTTGGGCAGCGCAGCGTTCCGTCTAGGATTTCGCCGGTTTTCGAAACCCAGCCAATTCTACGTGCAGGAACACCGGCCATCAATGCGTATTGTGGTACCGGTTTCGTAACGACGGCTCCCGCTGCAATCAGGCAATATTCGCCCAGCTCGTTGCCGCATACGATCGTCGCATTGGCCCCGATGGTCGCTCCGCGTCTCACCTTGGTTGGCCGAAACTCGGTTTTGCGTTCTACATCAGCTCTTGGATTGAGGACATTGGTAAAGACGCAAGACGGACCACAAAAAACGGCCTCTTCAAGTTCAACGCCTTTGTAGAGTGAAACATTATTCTGGATTTTGCAGTTGTCAGCGATCAAAACATCGGGACCAATCATCACATTTTGACCGATAGAACAGCGTTCTCCGATTTTGGTACCTGCAATGATATGACTAAAATGCCAGATTTTCGTTCCTGATCCGATCTCGACGCCTTCATCGATATAGGAGCTTTCATGAATAAAGTAGTTGGAGCTCACTAACTGTTCTCCCGATCATTTCGCAGGGAATTTAGCATGGCTGGCCTTAGGTCTTTGATTCCAAGATTTTCACGTAATTTATCCTCGGCAAGGCTAAGGGTCCTCAAAACGCGCAATCCCTCGCGCGCGCCGGTTCGCGGTTCCGTGCCGTTCTCGATGGAGCGAATAAAATGCTTGCACTCCTCCAGAAGGGGTTCTCCGTGCGGCACAATTATGGGACGAGCATCGGCTTTAGTCGGTGTCGGGACACGTCCCGCTGTGTCGATGACATGGTCATAGACAAGCAACTTTCGATCCCAGTTAGGCTCGCTGTCTTCGAAAACCGCCATTGCCTTTTGGCCAATGACAACCAGCTTCTGTTCCTTGAAAGGGTGCAGCCAACTTACTTGGATATGGGCGCCCGCTCCGTTCCGGAATTTCATTTGTGCCGTTACGAAATCTGCAACATTCGGGGTGAATGCTATGCTGCCTTGTGCAGAAACGGAGATCGGATCCTCGTCGAAGAGCCCGAGCAACATAGAGATGTCATGTGGAGCGAATGACCACAGCACATTCTCCTCAATCCTGAACTTGCCAAGCGACAATCGATTTGAATAGGCGTAGCGAAGGTTGCCCAGTTCTCCATCCCGAACCATCTGCGCGAGTCGGACATAAATCGGGTGATAGTGCAGGAGATGCCCCACCATGAGAGTGAGGCCACGACTATCAGCCAGTTCCGACAAGTGCTCCGCTTCGGCGACGTCAAGAGCTAATGGTTTCTCGACGAAAACATGCTTGCCCCGCTCCAGTGCGCTCCGAGCTAAGGAATAGTGGAGCTCTGCTGGCGAGGCGATGGAAATCGCATCGATTTCCTTAGCCGCGAGTGCATCATCGAATGAGAGGGTCTGCACCCCATATGTCGCTGCGGCTTCCTCCGCAGCCTGTACATTGGCGTCGACAACGGCGACGAGCGCTCCAATCCGCGAAAAATTTCGGGCTAGATTGCGTCCCCAATAGCCGTAGCCAACATGTGCGATAGATGGCACCAAGCTCTCCCTTTAATTTATTTGCAGGCGCGAACTTTATTCATGGCCTTGGCGCGCAGGAAACGTGATGGAGCCTCTTCTTGTCCGCTCCTGATCCGAGGCCCACTAAGCGCTCGCTTTGTCAGCATAAATCTCGTGCAGGAGCACATACCCAATTCCCAACCCAAATCCAAACAGTAGGAAGAGTGGCAAGAAGACGCTTGCTCTCGGAAAAACCTTTTCGGCTGTGGCTGAAGCAAGGCTGTAACGCACAAGTTGTGTTGTTGATGAATCCGCTAAGGGCGTAAGCGACAGTAGCGTCAGGATGCGTCCTGAGAGAGGATCATTTTCAAGGGTATAGATACGTTGTTGCTGCTCGCGAAGATCATCTATGAAAGGATCATTGTCCTTGCGGTTCTTTAACGCAACTATTTGCTCATCAAGAGCAAGGTAACCGCGTAAGTATGGGTCAGAATCGTTAGCGGAGTTAATTTGGACGGAGCCCCGACCTTGCTCCGTTGCATCCAATGCGCGAACTTCAATCGGCTTTTCAATCTTTAGAGAGCGGGCAATGTCAGCCTGCTCACTTAGCTTGGCGATCTGGTCATTCCGCATGGCGTCAACACGCTGACGCCTCGCTGCTATATCTATTTTGAGCTTGGCAACTTCCGCAAGCTGCGCTTCCTTGATCCCATTCGCCCGTTGGCGTACTGCCTCGGCCAAATCCTTGGCCATTTCCTGGGATGACGTCCGCAAGACTGTGGTAACAAAATTTGTCAGAGCTTCTGCGTTGTCGCTGCGGGCGACTATTCTAAGGAACGGCGTCTCTTGAGTTGCGGAAGGTGGAGGCGTTTCAAACACGATGCCGCCAACGAATTTGCGGGCTTCGCTGTCATACTGTTGATCGGACAAATCTGAGCGCCGAACGACACCTGTCTCCTTGGCTTTCGCTACGAGATTGTCGAAGTCGCGAACGTATGTCGCATACTCAAGCTCGAGGGCTTCGGGAGTATAAGGAAATATTTTTTCGTTCGCTAACGTCGTAAAAAGAGAAAATTGTGTTTGCCGCAAGGGGGTGATCTCGATCTCCGATTGGTATGAGCGCGGGACAACAAAAAAGAGTATTATACCAATAAGGAGTGATACTAGGCCAATGCCTGCGATTACGAGCCTTCCGTTCCAAAGCGTTCTTATTAGGTCAGCTATACCGAGGTCTAAGGTTTCTACGGTGTAATCACTTCGCATGGGCATCAATACTCCACCAGTGTGAAGAGTGCTGGTTTACGCTTTCACAACATTGGGATGAGGAGCGCGATACTTGCCACGCGTGTCTACGATGAGTGACGCGTGGTCTAGGATTTGATCGTAGGGGAAATCAGAATGATCGGTAAGGACCACAACGCAATCGTAAGAAGCGATATTGTCTTTCGTCAGCTCTACTGATTGAAGATTGAAATGATGCTCTCTCATCTTCGGGAATACGGGCACCTTTGAATCCGCATAGTCGACTATGGCGCCGCGTTCACGGAGCAGTTCCATTACCATAACGGATGGAGATTCGCGCATATCATCGACATCGCGCTTGTAGGCAATCCCAAGCGCAAGAATTCGGCTTCCTCTGAGTGCTTTGCGTCGATTGTTCAATGCTGCCACGATTTTTTCCAGAACCCATCGTGGCATATCACGATTGATCGATCCGGCGAGCTCTATGAAATGGGTGTTGAGCCCATACTCGCGCGCCTTCCAGGTCAGGTAGAACGGGTCGATCGGAATGCAGTGGCCGCCGAGGCCGGGTCCCGGATAGTACGGGGTGAAGCCGAAGGGCTTCGTCGCTGCAGCGTCGATAACCTCGAAAATGTCGATGTTCATCTTGTCGGCGATGGTTTTCATCTCGTTCACGAGACCGATATTTACTGCACGATGGATGTTCTCGAGCAATTTAGTGAGCTCGGCCACTTGGGTCGATGATACGAGAACGACGTTGTCAATCGCGTTGGCGTAGAGAGCATGACCAATTTCACGGCAGGTCACGGTAGACCCGCCCACGATTTTCGGGATTGTTCTGGTATTGAAATGAGCGTTGCCAGGGTCTTCCCGTTCGGGAGAATAAACGAGGTAGAAGTTTTCGCCAATACGAAGCTCGCGTTTCGCGATATAGGGCTGCAGGACCTCGGCTGTTGTCCCTGGATATGTTGTGCTTTCGAGTGACAGCAGCTGCTCCGCCCTTAGATAAGGGGCGAGGCTTTCCATAGTTGAGACAATAAACGAGAGGTCCGGCTCGCGATGTTTGCTCAGGGGGGTTGGAACGCAGATTACAATGGCATCGGCTTCGCTGATCCGGGAAAAATCCGTAACGGCTTCAAAACCTGAAGCTACCATCTCAGCGATTTCATGGCTCGGAATGTGGGCGATTGGACTCTTTCCGGCATTCAGAGCATCAACTCGTCCCTGATCTATGTCGAAGCCGAGTACTCGGAAGCCAACATTCGAAAAACGAAGAGCGAGCGGAATGCCCACATAACCGAGACCGATGATGCCTACCACTGCTGTCTTTGCTTTGATTTTTTCCAGAAGGAGCGTCAATGTGCCAGTCCGATCGCTTTGCTGTTGGTGGGGTCGGCTTTACTGGTTCACCCTTGCCTTGACAAGGGTTCGAGTTGTCAGCCAAGGCAGGCAACTGGTGCGATCACATTGTTGCTGATTTTCGAGCACAAGTCGCGTTGGCATCTGTCGGCTCCTTGGTCGTGTGATTGGGAAACTGACGGGCTCTCTTGTAGCCAAGGCCCATGGGACGACGGGTTTGAACGCAAAATACGAAAATGGAAGTTGGTTGTGTGCGTTGCCGTGTGGTTTCTTGGTGTTTAATGGGTTCTTCGAATGAGTTTTGTTTCCAACGTCAAGACTATGTTGGGTGGTTTTGCTCTTGCCCAAATCATTCCTCTCTTGGCGGTTCCGGTTCTCACTCGCCTTTACACGCCTGAGGCGTTCGGCCTCCAGTTGCTTTTCATGGGAGTGGTAGCCGTCTTGGTTATCGCTTGCACGTTGCGCTTGGATCTGGCGCTTCAGCTTGCCGCAGATGAGAAGGAAGGAGGCCTGCTCATTAGCTTGATCTCTTTGCTTACCTTGATCGTTTTGATGGTGCTCATCGCTGGTATCGTCATCTTCGGAGAGCCCATTTCCGCAAAATTAGGGCATTCTGGTCAGACTATGTGGATGTGGTTTGCATTGCCCATGACGGCAGCAACCGTGTTCATGCAAGTTGCGACGTCACTTTTGACACGACAAAAACGTTTTGGTCCGATCGCTCGAACCAATGTGTACAATCAAGTAGGTTACGTCGCTTTCGCCTTTTCCGCAGGACCATTTTTGGGGGCACTGGGACTAGTGGCCGCCAAATTGGCTGGTCAGCTTGTTGGTATCTCTCTTGTCCTCCGGTATGTCGCTTCGAATATATACCGCTATTTCCGTATACCTACGCCAGACGACGTCCGCGTTCTTTGGAACCGGTTTCATCAGTTTGTGGTTTTCAATGCCCCTTATAGCCTGATCGGAACTGCTGCACGTGACATGCCGATCTACGTTTTTTCGACAACGGGTGCCGCTGCCGCGGCAGGGTTCTATGGTCTTTCACGGACTGTACTCAGCGTCCCAATGCTGCTTGCAACCGCCGGCTTGAGCCAAGTCTTCTACAGGGAGGCTATTGAGTACAGGGGCGCCATGCGAATAGAGACGACGGCACGAGCTCTGCTGCGGTTGACGCTGTGCGGTCTGGCCCCTCTCTTTGTGTTTGTCTGCGTTTGGGGAGATGTCGTTTTTGTTGTTTTGTTTGGCACCAAATGGCTGGAGGCCGGCATCTATGCGATGATCCTGGCGCCGGCTGCATGGTTGAGCGTCCAAACCAGCTGGCCGGAAAGACTCTTTGAGGTGGCTGGGCGCCAAGAAGTCTCATTTAAGGTGCAAATGACCTTCGATATGCTAACCGCAATCGTTGTGATTTTGCCACTTATGGCAGGAGAGAACCCGATCATTTCCGTGATTGGCTTCGCGGTAGTCAATTGTGTCTATCACCTGGTTTATCTTACCGCCATATTTTCCGTGTCCGGTTTCTCGAAGTGGCACTTGCAGCGCCTTTTGTTTGAGGGTATGGCGACGCTCGTGCTGAGTTGCTCGGTATTCGCGCTGGTGCGCAATTTTCTCATCCCCGGTCTCGCAGGGGCAGTCGTTTGTGCCTTCGTTGCAGTCGCGATCTCAGTAGTTCTTGTGCTAAAAAGCGCTCGCAATGTTGGGGCGCTGCTCGGTAAAGAGGAAACGACGTGATTGGAATTGTCGACTATGACGTTGGCAACGTTGCCTCAATCGCTAACATGCTGGCAAAAGTTGGTGGCAAGGCGATAATTACGCGTGATCATGGCGCTTTGCGAGAGGCAGAAAAGATAATCTTGCCTGGCGTCGGAGCATTCGACACCGCCATATCCAATCTGCGAAATCTCGGCCTCTATGATTTGCTTAATGAGTTGGTCGTAGAGCAACGCAAACCAACGCTCGGAGTGTGTCTGGGTGCTCAACTTGTTGGCAAGGCCAGTGAGGAAGGCGAGCTGTCGGGATTTGGCTGGCTCGACTTCAATCTGGTTCGCTTCAAGTCGCCGGTAGACCAAAAATTGCGTATTCCGCATATGGGTTGGAATACTGTCATTCCAACAGCGGATGGCATTGGTATTTTTCAAAATGTACCCGAGCCGATGCGGTTTTACTTTGTACATTCCTACTATATGATCACGGAGGATCCCTCGATCGTGCTCGCGACAACTTCCTATGGTGGAACGTTTGCCAGCGTGGTTGGCAAGGGGAATGTACTATCTATGCAATTTCATCCTGAAAAGAGCCATAAATTCGGCGTCGCAGTCTACCGCAATTTCCTGGAGCGGTTTACCGAATGCTGAGGACGCGTGTCATCCCTTGCCTTCTTTTACGAGGGGGAGGGCTCTACAAAACTGTGAAGTTTAAGGACCCGAAATATGTCGGTGATCCAATAAATGCGGTTAGAATTTTCAATGAGAAGGAAGTTGACGAAATCCTTGTGCTGGATATCGGCGCAACTTCGGAGCGTCGCGAGCCGAATTTTGAATTGATCCGGGATATAGCCAGTGAGTGCTTTATGCCGCTTGCTTATGGTGGCGGAATAACGGATCTGGGTCAAATGCGCAGACTGCAGCGTATCGGAGTAGAAAAGGTCGCGATTAATAGTGCCGCGTTCAGAAACCCAGATCTCGTTCGATCCGCATGCGACGCATTGGCCACTTCAAGCGTGGTCGCGGCGATTGATGTGAAGCGCTCCTTCTTCGGAAAGTATGAAGTCTGGATTGATGGTGGCAGGACGAATACGAAAGCTGATCCTGTTCAGCACGCCGTTAATCTCGCGAAGCTCGGAGTTGGCGAAATCCTGATCAACAACATTGATCGCGACGGTACCATGAGTGGCTACGACGTGGCCTTGATTAAGAAAATAGCAGAAAGTGTCGACACGCCAGTGATAGCTTGCGGGGGCGCGGGTTCTCTGGATCATATTCAGGAAGTGACGCAAAAAGGCCATGTTGAAGCGGCGGCGGCAGGGAGTTTGTTTGTATTTCACGGTAGGCATCGTGCTGTGTTAATAAACTATCCTTCACAGCAAGAGTTGGAGGCTTTACTTGATTAATATTTTGAATCCTGCTGGTTCAGGACAGTACCGAGCCGTGAGCGCTGATGGCTATCGGATGTGTGTTCGTTGCGTTATGGACACCACCGATCCCCAAATTGCCTTCGACGACGATGGTGTGTGCAATCACTGCCACTATTTCGATGATGTTCAGTCGACGCATTGGTTTCCTGGAAAGGAAGGCAAGGCGCGGCTGGATAAAATTGTGGCGCGCATCAAGGAGGAGGGTCGCGGCCGAGAGTACGATTGTATTATTGGCCTCAGCGGAGGTGTTGATAGTTCCTATCTTGCACTTAAGCTGAAGGAGTTTGACCTAAGGCCGCTGGTCGTTCATGTCGACGCTGGCTGGAATACAGAGCTGGCAGTTCGAAATATCGAGAATATCGTAAAGTATTGTGGCTACGACCTTCACACCCATGTCATGGATTGGGAGGAAATGCGTGATTTGCAGCTGGCTTATCTCAAGGCCGGTGTCGCAAACCAGGATGTTCCACAGGACCACGCTTTTTTTGCAAGCATGTATCATTTCTCTGTTAAGAATAAGATTAAATATATTATAAGTGGTGGAAATTTAGCAACTGAATCTGTATTCCCTCGGGCCTGGCATCATAGCGCGATGGATGCCATTAACTTGCGGTCGGTTCACAAGAAATTTGGCGAGCATCCGCTGCGTCAATACAAGACAATTAGTTTTTTTCAATATTATTTTGGATATCCCTTCTTTTATGGAATGAGGACGGTTCTTCCTCTGAATTTTCTTCCTTATGATAAGAAGAGAGCTCTCGCGGAGCTTGTCGAGAAAGTCGACTACAAGCCCTATTTGCGCAAGCACGGCGAATCTGTGTTTACTCGATTCTTTCAGAATCACTATCTGCCGCGTCGGTTTGGCTACGACAAGCGTAAGCCCCATCTGTCCAGCTTGATACTTTCCGGTCAGATGTCCAGGGATGAGGCGGTGGCGACACTTCTTGATCCGTTGTATGCCCCTGATGAGCTGGCTGCGGACATACAGTACTTCTGTAAGAAAATTCGTATCTCAGAGGCGGAGTTTGAGCGCTTGATGAATGCTCCTCTCCATGATGCAAAGGAGCTCGGGACCTGGGACGGTTTGCAAAGTTTTGCGAAGGGCGCACAGGATATCCTCCAGCGTGTGACTGGACGTAGGTTGCGAATTTATTCTTAAGGATCAGGTTGGCTGGAAATCAATCCTATTTGATAGGTTTGTAGTAAAAGATGAGATGAACAATATGGTGAACCGGTCGCATTCATTTGTGGTATTGCGGCCATCTCATAGACTGGTGATCCAGTTTACATTGGTTCTACTGTATCGCCTTGCCTGCGATTGGTTTGCTTGGCAAACATCTCGCCAATTCGGGCAATATGGCATCGCAACCGTTGGGTCCCCATTTTCTTCGAAGTATTTTCTTTCCATTGCGGTTTTGTCGGTCACCGCCGCTATCTATTCTGCATTCTTGAATCGTAGGCTTGACGTATTTGATGTTGGTCTCGCCTTCTTGTTTCTAACGTCTTACGTTCCGGTAACCGTGGCATGGTGGATCACGGCAGGATCAGACTCTTATTTTGGGTTTGTGACATTGTTTTGGGTATCTATCTTGTCACTGAGCATCGGCGTGAGATGGAAATCGCCTTCTTTGCCACTTCTTGGTGGTGGTTATACAAAAATTTTTAGCATTATCTATTCTGCTATTATTATCTACTTGGGAATTCTCCTATATCTCCGGTTCGGCGCGCCTGTTCTGACTGATTTTGGTTCTGCTTACACCCTTCGCGCCGCATTCAACGAATGGCTTCCGAAGGGATTGCTGACCTATCTTTTCTCTTGGTCTGTTTATGTTTTTGCAATATACCTTTTGATCATATCGAAAGAGATTTTGTTCAAATTAATCGCCTTAATATTCATAATGATGATTTTCTCTGCGTCCGGGAACAAAGTGTATATACTTATGCTTCCGATATTGCTTTTTCTTCATTTGATCTCGGTGTATGGATTTGCTTGGCTTATGGCGCCAACGATGGCGGTCGGTGTCGTTTTGGCGAAGATTATTTTCGATTTGGGAGAGGTTTGGATCCCAACATTTGTTCAGCGATTTCTAATTATGCCAGCTGATATCGCATTCAGATATGCGGAGTATTTTAGAGAACCCTTGCTCTATTCATATAGTTTCTTATCGCCATTTTTCACATATAGATATGATGATTTGCCAGGAAAATTGATCGGTAAAGCGTTTTATGTTTCAGGGGATAATGCAACGGCCGGGTTCGCAGTTGATATGTTTACGAATTTGGGATGGATTGGGCTTCCAATCCTTGTCGTTTTTTTTGTGGCTCTGCGTAGAGTTTTAACCCCTGGAGCGCATCTGGTGTTGTTGTTGCCTTTTGTTATTCAGCTCATCGACACACCATTGCCGACTGCATTGCTGACCGGTGGAGGGGGGTTGATGATTGCAGGCGCTTTCCTTATTTCGCGACATAGGATTCTCGTGAAACCTTCTGCGTCGACATCAGGGAGCGCTGCGGTTCGTCGTTCTCTGGGAACAGGCACTTGAGCGTCTTGGTGAGGCTGCCGGGTCTCTCCGCGCTGTGAGCGTCACTTGATTGACGTTGGCGGTAAAATAATCCACGGAACGCCAACTGTCGCGCGCGTTGCGCCATAAGGAAGATAGATTTGGTTGCAAAGATCGTCACTGTTGTCGGCGCTCGACCGCAGTTTGTGAAGTCTGGTATCGTGGCAAAGGCGGTGGCGAAACATTCCCACCTTAAGGAGATTCTTGTTCATACCGGGCAGCATTTCGATGCGAATATGTCCGACGTTTTTTTCGAGCAGCTTGGCATACCACGTCCAAACCATCTGCTAGATATCCACGGTGGCTCACACGGTGAGATGACGGGCCGGATGCTTGTCGAAATCGAACGTATCCTGCTAGCGGAAAAACCTGACAGGGTTCTCGTATACGGGGACACCAATTCGACCTTGGCTGGCGCGTTGGCGGCAATCAAACTTCATATTCCCGTCGCGCACGTCGAAGCTGGCCTTCGCAGCTTCAACATGGAGATGCCCGAGGAAGTAAACCGGATATTGACCGACCAGGTCAGCGACGTTCTGTTTTGCCCGACTGAAACTGCGGTTCAAAATCTCGAAGCTGAAGGGTTCGGCAGAAAGGCTGTTAGCGTCATTAATGCGGGTGATGTGATGCAGGATTCCGCGATCGCATTTGCAAGCAAAGCCGCAAGGCCTCTGGGCCTTCAGTTTGAGGGCGGGTTTATTATCGCAACTTTGCATCGTGCTGAAAATACCGATAGCAGGGATCGTCTGGCTGCGATTGTTCAGGCTCTAAATGAAGTTCAGCGGCGACTTGGTCCTGTTGTGCTGCCATTGCATCCGAGAACTCGAAAAGCTATTGAAAATCATGGGCTTAAACTGAGTGTCACCGTTATTGATCCGGTTGGCTATCTTGAGATGCTCTGGCTGCTGAGCCGCTGCGAATTGGTAATCACCGACAGTGGCGGTGTTCAGAAGGAAGCATTTTTCTTCGGGAAATTCTGCGTGACGATGCGCGATCAGACAGAGTGGACCGAATTGGTAAAGATTGATGCTAACGTACTTGCCGGCGCGAACGAAGCGGCGATTGTTGCTGCTTCGGTCAGTAAATTTGGCACGCGTGTTGTAGATGATGCCTCCCTCTATGGAGGGGGGCATGCAGCGATCCGCATTGCCGACGAATTGGTCGCGCGGACAGTTTAGTTCCGGGGTGCCGAATTGTGAGAGTTGCTCATTTAACATCCGTTCATCCGCGCGACGACGTGCGGATTTTTCGAAAGCAGTGCCGAACTTTGGCGAGTGCGGGCTATCATACGACTTTGGTTGTGGCTGATGGCAAAGGCGATCAGGAAGTTGACCGCGTGCAGGTCATCGACGTTGGCGTCTCGGGAAGTGGGCGGTTGCGTCGAATGATGGCTACAACGCAGCTTGTCTATAAGCGGGCATGCCTGTTGGACGCAGATTTGTATCACTTACATGACCCTGAGCTGCTCCCAGTTGGGTTAAAGTTGAAAGCGCAGGGGCGGAGGGTAATTTTCGATGCTCACGAAGATTTCCCTGCCGACATTATGACAAAGCCCTATCTGAAAAGAGGATTGCGTAAAGTTATTGCTGGATCTTTTTCTATCTTTGAAAATTATGCTTGTAAGAAGATGGATTTTGTTGTGACGGCAACGCCGACTATTCGGTCAAAATTTGAGAGATCGGGTTGTCGGGCGGTCGATATCAATAACTATCCTCTGCTTGAAGAGTTGAGCGAATATCTTTCCTGGGATGAAAGGCGCAAGCATGTTTGCTACGTCGGGGCGATGACGAGTATTCGTGGCGTTCCGCAGTTGGTTGATGCAATGGCATTAACGTCTGAAGAGGTGAGACTCGCCCTTGTCGGTAATTTTACCGAGAAGGAAACCGGTCGGCGCTGTCGAGAGAGCGCCGGGTGGTCCAAGGTCGATGATCATGGATTTGTTGGGCGTTCTGAAGTTCGCAGGGTTATGGAGAACTCTGCGGCCGGAGTTGTGACGTTCCTCCCTGCGCCGAATCATATCGATTCGCAGCCGAACAAGATGTTTGAATACATGTCCGCTGGTATACCTGTGGTGGGATCGGATTTTCCGCTTTGGCGTAGCATCATAGAAGGCAACGAATGTGGCTTATGTGTCGATCCGACGAAGCCTCAAGATGTCGCTCAGGCCATAGACCGACTGTGTCGTGATCAAGAGGCCGGCCAAGCCATGGGCAAGCGCGGCCGTGAAGCAGTTCTGGCGCGCTATAATTGGGATAGCGAAGGACGGAAACTGGTCGAACTTTACAAGTCGATCCTGGGGCACTGAGCAATGGCTCCTTCCACTACCGTCAGCGTTGTCATACCGAGTTATAACCACGCAACTTATGTGATTGATGCGATCGGGAGCGTCATTAGGCAGAAAAAGGGCGGGTTCGAACTCGACCTTATCGTCATAGACGACGGATCGACTGACGGGAGCGTGGAGTTATTGAAGCGTCTCCATGGTGCGGACACGTCCGCGTTCCGCCTTGTTACCAAGCACAATGAAGGGCTTTGCAGAACCCTCAACCGTGCTATTCGCGAACACGCGGTCGGTTCACATATCGCCGTTCTAGCATCCGACGATATGTGGCGAGCCGACAAGCTCCGTACCCAATTGGTGGCTCTCCAGCAGGCTCCCGATTGCGAACTTTGCTACAGCAATGCCGAGACCTTTGGCGAAGGGCGGCGGGAAGGTCGCTCATCGTCATTTCTCTTTTCCGGTGCCGTCAAGCCGTGGCTTACGGTCTACAATTTCGTGCCGGCGGGAACGATGCTCTTCACTCGTCGTCTTTTTGATAAAATCGGCGGGTTCGATGAGACAGGGCTCAAGCTTGAAGATTGGGATTTTCTGCTTCGCGCATCGGCACATACCCGTTTCTGCTGTGTCCGTGAAAATCTTCTACTCTACCGTGTCCACAGCGAGAGCTCGCTGATTAAGATGCGGCGAACCGGTACGCTCTTCGGTGAAAAAATGAAGGTTCTAAAAAAGAATATTTCTATAACATCTCCGTTTTTGCGGCTTGTTTCAACTTGTCTTCATTTTGGCCTCGATCGTATATTGCGTCCAGTCCTGTATAGAATTGAGGCAACGCGTTCATGAAAGTACTTGTTACCGGAGGTGCAGGATTCATCGGTTCTGCTGTCATCCGTCATATTATCCGGGATACCAACGACAGCGTCCTTAATGTTGACAAGCTAACATATGCCGGAAATCTGACTTCCCTTGCGGAGATCGGAGGTAGTAATCGGTACACATTCGAACAAGTGGACGTGTGCGATAGCTCCGCTCTGGATCGGATACTAAATAGCTATCAACCTGATGTAGTGATTCATTTGGCAGCCGAATCACATGTAGACCGTTCGATTGACGGGCCCGCTGCCTTTATCGAAACTAATATCGTTGGCACTTATTCCCTTCTGGAGGCGACACGAAAGTACTGGAAAGGACTGAGTGTCGAACGAAGGGATACTTTTCGATTCCATCATGTCTCGACCGACGAGGTCTATGGTGATCTCGATCACCCCAAAGCGCTTTTTCTAGAGACCACGCCCTACGCGCCAAGTTCTCCTTATTCAGCAAGCAAGGCTGCGTCAGACCATCTGGTCCGTGCTTGGCGGCGTACATATGGCCTTCCGACGATCATCACCAATTGCTCCAACAACTACGGGCCATATCATTTTCCAGAGAAGATGATTCCGCTCATGATCCTCAATGCTTTGGAGGGGAAAAAGCTGCCGGTGTATGGAGCTGGCGATCAGATCCGCGACTGGCTCTATGTGGAGGATCACGCGCGAGCGCTCTATCAAGTCGCTACCAAAGGGAAATCCGGTGAGACTTACAATATCGGGGGGCACAACGAGAAACGCAACATCGATGTTGTTCGTTCGATTTGCGCAATCCTCGAAGAACTTGCTCCTGAAAAACAAGGAGACTTTACCCGTTATGAGGATCTGATCGCTCATGTGGAGGATCGTCCCGGCCATGATAAGCGATACGCTATCGATGCCACCAAGATCGAGCGCGAACTGGGTTGGAAGCCGCTTGAGACGTTTGAGACAGGGTTGCGTAAAACCGTTGAATGGTATTTGAGCAACCGAGAGTGGTGCAGGCACGTTCAGGACGGCAGCTATCAGCGCGAGCGCCTGGGCGCAGATATCTAGGAATTTTGATGAAAGGCATTATTCTAGCGGGAGGCTCGGGAACAAGGCTCTACCCCATTACCATTGGTGTGTCGAAGCAACTGTTGCCAGTGTACGACAAGCCGATGATCTACTATCCGCTGTCGGTGTTGATGCTGGCTGGAATTCGCGATGTGTTGATCATCACGACACCCGAGGATCGGTCCAGTTTCGAGCGTCTTCTCGGTAGCGGTTCGCAGTTTGGCATCTCGATTTCTTATGCCGTTCAGCCACGTCCCGATGGCTTGGCGCAAGCGTTCATTATTGGCGAAGAGTTCATTGGCAAGGACGGGGTCTGCCTTGTTCTGGGGGACAACATTTTTTATGGGCAAGGCTTCACCCCCATGCTCAAGCGCGCTGTCTCACGCGAAAAAGGCGCGACTGTATTCGGCTACAAGGTGAAGGACCCGGAGCGCTTCGGCGTTGTCGCCTTCGATGAAGAGTTGCGTGCGATTTCAATCGAGGAGAAGCCTCAGTATCCGAAGTCAAATTACGCGGTTACCGGTCTTTATTTCTATGACAATGACGTCGTTGCCGTCGCTAAGGATGTTAAGCCTTCCCATCGGGGTGAATTGGAGATCACCAGCGTTAATCAAGCCTACCTTGATCGCGGTAATTTGAGCGTTGAGATTCTTGGTCGCGGGTTTGCTTGGCTCGATACAGGCACTCACGAAAGCCTCTTGGAGGCGAGCATGTTCGTGCAAACTATAGAACACAGGCAGGGTTTCAAAATCGCCTGCCTGGAGGAAATTGCATTCTACAACCGTTGGCTTGATGCTGCTGCGCTTAAAAGTAAAGGCGATGCGCTCGCAAAAAACGGATATGGGCAATATTTACTTTCTCTAGCGGCGGGCAACTGAAATGCCCGAGATCATTCGCTTGAATTTTCGCTCATTGGGTGATGACAGAGGCACTCTGGTTGCGCTGGAGGGTAATCGTAACATCCCTTTTGCGATCAAGCGGGTTTATTACATGACGGGTATGTCGTCAGACCATCCGCGAGGCTTTCATGCCCACAAGCTCTTGCAGCAAGTGGCCATCTGTGTAGCAGGCCGCTGTAGGATGGTTCTGGATGATGGCGTTGAGCGCAGCGAAGCTTTGCTGGATTCGCCGGACAGCGGAATTTTTATCGGCAATATGACATGGCGGGAAATGCATGATTTCTCGGGCGATTGTGTGCTGCTGGTCCTAGCCAGCGAGCTATATGATGAGGCGGATTACATCCGCGACTACGATGAATTCTTGAAAGCCGTGAAACATGCCTAAGATCCATCCTTTCGCCGATGTAGCAGAAGGCGTTGCAATTGGAGAGGATACACGCATCTGGCAGTATGTCGTGGTGTTGAAGGGGGCTCGAATTGGCTCGGGATGTAATCTCTGTGCTCATACTTTTGTGGAAGGTGACGTAGTTGTCGGCAACAATGTGACTCTTAAGTCCGGAGTCTTCCTTTGGGACGGCACCCGTATTGAAGACGATGTTTTCATCGGACCAAACGCGACTTTCACGAATGACAGAATGCCTCGCTCAAAGGCATATCCGGAGAAATTCCTAGGTGTAACGGTTAGAAGGGGCGCAAGTATCGGTGCAAATGCGACGATACTGCCAGGGATCATCATTGGTGAACATGCGATGATTGGCGCCGGTGCGGTCGTCACAAAGGATGTGGAGCCATATTGCGTCGTCGTCGGCAATCCTGCGCAAATTATCAGAAAGCTCCCGCATGATTAAGTTTCTAGATCTCCAGGCCGTCAATCGGTCCTATAGAGATGAGTTGCTTGACGCCTGCGCGCGCGTCATCGATTCCGGTTGGTATATCGGTGGCAAGGAATTATCCATTTTCGAGCAAAATTTCGCAGCCTACTGCGGCACGAAGCACTGCGTGGGCATGGCCAATGGGCTCGATGCCCTCGTGCTCACCTTGCGCGCCTGGAAAGTGCTCGGTCGTTTGCGGCCGGGAGACGAAGTCATAGTTCCCGCCAACACTTACATTGCTAGCATCTTGGCAATTACGGAAAACGAGCTCGTTCCCGTTCTTGTCGAGCCGGATGAGAGGACATTCAATCTTAGCGTCGCCGGGGTAGCTAGTGCGTTGACTGCCAGGACAAAGGTCATTCTGCCGGTTCATCTTTATGGGCAGATAACCGATATGCCGGGGATCATGGAGCTTGCAAGTAAGCACGATCTGCTCGTCCTGGAAGATGCGGCTCAAGCCCATGGAGCCGAAATCGCAGGTCGGCGTGCCGGGAGTTGGGGGCATGCCGCAGGTTTCAGCTTCTACCCTGGGAAGAATCTGGGAGCGCTCGGTGATGCTGGAGCGATGACAACAGATGATGAAAATCTCGCCAGGACTGTTCGCTCGCTTGGAAACTATGGATCGATAGAAAAATATCGTTGCGACTTCCAGGGTGTGAACAGCAGGCTGGACGACATTCAGGCGGCGATGCTTGATGTTAAATTGAAGCACCTCGATGGTGAGATTTCAGCTCGGCGTCGTGTTGCGGGCGCGTATCGAAGTGGTATCCACAACAAAGCGGTTACGGTTCCCTTCTGCAATGATGAGGCTGGCCATGTCTGGCACCTGTTTGTCTTGCGTTGCCGCAGACGTCCAGAACTGCAAGCGCATCTACAAGCATTGGGTGTTCACACACTTATCCATTACCCAATTCCGCCACATCGACAGAAGGCTTACCCTGAACTGTCTTCTTTGAGCCTGCCATTGACGGAGTCGATTCACGATGAGGCCTTAAGTCTGCCGATCTCATCTGCCATGGCAAAGGCGGAGATAGAGGCGGTTATTGCCGGCGTTAATTCGTTCCTTTCGTAACTGAGTGGCTCAGGGGCATTGCAAATGGACATTTGCTTTGCTGCTATTCGTTCGAAGCACGAGGCGGCCTTCGATCTCCTCGGTCGGAATATGGTTGCCGGTATCTGGCGCTTTGTATAGAAGCTGCCCAACGGCCATCGTCATTCCTCGGCCGCGTTCGCAAAAAGAAAATCTATGAGTGTCAAAGACATGGCTATTCCTTTTATTGATCTTGCTGCTCAGCAGAGCCGGATTCGCAGCAATCTGGACTTAGCCATTTCAAATGTTTTGGATGAGGGCCAGTACATAATGGGTCCTCATGTTGCCAATTTTGAACGAGCAATCGCTGAATATTGCGGCGCCAAGCATTGTCTATCATGTGCGAATGGTACAGATGCTTTGCAGTTGGCCTTGATGGCTTTGGGTATCAAGGCTGGTGATGCGGTGTTTGTTCCCGCTTTTACATTCGCGGCTACCGCGGAAGTTGTTCCGTTTCTGAATGCGACGCCGATTTTTGTCGACGTCGACGAGAATACATTCAACATGGATCCCGAAAGCCTCAAACGTGCGATAATTTTTGCCAAATCCGCAGGGTTCAGGCCGGCCTGTGTCATCCCGGTTGATCTGTTTGGGCTGCCCGCTGACTACGATCCGATCATTTCGATTGCACGCGAAAACGGCATGTTCGTGGTTGGAGACAGTGCCCAGGGCTTCGGCGGTGTGTATAAGGGCAGGATGACTGGTTCTCTTGGGGACATCACCACGACATCATTTTTCCCGGCAAAGCCACTTGGCTGCTATGGAGATGGCGGTGCCGTCTTCACGGACGATGATGATCTGGCCAGCTTGATCGACTCTTTTCGGGTGCACGGGAAGGGCACTCATAAATACTACAACGATCGGATTGGTATGAATAGCAGGCTGGATACGCTCCAGGCGGCCATTCTTATCGAGAAGCTGGCCATCTATGAGGATGAAACCAAAGCGCGTCAACGGATCGCTGAACGGTATAATTCCGGGCTATCGAATCGATATGCCACTCCTTATGTTCCTGATGGTTCTTCCAGCATCTGGGCGCAATACACCTTGAAGATGCGGGATCAAGGGGAGCGCGATGCGTTTCAGGCGCGGGCCAAAGACGCGGGAATACCGACGGTCATCTACTATCCTGTCCCTCTTCATCGTCAAAATGCTTATAAGGACTTCCCTAGCGATCCGGCAGGTTTGTCGATCAGTGATGATCTATCCAAACGCGTAGTCAGCTTGCCAATGCATCCTTACCTGACAAGAGAAACCCAAGATGTAATCATTGAGGCTGTCGGCGGTTAACAAGCGGAACCGCAACATTTTTGCTATGGGCGTTGCGAAGCGCCGTGTGGTTATTTGTGGCGATGACGACGCCCGCGATCGGGGTTAAGCAGCAGTCTGCTCACTAGTTGAAGGCAGATCAAATTGTGCCGTGGAAATGCTTTCTATGAAAAGGCTCTTTGATATTGTCGCGGCCACATTAGCGCTCATAATTTTCGCGCCGTTTATCGCAGTTGGCATCTTCATTGTGCGTTGGACTTCACCAGGGCCAGGCATATTTCGTCAGGTGCGAGTCGGGCGCAGGGGAAAGCACTTTTGCTGTTACAAGATGCGAACCATGTTTTATGGGTCGCCATCGGTTCCCACACATGAGGCGACTGTTTCGCTCATAACTCCAACCGGTCAGTTTCTGCGCCGTACAAAAATTGACGAGCTACCCCAACTTTGGAACGTCTTAAAAGGTGAGATGAGCTTTGTGGGCCCTCGCCCCTGCCTTCCTTCGCAAGACAGGCTGGTTTCGGAGCGACAGGCTTTGGGGGTTCTTGAGGCGCGTCCAGGCATTACAGGGCTGGCACAGGTCCGGGGCATCGACATGTCCGACCCGGTACGCCTTGCCCGAATTGACGCCGAGTACCTGGAGACCGCTACCTTTCTCGGCGATCTGTTGATTATCCTGAAAACAGTTTCCGGCGGCGGACAGGGCGACAAGGTCGGAATATAATTTTTTCCCGGCCTTTTCTCAAAGGCGAGGGATGTCGGCCCTGTTGCTGGCATTTTCATGCGCGGCATTCTCACCAGCTTTTTTATACTCCGGAACGATGTGTGTCAGAAGTTCAAGCGCTCGTGCGGCATTCTCATGTGTGATAACGTCTTCGAGTGAAGCGAGCGACTTCAGAAGCAGGGTCTTGTCGGTAACGCGCGGGGATGCAACGACGTATCCATCCGCTGTCTGCATCTTTTGCACTTCCGACGGATCGAAAAGCTCTTCGTAAAGCTTTTCGCCAGGTCGTAGTCCCGTATAGATGATCTCGATATCAACATAGGGTCGAAATCCGGCGAGCTGTATCATGCGTTCTGCCAGGTCAACAATTCGAACTGGCTTACCCATGTCCAGCACCATGATCTTGCCGCGCTTTTCCTGCTCATCCTCATCGTGGGCCGAGGCGTTCAGAACCAATCGAACCGCCTCAGGTATGGTCATGAAAAAGCGAACAATGTTCGGGTGGGTAACCGTAATGGGGCCGCCGTCTATGATCTGTTTCTGAAAGCGAGGCACCACGGACCCGTTGGATCCAAGCACGTTGCCGAAACGCACGGTTTTGAAGCGTGTCTTAGGCGAATCCACATCCAGTGACTGACAGTAGGCTTCCGCCGCTCGTTTCGTGGCCCCCATGACATTGGTTGGATTGACCGCTTTGTCGGTTGAAATCATGACAAAGTTCGCAACGCCGTGTTCAACAGCTGCGTTGGCGACATTTCGCGTTCCCAGTAAATTGGTCTTGATGGCTTCCAGCGGATTGTCTTCCACTAGGGGGACATGCTTGAGAGCCGCCGCATGAAAGACGGATGCCGGTTGGAATTTAGAGAATAAGGCTGAGACCCTGGCCTTGTCGCGCACATCCATGATGCACGTAATAACATCCAGGCTCGGATAAGATTCGCGAATTTCAATATCCAGGGTATAGAGATGAAACTCCGAACTGTCGGTGAGGATCAGTTGCCTTGGACCGAATGCGGCAATCTGACGGCATAACTCCGATCCAATGGAGCCAGCAGCTCCGGTAACTAGAATGATCTTGTTATTGAGCATATCGGATACAACTTTGAGGTCGGCAACAACCTCAGGCCGACCGAGTAGGTCACCCAACTCAATAGCCTTGGGTTGCAGGACAGAACCACTGGTTAGGGCAGAGGTAACCGTGAAGTCGGGAATGCGCGACGCTTTGATGCCCAGGCCTGAGGCTTTTTCAACAATTTCCGCCAGTTGATTTCGAGCGTGTCCCGCGTCTGTCAATATAAGCTCGGATATCTTGTATCCTCTTTGATCAAATCTGCTAACAATCGACGAAAGAGCGGAAAAGTCACCCAGTACCTTCACCCCTTGTATCATTCTGGACTGATTAAGTAATCCGTCGTCCAGGATCCCGATGACATTGAACTCACTTTTTGTTCCGCGGCGATTTGCGCGAATGAAGCTTTCTGTATTATCCGTGAGGCCGTACAGAAGAACGTTACGGGATTTTCGCGCGAGACTAGCGTTGTCACTAGAAGGGGCAAAAAAAGCTCGCTCCATTAGCAGTCTGTAAATTAACCTGGAGGAGGACAAGCCTGCTATTAGGTAAAGTAACGTGAGGACGGGGGCCGATCGGGGAAGATTCGATCCGCGAGTCACAAGGAAAGAGATCACAGTGTAAGTTATGACAGTAAACAAACTTACCCGAATTATATTTGTAAGATCTGGGATGGAAACGTATCGCCACGACCCTCTGTGCACCGAGAAGAATAAGTAAAACAGGAAAAATATGGCGACGAATCCAAAGGCTTTTTCTTCTATACCGGGTATCGATCTCGTGATCCTCAGATCGTACCCGAAAATAGTTACATAAGAAAGCGTAAATGCAGACAGTGCTGTCAGCATGTCCAGGCAAAAACCAGTGTACCTCCGTAGAAGCTCTGGTGAAGTGAGCTTCTCAATACTCACGCGAGGGTTAGGTTTCTTTTTCATATAAATCTTATTTGTTCTTTGTTTCTGGGGCTTCGAAAGAGAGGGGTATGCATTTTCGACAATGGTATTTCGCGTCGATGCTGTACCTCTCTTGGAAACTTAACCGCTATCCGGGCTGTCGATATTGGCAGCTCGACCAATACCATAATATTTCCATCCACTGGCACCCAATATCGCGGGCGAGTAGAGATTTCTTCCATCAAAAATGACTTTGTTTTTTAGAAGCCGCCCGATTTTTTCAAAATCGGGCGCCCTGAACTGCGGCCACTCCGTGCAAATGATCAGCGCATCTGCATCGATTAGCGTGTCGTATTTCTCGTCGCACAATACCAGATCAGGCCTGATACCGTAGAGCCGTTGGGCTTCCTCCATTGCAACCGGGTCGAACGCTTGGACGTTGGCTCCGGCTTCCCACAGTGCTTCCATCAGCGTTCGGCTTGGCGCTTCGCGCATGTCGTCGGTATTGGGCTTGAATGCGAGTCCCCAAACTGCAAGTGTTTTTCCCCTCAACTTGTCAAGGCCGCCAAAGTACTGGGCAAGCTTCTGGAAAATCCGGCTCTTCTGACGGTTGTTGACGTTTTCAATGGCTCTAAGAAGTTCGGCGTCATAGCCTAGCTCACGGGCTCTATGCTCTAGCGCTCTGACATCTTTTGGAAAGCAGGAGCCGCCATAACCGGCGCCTGCGTAGATAAAGTGATACCCGATGCGTGGATCTGAACCTATCCCGGTTCGAACCTGCTCTATGTCGGCTCCAACCAGCTCGGCAATATTCGCCAGTTCGTTCATGACGCTGATTTTGGTCGCGAGCATAATGTTGGCTGCATACTTTGTAAGCTCTGCCGAGACGACGTCCATAAAGATCATGCGGTTGTGGTTTCGGTTAAAGGGCTCGTAGAGGGTGCGCATAAGCGCGCCCGCGCGCTTAGAATTTGTGCCAACGATGATGCGATCTGGCTTCAAAAAATCGGCAATCGCCGCGCCTTCTTTCAGGAATTCCGGATTGGAAACGATGTCGAATTGTAGCGGGCCGATGGTCGTCTCACGGTGACGTGCGTCAAGAACACTCTGTACTCTTCCTGCAACTCTCCGCGCGGTTCCAGCTGGAACCGTGGATTTCGTTACGATCACGCGGTAGCCGTCCATGTGGGCGGCAATTCCTTCAGCGACCGCGAAGATGTGACTCAGGTTCGCGGCACCGTCGCTTGCAGGAGGAGTGCCGACTGCTATAAATTGGATTTCGCCATGCCGTGCCGCCGCGGCAGTGTCGGTTGTAAAGCTCAGGTTGCCGTTCTCCAAATTGCGGCGAACGATGTCCTCTAACCCTGGCTCCCAGATAGGCAGTTTGCCATGGGCAAGGCCCTCGATCTTGCCTTGATCCACATCCATGCAAAGTACCGAATGACCGACTTCGGCAAGACAGGCACCGGTGACCAGCCCAACATATCCAGTTCCGAAGATGGTGACTTTCATGCTGCTTTCCGGATTCTTCTTGGATAACTTGTAGGGACGGTATGCCCTTGTCTTGTTAATGAGGGGGATTGGAGCGGTCAAGCAAACCCGGAATTGGCTCGACGCGCGACTCGCGCGGATTTTTCCGATTTTCGATCTTTGGAGATTTTTGTTTCGCGCAATGGCCGCTGAAGGGGGTAGTTTGCCTGTAAGGCATGCCATCTATTTGCTACAGCGCAATTGTGCCGTCCGGTTGTTTCCATGTGATCAGCTGTTGGCTTCTTATATGCGGTCGATTTTGTGATGAAGGGTACGTGGCATGAATGCGGCTCTAACCCACCTCCAGCGGCTGGAAGCGGAGTCCATCCACATCTTCCGTGAGGTTGCGGCCAATTTCTCCAAGCCGGTGATGCTTTATTCAGTGGGCAAGGATTCTTCGGTCCTCATGCATCTGGCGATGAAGGCCTTTTATCCAGCCAAGCCGCCGTTCCCGTTCCTGCATGTCGACACGACCTGGAAGTTCCGCGAGATGATCGCTTTCCGCGATCAGATGGCAGAGAAGCTCGGCTTCGACCTTTTGGTGCACGTCAACGAGGACGGTGTGCGCGACAACATCAACCCGTTTGACCACGGTTCGAACGTGCACACCCACGTCATGAAGACGGTTGGCCTGCGCCAGGCGCTCGACAAGTATGGCTTCGATGCCGCATTCGGGGGTGCCCGCCGCGATGAAGAGAAGTCGCGCGCCAAGGAGCGCATCTTCTCCTTCCGCAATGCCAGCCATGCCTGGGATCCAAAGAACCAGCGGCCGGAGATGTGGAACATCTACAACACCCGCATCGCCGCTGGTGAATCGATCCGTGTCTTCCCGCTGTCCAACTGGACCGAGCTCGATATCTGGCAGTACATTCTGCAGGAAGACATCCCGATCGTGCCGCTCTACTTCGCCAAGGAGCGGCCCGTGGTCGAGCGCGACGGCATGCTGATCCTGAAGGATGACGACCGCATGAAGCTGCGTCCTGACGAGGTGGTCGAAAACCGTCTGGTGCGCTTCCGCACTCTCGGTTGCTATCCACTCACGGGTGCCATCGAATCCAGCGCCGACACGCTGGAAGCCATCGTCGGCGAGATGCTGACGGCGCGCACCTCCGAGCGGCAAGGGCGCCTGATCGACCGCGACGAGGCCGGCTCGATGGAAAAGAAGAAGCGCGAGGGGTATTTTTGAGAATGCGCCATGTTCCGGCAAAGACCCTCGAGCCGAGCAACGAGGTGCGCGACTATCTGGCTGCGCAGGAGAAGAAATCGCTGCTGCGCTTCCTAACCTGTGGCTCGGTGGACGACGGCAAGTCGACGCTGATCGGCCGCCTGCTTTCCGACACCAAGCAGATCTTCGAGGACCAGCTGGCGGCACTTGAGCGCGATTCCCGCAAGCACGGCACGACCGGTGAGGATGTCGATTTCGCGCTGCTGGTCGATGGTCTCGAGGCCGAACGCGAGCAGGGCATCACCATCGACGTTGCCTACCGCTTTTTCGCCACGCCGAAGCGCAAATTCATTGTCGCCGACACGCCGGGGCATGAACAATACACCCGCAACATGGCGACCGGCGCTTCTACCGCCGATCTCGCCATCGTGTTGATCGATGCACGCCAGGGCGTGCTGCGCCAGACAAGGCGTCATTCCATCATCGCCTCGCTGCTTGGCATCCGCTACATCGTACTGGCGGTGAACAAGATCGACCTGGTCGGTTTTGACCGTGTCACCTTCGATCGCATCGTTGCCGAATACCGGGATTTCGCGCGTGACCTCGGCTTCGAAAGCATCGCGCCGATCCCGATGTCGGCGCGCTATGGCGACAATGTCTCGATGCGTTCGGAGCGCCTGGCCTGGTATCAGGGGCCGACTCTGATCGAGCATCTGGAGACTGTCCCGGTTGACAGTGCTTCGGCGGAACAGCCGTTCCGTTTTCCCGTTCAGTACGTGAACCGGCCGAACCTCGATTTCCGTGGCTTTGCCGGCACTGTCGCGTCCGGCTCGGTGTCGCGTGGCGACGAGGTGGTGGTGGCGAAGTCCGGCCGCTCGGCCCGCGTCAAGCGCATCGTCTCTTATGGTGGCGACCTTCAGAAGGCCGTTGCTGGCCAGGCGGTAACACTGGTGCTGGACGAGGAAGTCGAGGTCTCGCGCGGCAACGTGCTGGTGCAGCCGGATGCGCGCCCGCAGGTGTCCGATCAGTTCGCCGCCAATCTGGTGTGGTTCGACGAACAGGCATTGCTTCCGGGCCGCTCCTACATCCTGCGCACCGAGACGGATGAAGCAAGCGCGACCGTCACCGAGCTGAAGCACCGCCTCAACATCAATGACTTCGCGGAAGAAGCAGCGAAGTCGCTGGAGATGAACGAGGTCGGCGTCGTCAACATCTCGACCCGTACACCAATCGCTTTCGACGCTTTTGCTGAAAACCGTTCGACCGGCGCGTTCATCCTGATCGACCGCATCACCAATGCGACCGTAGGCGCTGGCATGATCCAGCATGCGCTGCGCCGCGCCGAGAATATCCACTGGCAGTCGCTCGATGTCGACAAGCGCGCGCGCTCCGACATGAAGCACCAGCGCCCGGCGGTGTTCTGGTTCACCGGGCTTTCGGGCTCGGGCAAATCGACCATCGCCAATCTGCTTGAGAAGAAGCTCGCCGCAACGGGGCGCCATACCTATCTGCTCGATGGCGACAACGTGCGCCATGGCCTCAATCGCGACCTCGGTTTCACCGACGCCGACCGCGTCGAGAACATCCGCCGTGTCGCCGAGGTGGCGAAATTGATGGCGGATGCCGGTCTGATCGTGCTGGTCTCCTTCATTTCGCCGTTCCGCGCCGAACGGCGTCTGGCGCGCGAACTGATGGCTGGCGGCGAGTTCGTCGAAGTGTTTGTCGATACACCGTTCGACGAATGCGCTCGTCGCGATCCGAAGGGACTGTATGCGCGGGCGTTGCGCGGGGAGATCAAGAATTTCACCGGCGTCGATTCTCCCTACGAGCCGCCGGAGAACCCGGAGATCCGCCTTCAAACCGTGGGCAGGACCGTTGAAGAGATGGTCGATATTCTGGACGACTGGCTGGCCGAGCGTGACAAGGCAGAGACGCAGTATGAAAGCGGCGGCGGCATCTAGATGAGCCCGGTGGACGCGACCGCTGACGCGGCGATGCTTGCCATACTCGAAAGGCTGTCCCTGGCCGCCGGCAGCGCCATCATGCGCATCTTCCATGAAGGCTGCGCTGTCGACGCCAAGGCGGACGCCTCGCCGGTAACGGAAGCCGACCGGCAGGCCGAGCAGATCATCCTGGCAGGTCTGCGTGAAATCTATCCGGATATCCCTTGCGTGGCGGAAGAAGAGGCTAGCGCTGGTATCCTGCCGGCTTCGCTGGGCGAAGCCTTCTTCCTGATCGATCCTCTCGATGGCACCAAGGAATTCGTCAAGCGAGGCAATGACTTCACCGTCAACATCGCGCTGATACGCCATGGTGCGCCGGAGGTGGGTGTCGTCTTCGCGCCATGCTCGGGAAAGCTTTATTCGGGGCGGCCGGGCAGGGCGGAAATGGCAGATGTCGATGCCGACCTCGGCGTTGGCGAACGCCGGTCAATCACAGCGCGTGCAGCAGCTTCACCGCTAGCCGTAGTCGCCAGCCGCTCGCACCGCACCGCGGAAACCGATGACTACATCGCGACGCTCGGCCAGACCGAGATTGTCTCGATTGGCTCGTCGCTGAAGTTCTGCTTGCTGGCGGAAGCCGTGGCCGACATCTATCCGCGCTTCGGTCGCACCATGGAATGGGATACAGCGGCGGGGGATGCGGTATTGCGCGCCGCGGGCGGCAGCACTTCGACTCTTGACGGCGCGCCGCTCATCTATGGCAAGCGCAACCAGGTGGATGACGCCGATTTCGCCAACCCGTTCTTCATTGCGAAGGGCAGGTGAGGCCTTTCTGTCCCGCCAGGACAGGTGTCTGAACAACCGCTGTAGCGGAGGCGATGCTTGACCGGCGTCGCCTGTCTCACTTGCCTGCAAACACCGGCGAAGGCAGCTGCCTATTCCGCCGCCTGCGCCGAGTTCGAGCCGATATAGTTGCGTATCGTCTCAATGACGCGATCCTGGTCGGCTTCGCTGAGATAAGGATGCATCGGCAGGCACAGGATCCGGTTTGGCAAGCCCTCCGATACCGCCAGGCCCGTTGGCGTGCGCGGGAAGTGGCGATAGGCAACTTGCTCGTGCAGCGGCTTGACGTAGTAGATGACGGACGGAATTCCCTTTTCCTGAAGGTGCGCCTTCAGCCCGTCGCGCTTTGGCGTTTCAATGGCGTATTGCGCCCACGCCGAACGCGTCCCGTCGAGGTTGCGCGCTGCGGTAACAATGTCACCTAGGCCGTCGGCATAACGCGCCGCCACCTTCTGGCGGGCTACCATCTCGTCTTCCAGGATCGCCAGCTTTTCGATCAGGATCGCCGCCTGCAGTGTATCGAGGCGCGAATTGATGCCGACATGGACATTGTCGTATTGCGTCTCGCCCTTGCCATGGAAAGCGAAGGACCGCAGCTTTTCGGCGAGCGCCGCATCATTGGTAAACATGGCGCCGCCGTCACCATAACAGCCGAGCGGCTTTGCCGGGTAGAACGAGGTGCCGGCAACGTGGCCGAAAGTCCCGCATTTGGCATTGTCAGCGGTGCCACCGATGGACTGCGCCGCGTCTTCGATGACCAGCAGGTTCTCACGCTTGGCAATCGCCATGATCGCGTCGTAGTCGGCGGCAAGGCCGAACAGGTCGACAGGGATGATCGCCTTCGGCTTCAGCCGACCCTCGGCCTTCACCATGGCGATGGCCGCTTCCAGGCTTTCGATGTCGATGTTGTAGGTCTTGGCATCGACATCGACGAAGATCGGTTCCGCCTTGGCCAGCGCCACCACCTCGGCGGTAGCCGCGAATGTGAAGCTTGGCACGAACACCGCATCGCCGGGCCCAATGCCTGAGGCATAGAGAGGAAGCAGCAGCGCGTCAGTGCCATTGGCACAAGCCACCACATGCTTGACGCCAACGTAGTCGGCCAGCTTGGCTTCGAATTCGGCGACCTGCGGCCCCAGAATATAGCGGCCTTCCTCAACGACCTTGTCCATGGCCGCTTTCAGCCTGTCGTGGATGCGTGCGCGCTGCGCGCCTAGATCGATGAACTGCATGTCGGTTCCGAATTTTGCCTGATAACGCGCCGCTGGTACCAGAGTTGCACGCCGCGCGAAAGATTTGCGGTCGGGCTGCGGCTTTAGGCAGCGGCGATCCTCGTTACCAGCAGATGTCCGCCTGCTTGCGCAAAAAGCCGCAAAGCCAAGCTTTTGCAGGGCTTCTTGTGCGGCAGACCGCAACGGCACCGCAATCCGCGAAACATAATGTGATTGCGCCGGCCGCTGTTAGTCAGCGACGGCGGCACTTTCGACAAGCTCCCGCCGCGACGGCGGATTGGCGCCGGCACGGGAAACGGTGATGGCGGCGGCCTTGGCGCTGAAGGCGAGCACCGTACGGATCTGGTTTTCGGAAAGGCCGGCGATTGCCTGCTTGGATAGCAGTCCTTGATCGCGCAGTGAGGCGAGGATTCCGGCATTGATCGTGTCGCCCGCACCTACCGTGTCGACGACTTTGACTGGCTCGGCGGGCACCGAAACCGAATGGTTCCGGGAAAAAGCCACCACGCCCTTGGCGCCTTGCGTTACCACAATCAGGCTAGGCCCCAGTTCAAGCCAGCGCGCGGCGATGTCTTCGAGGCTGCCTGTCTCGCCAAACCAGTCCAGATCCTCGTCGGAGAGCTTCACGATGTCTGCGAGCGCCAGCATCCGCTGCATGCGTGCGAGATGCCTCGGCTTGTCCTTGATGAAGTTCTTGCGGATGTTGGGATCGAACATCATCACCCGCTTGTCGTGCTCGCGGCGCATCAGCGTTTCATAGGTTGCCCCGCATGGCTCCTGGATAAGGCTGACGCAGGAAAAGTGCATGGCTTCAACCATGTCACCGACGGCGGGCAAGTCGGCTTCAAGCAGCATGCGGCCGGCCGTGTTTTCATCGTAGAAGAGGTAACTTGCGTGGCCGGCGTTGAGCCGTACGAAGGCCAGCGTCGTCGGCAGGTCGGCAAACTTGATGAAGTCGAGCGAGACATTACTGGCGACAAGGGCGTTGCGCAGCATGTCGCCGTAGAAATCCGTCGAGATACCGGTGAAGAAACCAACCGGAATGTCCAGACGACCGAGCGCCACTGCCGTGTTGAACACCGCCCCCCCGACATAGGGTGCGAAAGCCGCTTCGCCCGCCATGGTCTCGCGCGGCAACATGTCGATGAGGGCCTCGCCGCAGCACAGGATCATGCGCTCAAGCTCCGGTCGGGTAGATCACGCCCTTGCGGACGATGATGTTGGCGTAGAGCCGTGGCTCCGATGTCTGGACGATGGCATGGGCGGCTTTCACCCTGGCATAGAAATCGGCGCCGGGCATGGCGGTCACCTTACGACCGGGCGCTCGTTTGGCACAGACCGCCTCGATCTCGCCATGGACGGGGTCGACCAGTTTCGGATCGCCTTTTTTCGAAGAGCGGAACAGCGCTTCTTCGACAAAGTCATCCACCGGCAGAACGGAAAGGATGGCATCGAGCATTGGCACCAGGTCGACGCCGTCTGCCCGGATCAGGCGGGTAGCCTGTTCCTCGGCTGGATAGTTGCCGTCGACGATGGCGATTTCGTCGCCGTGGCCCATGGCGCGCAGCACGGCAAGAAGTTCGGGCCCGAGCAGGGGGGAAATGCCGATCAGCATGTCAGAGTGTTCCGGATGTGGAGGTTGGGCCGACGAGGAAACGGTCGGATAGCGGCAGGCTGGCGCCGCCGAGCGCACGGGCATGGATGCCGACGGTGCCTTCGCGCACGGTTGGCAGTTTGAGGCCCTCGGCATCGACTTTGTCCAGTGCGCTGCCAACGGCCTTGACGAGGCGCGCACGGATCGTGGTGGGCATCCAGCCGTCAATCACCGCTTCCTCGAAATCGATCACGGAAGATGCGGAGGCAATGGCGTAGGCGAGGGCATCGGCAGCGTCGGCAAGCCACGTGTCGAGCTCCGGCCCGATGTCGCCCCATTCCTCGGGTGATGTCCAAAGGTGCTGGGCATCGACGCCGCGCAGCGCGAGCGCCTTTTCCAGCGTCGCGATGGAGGCAACGTCGATGAGCTGCATTGGCCTGCCGTCCGGTCCAGGCACTGGCATCGACCCAAGGGCGCCGGCATTACCCGTCGGTCCGCTGTAGATGCGACCGTTGAGCACGATGCCACCGCCGGCAAAGGCACCGATATAGAAATAGACGAAGTCGCGCACATCCAGGGCATTGCCGAAAACAAGCTCGGCGCCGCAGGCCGCGGTCGCGTCGTTTTGCAGATAGACGGGGAAGTCACACAGCGCCTGGATGTCGGCGCGGATGTCGCGATGACGCCATTCCTCCATGATCGAACGCGGCGCACCGGCTGCGTCGGCCCAGCTCCACAGTTCGAAAGGTACGGCGATGCCGAGGCCTGAGACGCGCCGGTCCTGGGCTGGCGTCAGCTCCGATCTCAGTTTGGCGACTCCTGCCGCAACGAAATCCACGGTCTCCGATGGCGCCGGATAACGGTAGGAGTGGTGCAGCATCGCGCGCACCTCGCCGAGGAAGTCGATCAGCACCAGTTCGGCGCTGCGGCGGCCGATCTTTAGACCGATGAAGAAGGCGCCTTCCGGATTGAGCGCCATGGGAATGGACGGCTGGCCGATGCGTCCACGCAGCGGTTCGCGCCTGAGCAGCAGACCCTCGTCCTCCAGCTCACGCATGATGACGGAGACGGTCTGCGCCGAAAGGCCGGTCATGCGCGCGATGTCGGATTTTGCGAGGCCGCCGTGCTGGCGCACGAGCGAAAGCACGAGCCGCTCATTGTGGTCACGCATGCCGCTCTGGTTCGTGCCACGGTGGAGACGGCTGGCCGCCGGCTCGCCCGAACCGTGCTTTTGAACGCCGTCGTCCAACAGCTTCCTCCCTCCCGTGATTTCTTGTCTGACTTTTGGCCGAGAATGAGCCGGCTCCGCAAGTGTGTCAATAATAAATAAGAGTGATTTAATTATTGACTCGAGGTTGCGATTGGTGTTTCGTTTGTGCCGGGGAGCTCACCGGGAAAAGCAGACGGGCGCCTCGGCGGTGCACATTCAGCTGGCCGCGATCTTTGGTTCTGGGAGGAGTACCTCAATGCGATTTTCTGTTCTCAAGACGTCCGTGTTCGGTGCTGCGGTCGCAGCACTCGCAAGTTTTGCCGCGCCTGCCTCGGCAGCCGACGTCGGCGCATGCCTGATCACCAAGACCGACACCAATCCGTTTTTCGTCAAGATGAAGGAAGGCGCCACCGCCAAGGCGAAGGAACTGGGGGTCACCCTGAAGACCTATGCCGGCAAGATCGACGGCGACACCGAAAGCCAGGTCGCTGCGATTGAAAGTTGCATCGCCGACGGCGCCAAGGGCATCCTGATCACCGCTTCCGACACCAAGGGCATCGTGCCGACCATCAAGAAGGCGCGCGATGCCGGCATTCTCGTGATTGCGCTCGACACCCCGCTCGAACCGGCCGATGCCGCGGACGCCACCTTCGCCACCGATAACCTTTTGGCCGGCAAGCTGATCGGCCAATGGGCTGCAGCCACGCTCGGCGACAAGGCCAAGGATGCCAAGATCGCGTTTCTTGACCTCACCCCGTCGCAGCCAACCGTCGACGTGCTGCGCGATCAGGGCTTCATGATCGGTTTCGGTATCGATCCCAAGGACCCCAACAAGATCGGCGATGAGGATGATCCGCGCATCGTTGGTCACGATATCACCAACGGCAACGAAGAAGGTGGCCGCAAGGCGATGGAGAACCTGCTGCAGAAGGATCCTTCCATCAACGTCGTCCACACCATCAACGAACCGGCGGCAGCGGGTGCCTATGAGGCACTGAAAGCCGTCGGCATGGAAAAGAACGTCCTGATCGTATCGGTTGACGGCGGTTGCCCGGGCGTGAAGAACGTCGAAGGCGGCGTCATCGGCGCCACCTCGCAGCAATATCCGCTGCTGATGGCGTCACTCGGCGTCGAGGCGATCAAGAAGTTCGCCGACAGCGGCGAGAAGCCGAAGCCGACGGAAGGCAAGAGCTTCTTCGACACTGGCGTGGCCCTGGTCACCGACAAGCCGGCAAAGGGCGTCGAATCCATCGACGTCAAGACCGGCCTTTCAAAGTGCTGGGGTTGATCTGAACCCACAACGGCGTGACATTGCTTAAGCGGGTGCTCTCCTGGCGGAGCACCCTCTCATCCGGTTGGTTTCCGGCCGGGGAGGGGGCATCGGCGCGCCGGCGAGGCATCACCACCTTGGGCGTATGACGGGGCATCAGTCCCCGATCGGGAGGAGCCGACATGACCGACGCTTCGGCGGATGCCAGGCGACCGCAGGAATTCGAGAAAGTGCTGACTGGAGCCGACACGGCAGTGGCGGACTTCGACACGCACACGCGTTCGACCCTGGAAAAGATACAGCATTTCCTGCATTCCAATCCGGCGGCCGTGCCATTGATCGTGCTGGTGGCTTCGGTGCTGATCTTCGGCCTGATCATCGGCGGCAAATTCTTCTCGGCCTTCTCGATGACGCTGATCCTGCAGCAGGTCGCCATCACCGGCGTGATCGGCGCAGCGCAGACACTGGTCATTCTCACTGCCGGCATCGACCTTTCGGTGGGCGCCATCATGGTGCTGTCGTCGGTGGTGATGGGGCAGTTCACCTTCCGCTACGGTTTGCCGCCTTCGATCGCCATCCTCTGCGGCTTTGCCGTCGGCGCGCTGTGCGGCTGGATCAATGGTGCGCTCGTCGCCTATATGAAGCTGCCGCCTTTCATCGTCACACTTGGCATGTGGCAGATCGTTCTGGCCTCGAATTTCCTCTATTCAGCCAACGAAACCATTCGCGCGCAGGATATCGAGACGCAGGCGCCGATCCTGCAGTTCTTCGGCAACAATTTTCGCATGGGCAACGCGGTCTTTACCTATGGCGTCGTCGCCATGGTGCTGCTGGTCGCCGTTCTCTGGTACGTCCTGAACCACACCGCCTGGGGCCGCCATGTCTACGCGATCGGCGACGATCCGGACGCGGCCGAACTGTCGGGGGTGCGTGTCACCCGCATGCTGCTGTCGGTCTATGTGCTGTCGGGCCTGATCTGCGCACTCGGCGGCTGGCTGCTCATCGGCCGTATCGGTTCTGTTTCGCCGACGGCTGGCCAGTTCGCCAACATCGAATCCATCACCGCGGTGGTGATCGGCGGCATTTCGCTGTTCGGCGGGCGCGGATCCATCCTCGGCATGCTTTTCGGGGCGCTGATCGTTGGCGTCTTCTCGCTCGGGCTGCGCCTCATCGGTACGGACCCGCAATGGACCTATCTCTTGATTGGCGTGCTGATCATCAGCGCCGTCGCCATCGACCAATGGATCAGGAGGGTCGCAGGATGACCAATGAACCCATTCTCACCGCACGCGGACTGGTCAAACGGTACGGCCGCGTCACGGCACTGAACAACGCCGATTTCGACCTCTATCCAGGTGAAATCCTGGCCGTCATCGGCGACAACGGTGCCGGAAAGTCGTCGCTGATCAAGGCGATCTCCGGGGCCGTTACGCCGGACGAGGGCGAGATCCTCCTGGAAGGCAAGCTGGTACAGTTCAAGTCTCCGATGGAGGCGCGCGCCGCCGGCATCGAGACCGTGTACCAGAACCTCGCCTTGTCGCCGGCCCTGTCCATCGCCGACAACATGTTTCTCGGCCGCGAGATCCGCAAGCCCGGCATTCTTGGCTCCTGGTTTCGTATGCTCGACCGCACGGCGATGGAAAAGCGGGCGCGCGAAAAGCTCACCGAGCTTGGCCTGATGACCATCCAGAACATCGGCCAGGCGGTCGAGACTCTGTCAGGTGGCCAGCGCCAGGGTGTGGCTGTGGCGCGCGCGGCCGCTTTCGGCAGCCGCGTCGTCATCATGGACGAGCCGACGGCTGCACTCGGTGTCAAGGAGAGCCGGCGTGTCCTGGAACTCATCCTCGACGTGAAGCGGCGCGGCCTGCCCATCGTGCTCATCTCGCATAACATGCCGCACGTCTTCGAGGTGGCGGACCGCATCCATATCCATCGGCTTGGCCGACGTCTCACTGTCATCAATCCGAAGGAATATTCGATGTCGGATGCGGTCGCCTTCATGACCGGGGCGAAGGTTCCGCCGGAGGCCGCCGCGGCCGCTGCATGATCTGCCGATTGCGCCCGGAGTGCATTGCGATATGCTCTGGGTGCAATGCGGAATATTAGCAATATTAAATCGATTGAAAAATTCCGATCGGCTGTCTAGTCTGGACCGGAACGTCCTGCTATGCATGCTTTTTGAAAGGCAAAATCGGTTCTCGGCGAGATGAGTGAGCTCTGATCGCCGGTCGCGCGAGAGGCAAGATGACCCGCACCAAGACGCCGAGTGTCCCGCTGCCAGATCTCGATCATCCGGACCCTCAGACGCTCGCGTCCGAGGTGCTGATGGCGCTCAAATATCGGGTCGGCAAGGATACCACGGTTGCGACGCCCTACGATTGGTTGACAGCCTCGATCAAGGTGGTGCGCGACCGCATCATCGACCACTGGATCAGCGCTACAAAAGAGACCTACGATCAGCAGGAGAAGCGCGTCTATTACCTGTCGCTCGAGTTTCTGATCGGCCGGTTGATGCGCGATGCGTTTTCCAATCTCGACATCATGGAACCGATGCGCGAGGCGCTGTCCTCGCTTGGCGTCGACCTCGACGAGATCGCCACGCTCGAGCCAGATGCCGCACTCGGCAACGGCGGTCTGGGCCGGCTTGCCGCCTGCTTCATGGAATCAATGGCGACCGTCGACGTGCCGGCCCACGGCTACGGCATCCGCTACGCCAACGGCATGTTCCGCCAGGAGATACAGGACGGCTGGCAGGTGGAACTGCCGGAGACCTGGCTCGATCATGGCAACTCATGGGAGTTCGAGCGTCGCGAGCGCTCCTTCGAAGTCGGCTTCGGCGGCTCGGTGGAATCCGTGACGGCCAGGGATGGTCGGCTCGAGCGGCATGTCTGGAAACCCTTGGAGCATGTGCTGGCGGTTGCCTATGACACGCCTGTGGTCGGCTGGAAGGCCAAGCGTGTCAACACATTGCGGCTCTGGTCCGGCATGCCCGTCGACCCGATCCTGCTCGACAAGTTCAATGCCGGCGATCACATCGGCGCGCTGGCTGAAAGCAACAAGGCGGACGCGTTGTCGCGCGTGCTCTACCCGGCGGATTCGCACAAGGCTGGCCAGGAGCTGCGCCTGCGGCAGGAATATTTCTTCTCGACCGCTTCGCTGCAGGACATCCTGCAGCGTCATCTCAGCCAGTATGGCGAGCTGGAATCGCTGCCGGACAAGGCCGCCATCCATCTCAACGACACCCACCCGGCTGTTGCCGTGCCGGAACTGATGCGGCTGTTGATGGATGTCCATGGCATGGATTTCGCCAAGGCCTGGGACATCACCAAGCGAACCTTCGCCTATACCAACCACACGCTGCTGCCGGAGGCCCTGGAAAGCTGGCCGGTGCCGCTGTTCGAACGGTTGCTGCCGCGGCACATGCAGATCGTCTACGCCATCAATGCCGAGGTGTTGCAGGAAGCGCGCGCGACGGGTCGTTTCTCCGGCGACCAGATCGCTTCCATCTCGCTGATCCAGGAAAACGGCGACCGCCGCGTGCGCATGGGCAATCTTGCCTTCGTCGGCTCGCATTCGATCAACGGCGTGTCGGCGCTTCACACCGAACTGATGAAGCAGACGGTGTTCGCCGATCTGCACCGGCTCTATCCCGACCGTATCAACAACAAGACCAACGGCATCACGCCGCGGCGCTGGTTGATCCAGTGCAATCCCGGCCTGACTTCATTGGCACGCGAAGCCATCGGCGATCGTTTCCTCGACGACATTGCAGGCATCAAGGATCTGGACCGTTTCGCGGACGACGCGGCATTCCGCAAGAAGTTCGCGGCCGTCAAGCGCGCCAACAAGGTGCGGCTTGCCAATCTGGTCGCCGACCGGCTGGGTATCCGCGTCGATCCATCGGCGCTGTTCGACATCCAGATCAAGCGCATCCACGAATACAAGCGGCAACTGCTCAACATCCTGGAAGCCGTGGCGCTTTACGACCAGATCCGTTCGCATCCGGAGAAGGACTGGACGCCGCGCGTGAAGTTCTTCGGCGGCAAGGCGGCCCCCAGCTATCACAACGCAAAGCTGATTATCAAACTGGCCAACGACGTCGCCAAGGTCATCAACGGCGATCCCGCTGTTCGCGGGCTGCTCAAGGTCGTGTTCGTGCCCAACTACAACGTCAGCCTTGCCGAGATCATGATGCCGGCGGCCGACCTGTCGGAACAGATCTCGACGGCCGGCATGGAAGCGTCGGGGACCGGCAATATGAAGTTCGGACTGAACGGCGCGCTCACCATCGGTACGCTTGACGGCGCCAATGTCGAAATGAAGGAACATGTCGGCGACGACAACATCTTCATCTTCGGCCTGAAAGCCGACGAGGTGGCCGAGCGCCGCCGCAGCGGCTACCAGCCGCGCGCCGTCATCGAAGGTTCGCCGGAACTGGCGCAGGCCATTTCAGCGATCTCGTCCGGAGTGTTCTCGCCGCATGATCCGGATCGCTATCGCGACCTGATGAACGGTCTCTACGACAGCGACTGGTTCATGGTCGCGGCAGACTTTGACGCCTACGCCGCCAAGCAGCGCGAGGTGGACGCGGTTTGGGGCGACAGTGCTGCTTGGAACGCCCGCGCCGTCCGCAACGTTGCGCGTATGGGCTGGTTCTCTTCGGACAGGACGATCCGACAGTACGCGAAAGAAATCTGGAACGTGCCTGTGTGATGTGATTGCATGAGGCCATGTCCGTGGCCGTGGACCCAGGGAGGGGTACTGCTTGACAAAAAAGCCGCGCGCGACCGCGACGAGCGATCAATCTGACGGGCCGGCTTCAGCTGTCGACGTCAAGGCGATTGCGGCGGGCACGCATGGCAATCCCTTCTCGGTCTTGGGCGTCCAGGAAGCCGGAAAGGGTTTTGTCGCACGGTGTTTCATTCCCGATGCCGAGACCGTCGCTGTGTATACCTTGGCCGGCAAGGAGATCGGTGAACTCTCCCGTCGCGGCGAGGCCGGTTTTTTCGAAGGGCCTATCGCGGTCAGCAGGCGCCAGCCTGTGAAGTATCATGCGCGCAACGCGGGCGGCGACTGGTGGATCACCGATCCTTACTCGTTCGGACCGGTCCTGGGGCCGATCGACGATTATTACATGGCCGAAGGGTCGCATCTGCGCCTGTTCGACAAGCTGGGCGCGCATCTCATCGATCATGAAGGGGCGAGCGGCGTGCATTTCGCTGTCTGGGCACCCAACGCCAGACGCGTTTCCATCGTTGGCGATTTCAACGCATGGGATGGCCGCCGCCATCCGATGCGGCAGCGGCAGGACAGCGGCATCTGGGAGATATTCATTCCGGACCTGGGCGAGGGACGGCCCTACAAATACGAGATCGTCGGTGCAAAGGGCGTTCGCCTGCCGCTCAAGGCCGATCCCTTCGCTTTCCGCTCGGAATTGCGGCCAGCCACTGCTTCGGTGACGACCGCGCCCTCAAGTCGCAAATGGGGTGACACCGCGCATCGCAAATTCTGGCGCGAAGCGGAGGCGCGCCGCCAGCCTATCTCGATCTACGAGGTTCACGCCGGATCCTGGCAACGCAACGAAGACGACAGCTTTCTCACCTGGGATGAACTGGCGGAGCGGCTCATCCCGTATGTGATCGATACCGGCTTCACGCATATCGAACTGCTGCCGATCTCGGAACATCCTTACGATCCGTCCTGGGGTTATCAGACCACCGGTCTCTACGCACCGACCGCTCGTTTCGGCGACCCGGAGGGCTTCGCACGTTTCGTCGACGGTGCGCACAGGGCTGGCATCGGCGTCATCCTCGACTGGGTGCCGGCGCACTTCCCAACCGACGAATTCGGGCTCGCCAGGTTCGATGGAACCGCCCTTTATGAACATGCCGACCCACGCAAGGGCTACCAGCCCGACTGGAACACGCTGATCTACAATTTCGGTCGCCGCGAAGTACTTTCCTTCCTCGTCAACAACGCGCTCTACTGGGCCGAGAAATACCATGTCGACGGGCTGCGCGTGGATGCGGTCGCCTCGATGCTTTATCTCGACTATTCCCGCAAGGCTGGCGAGTGGATCCCCAACGAGAAGGGTGGGCGCGAGAACCTCGAGGCTGTCGCGTTCCTGCAACGCATGAACAAGGAACTCTACGGTACCCATCCCGGCGTCATGACGATTGCCGAGGAATCCACTTCCTGGCCGAAGGTTTCGCATCCCGTGCACGAGGGCGGGCTGGGTTTCGGCTTCAAGTGGAACATGGGTTTCATGAATGACACGCTGGAATACCTTGCCCGCGAGCCGATCTTCCGCAAGCACCACCACAACCAGATCACCTTCGGGCTGATGTATGCCTTCACGGAGAATTTCGTGCTGCCGCTCTCGCATGACGAGGTGGTTCACGGGAAGTCGACGCTGATCGGCAAGATGGCCGGCGACGACTGGCAGAAGTTCGCAACGCTGCGTGCCTACTACGCGTTCATGTGGGGATATCCCGGCAAGAAATTGCTGTTCATGGGACAGGAGTTCGCCCAGCGCCGCGAATGGAGCGAGGCCCGTGCACTCGACTGGAACCTGCTGCAGCATCTTCCGCATCGCGGCGTGCAGGATGCGGTGCGCGATTTGAATCGCCTTTATCGTGAAAAGCCGGCGCTGCATGAACGTGACTGCGAGCCGGAAGGCTTTGAATGGCTGATTGTCGACGACGCAGAGAATTCCGTGTTTGCCTGGCTGCGCAAGGCTCCTGGTGCCAATCCGGTCGCCGTTGTTTCCAATTTTACACCGGTTCCGCGCGAGAACTATCGCGTTCCATTGCCTGAGGCGGGCACCTGGCGCGAGATTATGAATACCGATGCCGTCGCCTATGGCGGCTCGGGCAAGGGCAATGGTGGTGTTGTGGAAGCGCACGCCGAAGGCGATCGTGCGGCGGCACTGATGATGTTGCCGCCATTGGCGACGCTGATGCTGGAATTCGTGCCGGCGACCAAGGGCAGCAAGGTCGAAGGCCGAGTTGGTTCGGGTACGGGGCCACGCGCGAGGAAAACGGCGGCTCCAAGGGCAAAGCAGGGAGGTTGATAATGGCGGATTTCAAACGGTCGCAACCGCTGGCGCGCGATGCGATGGCCTACGTCCTGGCAGGCGGACGCGGGAGTCGCCTCAAGGAGTTGACCGACCGGCGTGCAAAACCCGCCGTCTATTTCGGCGGCAAGACCCGCATCATCGACTTCGCGCTTTCCAATGCATTGAACTCGGGCATCCGACGCCTCGGCGTGGCTACCCAATACAAGGCGCATTCGCTGATCCGCCATCTGCAGCGCGGCTGGAACTTCCTGAGGCCTGAGCGAAATGAGAGTTTCGATATCCTGCCGGCCAGCCAGCGCGTATCGGAAACGCAATGGTATGAGGGCACGGCCGACGCGGTCTACCAGAACATCGACATCATCGAGGCCTATGGGCCCGAATACATGGTGATCCTGGCCGGCGACCACATCTACAAGATGGACTATGAGCTGATGCTGCGCCAGCACGTCGACGCTGGTGCCGATGTCACTGTCGGGTGTCTCGAGGTCCCTCGCATGGAAGCCACCGGCTTCGGCGTCATGCATGTCGACAACAAGGACGCCATCCTCTCCTTCATCGAAAAGCCGGCTGATCCCCCGGGCATCCCTGACAAGCCCGACTATGCGCTCGCCTCGATGGGCATCTACGTCTTCAAGACCAAGTTCCTGATGGAACAGCTGCGCCGTGATGCCGCCGAGCCGGACTCCAGCCGCGATTTTGGCAAGGATATCATCCCGTACATCGTCCAGCACGGAAAGGCCGTGGCGCACCGTTTTGCCAAGTCCTGTGTGCGTTCGACTGCTGAGGCTGGACCCTATTGGCGCGATGTCGGAACCATCGACGCCTATTGGGAAGCCAATATCGACCTCACCGATATCACGCCGGAGCTTGACCTCTACGACCGCGACTGGCCGATCTGGACCTATGCGGAATTGAAGCCCCCGGCGAAGTTCGTGCATGACGACGAGGGACGGCGCGGCATGGCTGTGTCGTCACTGGTGTCGGGCGACTGCATCGTTTCGGGTGCCTCGCTGAAGCGCAGCCTGATCTTCACCGGAGCCCGCATCAATTCTTATTCCAGCCTCGACCATGTCGTGATGCTGCCGGACTGCCATGTTGGCCGCAATGCGCAACTGACCAATGTCGTCATCGATCACGGTGTGCACATCCCCGAAGGCCTTGTCGTTGGTGAGGATCTGGAACTTGACCGCAAGCGCTTCCGGGTTTCGGAAAGGGGCATTGTTCTGATAACGCAGGACATGATCGACAGGTTGGGAACGTAACGCATGCAGGTTCTGTCCGTCACGCCGGAGATATTCCCGCTGGTCAAGACCGGCGGGTTGGCCGATGTCGCGGGCGCTCTGCCGGTGGCACTGGCCGGCAAGGGCGTGGCGATGCGTTCGCTCGTGCCGGGCTACCCTGTCGTGATGGATGCGCTGAAGAAAAAGAAGGCCGCGGCGACATATCAGGCACTCTATGGCGGCAAGGCCACCGTCCAGGCAGCGCAGGTGGACGGGCTCGATCTCCTGGTGCTCGACGCACCGCATCTGTTTGATCGCGTCGGCGGGCCCTATGGCGATGCCAATGGCCGCGACTGGCAGGACAATTGGCGTCGCTTCGCGGCGTTGAGTCGTGTCGGAGGCGATATCGCCGGCGGCGGCATCGACGGCTACAAGCCCGATATCGTGCATGCGCATGACTGGCAGGCGGCAATGACGCTGGCCTACATGCGCTACGGCAAGGCGATCGGCACACCATCGCTCATCACCGTACACAATCTGGCCTTCCAGGGTCAGTTCGGCGCCGGCATCTTCGGAGAACTTGGCCTGCCTGCGCAGGCCATGAGCCTCGACGGCGTCGAATATTATGGCGGTGTGGGGTATCTGAAGGCCGGCCTGCAGGCCGCCTGGGCGATCACCACCGTCAGCCCGACCTACGCACAGGAAATCCGCGTGCCGGAGTTCGGCATGGGACTGGACGGACTGATCAACCTGCGGGCTGCCGATCTCCATGGCATCGTCAACGGCATCGACGTCGACATCTGGAATCCCGCTACCGACAAACATCTGGTCTCGACCTATTCCGCCGAGACCCTGGGCAAGCGCATCGCGAACCGTGCGGCGGTGGAAGAACGCTTCAATCTCGCCAAGGACGACAGCCCGATCATCTGCGTGGTCAGCCGTCTCACCTGGCAAAAGGGCATCGACATCCTTGCTGCTGTAGCAGACAGTGTTGTCGCTGCCGGTGCCAGGTTGGCCGTGCTGGGATCCGGCGATCCGGGTCTCGAAGGCGCCTTGCTGGCTGCCGCTGCTCGCCATCGTGGCCGTATCGGCACCGTGATCGGCTATGATGAGGCGCTGTCGCACGTCATGCAGGGTGGCTGCGATGCCATCATCATCCCGTCTCGATTCGAGCCATGCGGCCTGACCCAGCTCTATGGTCTGCGTTATGGCTGCGTCCCGTTGGTGGCGCGCACCGGCGGGTTGGCCGACACGATCATCGATGCCAACGAGGCCGCTGTGGCCGCCGGTGCGGCGACCGGTTTCCAGTTCGCCGCCAACAGTGGTGATGCGATGCTGCACGCGGTACATCGCTTGATGCAGGCACACGGCAATGCCGGCGTCTGGAACTCGATCCAGCGGCAAGGCATGAAAGCTGACGTGTCCTGGGACCGCAGCGCGGAGAAATATGTCGAGCTTTACCGCTCGCTGCTTGCAAGGAAGGTTGCCTGAACGATGATCCGTACCGTTGCCACCAAGCCCTTTGACGACCAGAAGCCCGGCACGTCGGGACTGCGCAAGAAGGTGCCGGTGTTTCAGCAGGAGAATTATGTCGAGAATTTCGTGCAGTCGATTTTTGATTCACTGCAGGAATTTCAGGGCAAGACGTTGGTGCTGGGCGGTGACGGCCGGTTCTATAACCGTGAAGTGGCGCAGAAGGTGATCGCCATCGCCGCTGCCAACGGCTTTGGCAAGGTGATGGTCGGGCAGGGTGGTATCCTGTCGACACCGGCCGCTTCGAATGTCATTCGCAAATACAAGGCCTTCGGCGGCATCATCCTGTCGGCCTCGCACAATCCCGGCGGTCCGCACGAGGATTTCGGCATCAAATACAATGCCGAGAACGGTGGTCCGGCGCCCGAAAAGCTGACCGACGCCATCTATGAGCGTACCAAGGCAATCACCGAATACAAGATAGCCGATATCGCGCCTGTCGACCTCGACACGATCGGCACGGTGCAGGCGGGCGACATGACGGTGGAGGTGATTGATTCCGTCACCGACTACGCCGAGCTGATGGCTGAGTTGTTCGACTTCGATGCGCTGCGCAGACTTTTCAAGTCTGGCTTTCGCATGCGTTTCGACGCAATGCATGCCGTCACCGGCCCATACGCCAAGGAAATCCTGGAAACCCAGCTCGGCGCGGCTGCCGGTACCTGCCGCAACTTCAAGCCACTGCCGGATTTTGGTGGCCACCATCCCGATCCGAACCTTGTCCACGCCAAGCATCTCTATGACGAGATGATGGGGCCGGATGCGCCTGATTTCGGCGCGGCTTCCGACGGCGACGGTGACCGCAACCTGATCATCGGCAAGGGTATTTTCGTCACGCCGTCGGATTCCGTTGCCATGCTGGCCGCCAACGCACATTTGGCACCGGGCTACAAGGACGGTCTCAAGGGCATCGCGCGCTCCATGCCGACCAGCGGCGCGGCCGACCGCGTGGCGGAGAAGCTCGGTATCGGCATCTACGAGACGCCGACTGGCTGGAAGTTCTTCGGCAACCTGCTCGACGCCGGCATGGCCACGATCTGTGGCGAGGAAAGTGCTGGCACAGGTTCCAACCATGTGCGCGAGAAAGACGGTCTCTGGGCCGTGCTGTTGTGGTTGTCGGTCCTGGCCGCGCGGGGAGAAAGTGCCAAGGAGATCGTCACCGGGCATTGGGCTGAATATGGCCGCAATTACTACTCCCGCCACGACTACGAAGAAGTCGACAGCGCCCGTGCCAACGCGCTGGTCGATGAACTGCGCGCCAAGCTAGCCACGCTTGTGGGAACGGTTGTGCGGGGCTTGAACGTCGCAGCGGCCGACGACTTTTCCTATCACGATCCGGTCGATGGTTCCGTCAGCCAGAAGCAGGGCATCCGCATCCTGTTCGAGGGTGGCTCGCGCGTGGTGCTGCGGCTCTCCGGTACCGGCACGTCGGGCGCGACGCTGCGTGTCTACATCGAGCGCTACGAACCGGATCCTTCCAAACATGGCCTCGACACGCAGGAGGCGCTGGCCGACCTCATCGCGGCCGCCGACGACATCGCCGGCATCAAGCGCCATACCGGTCGTGACAAGCCCAGCGTGATCACCTGAACCGTCTCGGCGGCAGGACCAGAGCGTTTCCGTTTTACACGGAAACGCTGCGGTTCTCTTGTAGTCACGCAACTCAGGACGCAAAAAACCGCTGCGCGCTTTTCCCGGAATTGCTTTAGGGAATGTTGGGCTCGACCACATTGGCGAGCTGCAGCAGCGACTCCTGCCAACCGAGATAGCAGCCGGCTTCCGGGATCAGGTCCGGTATGCCGGCCTGCTCGATCCTGAGGTCGGTGCCGCAGAACACTTCTGTGAGTTCAACCGTCACCTTGATCTCTCCGGGCAGGTTGGGATCATCGAAGCGATCGGTGTAGACGAGCTTGCGGTTGGGCTCGAGTTCCAGGAACTCGCCACCGAAGGAATGCGCATGGCCGGTCGTGTAGTTCCTGAACGCCATGCGGAAGCTGCCGCCAACCTTGGCGTCGACATGCTCGACGCTGCAAAGGAAACCGTAGGGCGGCAGCCAACGCGACAGGGCATCGGCATCGAGGAAGGCGCGATAGACTTTTTCGGGCGGAGCTTTCAGGACACGGTGCAAGCGGATGGTGTAGGGCACGACTTACTCCTCATCGGTTGCCGGCAAGAAATTCGGGTGAAACAGCCAGTATCGACTTTCTGAAACAGGGTGATGAAACGCGTGGTTTCGCGTCGCGGCAAGCTTGCTATTGTTGCTTGCTGGCGAGTCGCACACAACACTGAATTCACTGCAGGAGCGCATGGCCCCCGCCACACTCGGAGCACGACCCGACACATCAGGCACCGAATTTGCGGTCTGGTCCAGCCGTGCCGGAAAGATCGAGCTCTGCCTGTTCGACGCCGCCGATCATGAGATCGAGCGCCTGCCAATGGTGCGCAGCGAGGACGGGATCTTCCGGCTGCGTGCGAAGGGCATCACGGCAGGCGCACGCTATGGCTATCGAGCCGATGGCGACTACGACCCGGCCCGCGGCCTTTGGTTCGATCCTGACAAATTGTTGGTCGATCCCTACGCCGTCCTCATCGACCGCCCCTATGTCTACGATGCGAAGCTCGGTGCAAGACGCGGAGAAGGTGGCGATACCGCGCCTTTGGTGCCGAAGGCGGTTGTTGCGGCCCTGTCCAGCGTACCGTCAGTGCCGCCGCCGTTGTTCCAGCCCGGCGGGTTGATCTACGAACTGCCTGTCCGCGCTTTCTCCATGCGCCATCCGGACGTCCCGGAGAATGATCGCGGTACGCTGCGCGCGCTTGCACATCCGGTCGTTATCGATCATCTGAAGAAGATCGGCGTTTCCGCTGTCGAATTGATGCCTGTCACCGCAAAGATCGACGAACGCCATTTGCCGCCGCTTGGCCTGACCAATGTCTGGGGTTACAACCCTGTTACGTTCATGGCGCTGGATCCGCATCTGGCGCCGGCAGGTATTGACGATCTGCATGCCGCAACGGATGCCCTGCGCAAGGCTGGCATCGGCGTCATCCTCGATCTGGTTTTCAATCATACCGGCGAGAGCGACGAACACGGCCCAACACTGTCGCTGCGTGGCCTGGACAGTCTCGCCTACTATCGCCAGACCTCGGACGGCCGGTTGATCAATGACACCGGCACCGGCAACACGCTTGCCTGTGACCACCCGGCGGTGCGCGATCTTGTACTGGCGAGCTTGCGCCATTTCGTGCGCCATGCCGGTGTAGACGGTTTCCGTTTCGACCTCGCTCCCGTGCTGGGGCGCGACGACAACGGCTTCACACCGAATGCGCAACTGCTTGCGGCCATGCGTGCGGATCCGGTTCTTTCAGACCGTATCCTGATTGCCGAGCCTTGGGATATCGGGACGAGTGGCTATCAACTCGGCAGGTTCGGTTCCCCCTTTCTCGAGTGGAACGACAAGTATCGCGACGATGTCCGCCGATTCTGGCGCGGCGATGCCGGTCTGGTCGGACGGCTGGCGACGCGGCTGGCCGGGTCTTCGGATGTTTTCGCGGGCGAAACGCAAAGCCGCAGCGTGAACTTCATCGCCGCTCACGACGGCATGACGCTCGCCGACCTCGTGCGCTACGAGAAAAAGCACAACCAGGCCAATGGCGAAGCCAACCGTGACGGCCATGACGAGAACCTGTCCTGGAACTTTGGCGTCGAGGGCGAGAGCGCGGAACCTCGTATCGCGGCTCGACGCGCCGGCGACCAGCGGGCGCTGCTCGCGACGCTGTTTGCCTCCCGTGGCACCATCATGCTGACTGCAGGCGACGAATTCGGCCGCAGCCAAGGTGGTAACAACAACGCCTACGCGCAGGACAACGAGCTCACCTGGCTGGATTGGGGCAGGCGCGATCAGGCCCTGGAAGATCATGTCGCCGCTCTGTCGGCTTTGCGCGCCGATCTGCCTGGGCTGCGCAACACAGTCTTTTTGACCGGAAAGCCGCGTGATGACGGCGGGTTGCCCGATGTCGTCTGGATGACGGAGACCGGTCTGCCGATGGATGAGGCAGCCTGGAATGATCCGAGCCGGCGCCGCCTGGCTATGGTGCTGGGCAGTGCCGGCGTCGACGGAGGCCGGCTCGCCGTTCTGGTCAATGGCGACCGGCGATCTTCGACCTTCGTCATGCCGCTGCGCGATGGTTATCGCTGGTTCGATGCCCTTGACCCCAATGCATCTGCGGAGGCTTGGCGCCTGATCGAGGGCAGGGCGGTCTGCTTCATGATCGAGCGTGAGTGGGACGAGAACGGTGGAGAGCCGAGATGACCAATCCCGGAAACGAATGGTGGCGCGGCTGCGTCATCTACCAGATCTATCCGCGGTCCTTTCAGGATACGACCGGCGACGGCAGCGGCGATCTCAAGGGTGTCACAGCGCGGCTTGCTCATGTCGCCTCGCTCGGCGTCGACGCCGTTTGGCTCTCGCCTTTTTTCAAGTCTCCCATGGCCGACATGGGCTACGATGTTTCCGATTACCGTGCCGTCGACCCCATTTTCGGTTCGTTGGAGGATTTCGATGCGTTGCTGGCCGAGGCGCACCGGCTGGGACTGAAGGTCATCATCGACCAGGTGCTGTCGCATACGTCCGACCGGCACGATTGGTTCCGGGAAAGCCGTACCCGCCGCGACAATGAAAAGGCGGATTGGTACGTCTGGGCCGAGGCAAAGCCGGATGGCTCACCCCCAAATAACTGGCTGTCGGTGTTCGGAGGTCCTGCCTGGGAATGGGACGCGACACGACGGCAGTACTACATGCACAATTTCCTTGCCGCCCAGCCGGATCTGAATTTCCACAATCCCGCGGTGCAGGACGCGCTGCTGGACAGCGTTCGGTTCTGGCTGGAGCGTGGCGTCGACGGCTTTCGCCTCGATACGGTGAACTACTATGTCCACGATCGCTGGCTGCGCTCCAATCCACCTCTGACGGCAAGCCTCGCGGGCACGTTGACTGAAACCAATCCCTATCTTTTCCAGGAGCATCTGTTCGACAAGACGCGGCCGGAAAACCTTGAATTCCTGAAGCGCTTCCGTAGCTTGATCGACGAGTATGGCGACCGCGCGGTGGTCGGCGAAGTGGGTGACGAAGGCCGATCGTTGCAGACCATGGCGGCCTACACTTCGGGCGTCGATCGCCTCAACATGTGCTACACTTTCGATCTGCTGGGACAGGCTTTTTCGGCTGCGCATGTACGTGGCTGCGTCGAGGCGTTTGGCGCTGCCGCGCCGGAAGGCTGGGCCTGTTGGGCGTTTTCCAACCACGATGTCGTTCGCCATGTCAGTCGCTGGACGCCTCCTGGTGGAGATGGCGACGTCGTGGCGAAGTTCGCCATTCGATTGATCGCTTGCCTGCGCGGTTCGATCTGCCTTTACCAGGGCGAAGAACTTGGCTTGCCCGAAGCCGAGCTCGCCTTTGAAGATCTGCGCGATCCCTACGGCATCCGCTTCTGGCCGGGTTTCAAGGGGCGCGATGGCTGTCGGACGCCGATGCCTTGGGAGGCTGGTGCCGTCAATGCAGGTTTTTCGACTGCGAAACCATGGCTTCCTGTACCGGAAGAGCACCGCATTCGCGCCGTTGATGTTCAAAGCGATAGCAACGAGAGCGTGCTTGCCGTTTATCGCGCGGTGTTGGCGTTGCGCCGGCAGCATCCATCGCTCGCAACGGGCTCGATCCGTTTCCTGGATGCGGAGGGCGATGTGCTTGCCTTTGTGAGGAAAGGGGACGGAGAGGCGTTGCTGTGTGTCTTCAATTTCACCGGCGGGGACGCCGTCTGGCCGTTGCCTGACGGGTTGGAAGTCGCGGAAGTACTTGATTTCGCCGGGGGCGAAGCTGTCGGCTTTGATGCGAATGTTTCGCTGCCGCCACTGGGGATGTTTCTAGCCAGGCTGGTAAATTGAAGGAAGACGGAGGGCAAGCCCTCCGTCTTCATGCTTCGGATATCGCGAATAGCGTTTATTGCACGAGGACCGATTGTCCGCAGGTGGCTCCGGTCACGCGCACGTCAGCCTCGCCCAGCCCGATGCCGAGAGATGAGAGCAGCCACGCGAGGACGTTGTCCAGCGGGGTGGTAATCGTTTGCAGGATGGGAATCAGTGCCGGGCGGATGGTGTTCAGGAGAAGGTCCGTGATGAGGTCCAGTTTTATACCCAGGACGGTTGCACTCAATTGCAGATTTCCGAGCAGTGAGGTTGTTGCCGAATTGGTATAGTTCGTCGTTTTAACAGTTTTGGCCGTTTTGGCGGTTATGTCCGTATTGTTGAATGTCAGATTTGTCGTGTTCGTATTGCCGATGTCGATATCGGCATAAGCATTCACAGTCACGAGATTGAGCTGCAGCAGCAACAAGTTGATTCCTACATTCAGGATAGGTGCCGGGGTAAAGCTCTGCGGTTGTGTGAAATCGGCGAAACCCGTCCCTGTGGTCTGCGCGATCTTCACGTCACCGATCCCTGGGCGGGCTGCGATCGTGACGACACGGCTCGCGGGCTGTCCGGTCGAGCAGCTGATGTCACTCAGTGTGGCTTCGGCATAAGCCAGTTCTACGTTGACCGGTAATGTGATTACTCCTGGGTTGCCCTGTTGGTCCCTTTTAATATCGACGCCCGGCGTTAGTTGACTGGAGGCCGGAAGAACCTCGACGACCAGTTTCAACCGTGTCTGGGCGGTGCGTACCACGTCCCCTTTCTGCCCCACCCTGAACCATGGGGAGGATTGAGGTGGTTCGCCAACGGCGAGCAGGATGCTGATCTTCAGCACGCCCGGAATGTTCACGGCAGCTCCGAGATCGATCTGCTTGTTCCCGTTGGCGAGGCCGGCCGCCGCGGACACCATGTTGAACAGGCCGGCATCGACAGTCAGGCCGGCTGGTCGCTGGCCGAGGCCGAGGCGTCCGACATTTCCAAGGTCGACAAGGGCATTGAGCGGTATCTTGATCAGGTTGGTCGCGCCTGCCGCCAGGGTTTGCAGCGCAAGCTGGCTGCGTGAATCCAGCCCAGGCACGCTGGCCAGCGCGCTGAGGATCTGCCCGATGGTGGCCTTGGAGCCAAGTACATCTGAATAGCTGACGCCGGTAAGGTTCAGCTTGATGGCAAGCTGATCCAGAAACGACAGAACGTTCACATCGGCGCTGAGCAGCGAATTATAGTCCATCACGTTGAGCGCGACATTGGTGCCGAGAAGGCCGCCGAGTACGGCATTGAGCAGGGGGCTTTTGCTGGTGTCGACTGATGCCAGCCGCGAGCCGACGGAGAAGGCAGCCTGCGGTGTGACCGAGGCGATGGCGTTGTTGCTGATTATCGGCGGGCTCATGAAGGCCCCGCCAAAATACATCGTGCCAACCTTGCGCACCGATACCGAGACCGCGTTGTAGGGCTGCACATTGGCCTGGAAACGCTGGCCGATAGCCAAAGTCGGTGTGTATCGGCCTCGCACGACACTCACCAGCGGATTTGCAGGGGTTGGTGTGCCCGTGCCGGGTTGGACCACCGTCGCGCCGGTCAGGCCGTTGTCGTTCAAGGTGTTCAGCACAGCCTGGTTGGCATTGGTGATGTTTGAGCCGGCCGCGATAGCGGCAAGGTCGGTGATGGATTGCGATGCGCGCCGCTCGGTATAGAGAGAGCCTTCATCAATGGCGACGGCCATCAATGCAAAGACGACGGGCATGGACAGTGCCGCCATGATGGCGAAGTTGGCGTTCCGATCAGGCAGGAAGCGTTGAACCAGATCGCGCAGACTGGATGAAGCGCTCATCAGATGCCCCCGACACGGATCGTGGACTGGCGCGCGATGTTCGTGCCAGGCAGCGGCAACCCGGACAGGAGGTTCCAGATCGGGAGGTTGCGCGCATCATAGGTAACGGAAACGACGAACTGGCTGCCGTCGGCTGTGCTGTCCCTGGCCACCACGGTGAGCTTGGTGGCATCGACAAACGGATAGCCTGCGGCGTTGTTGGCCAGGAAGGTGGTAACGAGCGATTGACGCTCGGTCTGGTTCAGCCCGCCGATCGCAGTGCGGGCCGCGTCCGCCGCTATCTGTTGAACAGAATGGCTGGCACCAAAATAGATGCCGTATGCAACCATTCCGAGCAGAAAGAGAACGAACAGCGGCGCAAGCAAAGCAAACTCTACCGCCGAAGTTCCATCGTCGTTTTCTTTCCATCTCGAAATTTTCGAGTGGAGAGTGAAAGTTGAGACTCCTCGTATACTATGCATGCTTTCTCCCGCCTAAAAAAGAAAAGCCTACAAAAGTACATTCGAAAGTAACCGGTGGTTGCTTAATGCCGCATTAATATTTTGGGCGGCTGTCAAACGAGTTGGGTTTTTCGTGGGTTAAGCCGAATAATGGTTAGTTATGGGTTACGTATTTGATTTTATTAATCTTTCGAAACATCTGCACAACTATCCATGAAAGATGACGCTGGGGAAGGTTGAAGGTGTGTTGAAATAAAAATTCGCGGCGTTAGTGTCTGGCCATCTGCTGCGGAGAGGGAACCGCGGCTCGCCCCAGGAGAGGCCGGTGTACGGCCTGCGGGCGTCAACGTCCCGCGAGCCCCGATAGGGCCGGCTCGCATGAGAAAGGGAGAATTGATTCCATGCTGAAAACAATGCTGAAGGCGACCGTGTTCGCCTCTACGCTCGCTTTGTCGAGCGGTGCCTTCCATTCGGCGGCGTTCGCCGAAGTGGTCTATAATCGCGGCAGTGCCGCCGAGCCGGAAACCGTCGATCCGCACAAGACGTCGACTGTCTATGAAGCCCATGTGCTGCGCGACCTGTTCGAAGGTCTGGTCATGCAGGACGCCAAGGCCGATCTCATTCCGGGCGCCGCAGAAAGCTGGACGATTTCCGACGACGGCAAGACCTATACTTTCAAGCTGCGCAAGGATGCGGTCTGGTCGGATGGCAGCCCGGTGACGGCTGACGACTTCGTCTATGCCTTCCATCGCCTCGAAGATCCGGCGACCGGCGCTGAATACGCCTCGATGCTGTATCCCGTGGTCAAGGCGGAAGACGTCAACAAGGGCAAGGCCAAGCCCGAAGAGATGGGGATCAAGGCGATCGACCCGCTGACCCTCGAGGTCAAGCTCAATGCGCCGACGCCTTACTTCCTCGAAATGCTGACCCACCAGGCCGCCTATCCGGTCAACAAGGCTTCGATCGAGAAGCTCGGCGCGGAATGGGTGAAGCCGGGCAAGCTGGTTTCCAACGGCGCCTATACGCTCGCCGAATGGGTGCCGAACGACCACATCAAGATGGTCAAGAACCCGAAATTCCACGATGCGGCCAACGTCAAGATCGATGTGGTCAACTTCATCCCCACCGAAGACCGTTCTTCGGCGATGAAGCGCTTCGAAGCCGGTGAAATGGACAGCTATGATGATCTGCCGACCGAGCAGCTGCCCGACCTGAAGGCGAAGTTCGGCGATCAGATCCGTGTCGCGCCGTACCTCGGCACCTACTACTACGCGATCAAGACCGACAAGAAGCCCTGGGACAACGTTGAACTGCGCAATGCCATCTCCGAGGCGATTGACCGCGACTTCCTGGCCGAGAAGGTCTGGAACAATTCAATGTTCCCCGGCTATTCGATGGTGCCTCCGGGCATCAAGGGCTATACGCCCGCCATGGCCAAGTTTGCGGAGAAGTCGCAGATCGACCGCGAGGACGAAGCCAAGAAGGTCCTGGAGAAGCTTGGTTACGGTCCGAACAACCCGCTGAAGATGGAAATCCGCTACAATACTTCGGAGAACCACAAGAACACCGCCGTCGCCATCCAGGAGCAGCTGAAACCGCTGGGCGTCGAGGTTACCCTTCTCAACACCGACACCAAGACCCACTATGGCTTCCTTGAGCAGAAGGGCAATTACGACGTTGCCCGCGCTGCCTGGATTGCCGACTATCAGGATCCGGAAACCTTCCTCGGCATCACCCGCAAGGACAGTGGCAACAACTATTCGAGCTACAACAGCCCGAAATTTGAAGAAGCCATGAACAAGGCCGCCGCTGCTGGTGGCAATCCGGAAGAGCGCATGAAGCTGCTGAGCGACGCCGAACGCGTCCTGATCGACGAAGTCGGTCAGATTCCGCTGCTCTACTACAGCTTCCACAACATCGTCTCTCCGAAGTTGCACGGCTTCGAAGACAATGTGATGGACGTGCATCCTTCGCGCTTCATCAGCAAAGACCAATAATCCGTATGGACCGCCGTCTCCAGCAGGAGACGGCGGCTTCCTACGCTTGTGAGGTCTGGCGACTATGTTGATTTATGTGTTCCGGCGGCTTTTGACCGCCATCCCGACGCTATTCGTAATCGTTACGCTGGCGTTTTTCCTGATCCGGGTGGCCCCTGGCGGCCCCTTCAACCAGGAGCGCGGGTTAAGTCCCGTCATCAAAGCCAATCTTGAGGCCCAGTTCGGGCTCAATGATCCGCTCTGGAAACAATATCTGAATTATCTCAACAACTTGCTGCATGGCAGTTTCGGGCCGAGCTACAATCTGCCTGATTTCACCGTTGGCGAGCTCTTCTGGAAAGGGTTGCCGATCTCGGTCCAGCTAGGCACCTCCGCCTTGATCCTGGCACTGATCCTCGGCTCCATCCTTGGTGTCGTCGCCGCGCTCAATCAGAACAAGACGGCCGACTACACCGTGATCGCCGTGGCAACCGCCGGCTCGACGATCCCCACCTTCGTCATCGCGCCTTTGATCCAGCTTGTCTTTGGGCTGAGCTGGAAACTGTTGCCGATCGGTGGCTGGGGTGACGGCGCCTTGATCAACAAGATCGGCCCCGTCATCACACTGGCCCTGCCGCAGATTGCCATCGTGGCGCGCCTCATGCGCGGTTCGATGATCGAATCCCTGCGATCGCATCATATTCGAACAGCGCGGGCGCTCGGTCTTTCCGACTGGTCGGTCGTGGTCAAGCACGCTTTGCGAGGCGCATTGCTGCCGATCGTCTCTTATGCCGGTCCTGCAGCGGCGGCGCTGCTGACCGGTTCCATCGTGGTCGAGACCATCTTCTCGATCCCCGGGGTCGGCCGATACTTCGTCGATGCGGCGCTCAACCGTGACTATACGCTGGTGATGGGCACGGTGGTGGTGATCGCGATCTTCACGATCATCTTCAACCTGATCGTCGATATCCTCTACGCCGTGGTCGATCCGAGGGTGCGCTATGACTGAGATCGCAGCCACCTCCGCTCCTGCCTCAACCGTGGTGGGCCGCTCGCTCTGGGGCGATGCCTGGGCGCGATTGAAAGCCAATCGTGCTGCCATGATCAGCCTCTGTTATCTGATCCTGATGGGGCTGGTCTGCATCATCGGTCCCTGGTTCGTGCCGCACCAATACACAACGATCTATTCCGACTATGTGCGCACGCCGCCCAGTTTTTCGGCCTATCCGAAGGAAGAGATGATCAAGACTGCGCTGGACGATGTGGTTCGGCGCATGCGTGTCGATGTCAAGGACGTGAAGCAGGATGGTGGCAATCTCACCATAACCCTGACCTCGTCCAAGCCGATCGATGAACGCTATCTGCGCTACCTGGACCGTTCTGATACCTTCGATGGTGCGCAGGTGCTGAGCAAGTCGCCGGAAGGCAACGAAATCGTCATCGGCACGACGGTGCGACAGGCCTATTTCTTCTTCGGCACCGATAATATCGGCCGTGATCTGTTGTCCCGCACCCTGGTGGCGGGGCGGATTTCGCTGGCCATCGGCTTGCTTGCCGGTGTCGTCGCCGTCGTCATCGGCGTGCTCTACGGCGCTACGGCAGGCTTTGCCGGCGGCAAGGTCGATGAAGTCATGATGCGCATCGTCGATGTGCTCTATTCACTGCCTTTCATCTTTTTCGTCATCATGCTGGTGGTGTTCTTCGGGCGAAACTTCGTGCTGATGTTCCTGGCGGTCGGCGCCGTGCTATGGCTGGACATGGCTCGCATCGTCCGCGGCCAGGCATTGTCCATCCGCCGGCAGGAGTATGTGCAGGCGGCGGAGGCGCTTGGAGTTGGCCAGCGCGGTATTCTGCTGCGCCACGTCATTCCCAATCTGCTCGGCCCGGTCGTCATCTACATGACGTTGCTCGTGCCGCAGGTCATCATCCTGGAAAGTTTCCTGTCGTTCCTGGGGCTTGGCGTGCAGGAACCGATGACGAGCTGGGGCGTGCTCATCTCCGCCGGAGCCAAGAACATCGGTACCGCCAATTGGTTGCTGTTGTTTCCAGCCTTCTTCCTTGTTTCGACGCTGTTTGCGCTAAACTTCGTCGGCGATGGCCTGCGCGATGCGCTCGATCCGAAGGACCGTTGAGATGGCTGCTGCAGAAACCGTTCTCAATGTTCGCGACCTCAAGGTGCGTTTCCGCACACTCGATGGTGCCGTTGACGCCGTGAAGGGCATCAACATCAACGTGAAAGCCGGCGAAACCGTCGCCGTCGTCGGCGAGTCGGGCTCCGGCAAAAGCCAGACGATGATGGCTGCGATGGGGCTGCTCGCTTCGAATGGTGAAGCAACCGGCGCGGTTGACTACCGTGGCTCGAACCTGCTCACCATGCGCAAGGGCGAGCTCAACAAGGTCCGCGGGCGCAAGATCAGCATGATCTTCCAGGAGCCGATGACCTCGCTTGATCCGCTCTACACGATCGGCAACCAGTTGATGGAGCCGATACGGCGGCATCGCGGCCTGAGTGCTGCGGCCGCGCGTGAGGAGGCGCTGAAACTGCTGCGCCTCGTCCATATTCCCGATCCCGAGCGGCGGCTGAAATCCTATCCGCACGAGATGTCGGGCGGCCAGCGCCAGCGTGTGATGATCGCCATGGCGCTCGCCAACGATCCGGACATCCTGATCGCCGACGAGCCGACGACGGCGCTGGACGTGACCATCCAGGCGCAGATCCTGGTGCTGCTGGCCGAGCTGCAGAAGAAGCTCGGCATGGCCATCGTCTTCATCACGCACGATCTGGGCATCGTGCGGCGCTTCGCAGATCGCGTCTATGTGATGCGTTCCGGTGAGGTGGTGGAGGAAGGAGAGGCCACAGCGCTCTTCGCCAATCCGCAACATCCCTACACCAGGATGCTGCTGGCGGCCGAACCCACAGGCCACAAGGCGGCACCGGCGCCCGATGCCCCGGTTCTGCTCGAGGGACGCAAGGTTGAAGTCACATTCAAGATCGGCGGTGGTTTCCTTGCCGGTGATCCGGTCATCCTGCGTGCTGTCGACGACATCTCCATTCGGCTCAAACGCAACCAGACCATCGGCATTGTCGGTGAATCCGGTTCGGGCAAGTCGACGCTCGGACGCGCGTTGCTGCGGCTCTTGCCGAGCGACGGGCAGATCCGTTTCGGCGACAACGACATTTCCCGAGCCGACAAACAGGCCATGCGCCCGTTGCGCCGCGAGTTGCAACTGGTTTTCCAGGATCCGTTCGGTTCGCTGTCGCCGCGCATGACGGTTGGGCAGATCATCACCGAGGGGCTCCTGGTGCATGAACCTGCGCTGTCGTCCAAGGAGCGCGATCACCGTGCGGTGGAGGCGCTGAAGGAGGTCGGGCTCGACCCGATCATGCGCAATCGCTATCCGCACGAGTTTTCAGGCGGCCAGCGCCAGCGCATAGCCATTGCCCGTGCAATGATCCTGAAACCGAAAGTGGTGGTTCTGGACGAGCCGACTTCGGCGTTGGACCGTTCCGTGCAGAAGCAGATCGTGGAATTGCTGCGCAAGCTTCAGGCCGATCACGACCTGTCCTACCTGTTCATAAGCCATGACCTTGCGGTGGTGCGGGCGATGGCCGACTACATCATCGTCATGAAGCAGGGCAAGATCGTCGAAGAAGGGCCAACGGATGCCATCTTCGACCATCCACGCGAGAAGTACACGCAGACGCTGATGACTGCCGCCATCGACACCACCCGCTTCCGGGCAAGCGCCTGACGCCAGTTGGACGCAGATCGATCGATATGAAAAAGCCCCGGTTCGAACCGGGGCTTTTTTCATCTTGGCGGCAACTGGGCCTGGGGTTCAATAGTTGCCGTTATAATAGCGGTCATCGCAGGGCGCGGTATAAATGCGGCCGGAACGATCCTGGTAACGGCACATCTCCTCGCCGCGGCGTTGCGGGGTCGTCGAGCTGCCCACGGCCGCGCCAAGCAGTGCACCGGCGCCGGCTCCGATCAATGTGCTCTTGGTGTCGCGGCCGATCGCCTGGCCGACCAGTGCGCCGCCAGCGCCACCGATCAACGCGCCCGTACCTGCCCGCTGCTGCTGTTCCGACGTCTCGCAACCCGCGAGCGCCACCGCCATCAGCATGGCGGCAATTGTAGTATAAAGTCGCATCGGGAAATCCTCTCACTGAAGCCCCATCGTTGCCCTGAAAGGCCATTGCGGCGGAACGGGGGCAGGAAATCATGTCGTGACCGCCGGCAACGCAACGTGATCGGCACCAACAACACGGATTCGATGATTGTCTCGCGGCAAATTCGCCGCATGGCTCGGAATGGATAGCAGGAACTGAGAACCGGCTGATTTCGGGAAGCCAAGTCACTGACTTTTTCTGGTCGGAGTGGCAGGATTCGAACCTGCGACCCCATCGTCCCGAACGATGTGCGCTACCAGGCTGCGCTACACTCCGTGACCAGACGGCGGGCTTATAGCTGCCACGTTCGGTTCCTGCAAGCGGGTATGGCGCAGTTACGGTCGCATTTCATGAGCTTTGTTGAGCTTTGTCGGCGCAGTGCTTTTCCCAATAAGGTTCCTGTTAGGCAGATGTGCTAAGAGCGCTGCACGCGACGGCGAAGCGCAAGGTCATTCTCGCTGCAAAAAAGCCCGCGCCGATGGGAGTTTCGCTGCCTTGACCTTCAAGATCGTCACTGAGGCCAAGCCCAATACCTTCGCGTTCGAAACCTCGGCGCTCGTCAAGCCGTCGGGTTTCCGTGAGTATGATGCGCGCTGGTGGTTCGGTCATTCCGGCTCTGCTCAGCTGCCTGAACTCAACCTTGTTGGTGTCCAGGCACTGGGCATGGGGCTGGGCACCTTGATTCGCCGTCTGGGCGTCGGGCCAGCTATCGTCACGGCTCATGATTTTCGGTCTTATTCGCTGTCGATAAAACTGGCGCTGGTGTCCGGCCTGATGGCCGCCGGCGCCAAGGTCAAGGATATCGGACTGGCGTTGTCGCCCATGGCCTATTTCGCCCAGTTCGCGCTCGACGTTCCGTCTGTCGCCATGATCACCGCATCGCACAACGAAAACGGCTGGACAGGTGTGAAGATGGGGGCTCAGCGGCCACTCACCTTTGGCCCGGAAGAAATGGCTTCATTGCGCGACATCGTGCTCGGTGGCGATTTCGATCTCGTCGATGCTGGCAGCTATGCGTTCGTTCCGGACTTTCGCACTGCCTATATCGATGATCTTGTTTCCGGTGGATGTATCTCCCGAAAATTGAAAGTGGTGGCTGCGTGCGGCAACGGCACCGCAGGGGCTTTTGCACCTGAGGTGATGAAGCGTATCGGCTGTGAGGTGGTTCCGTTGGACGTTGAACTCGACCATACGTTCCCGCGCTACAATCCCAACCCGGAAGACATGGCAATGCTGCATGCCATCCGGGACAAGGTGCTGGAGACCGGTGCCGATATCGGCCTGGGTTTCGATGGTGATGGCGACCGCTGTGGTGTGGTCGACAACGAAGGCAATGAGATCTTCGCCGACAAGGTGGGAGTGATGCTCTCCCGCGACATCTCCAGCGAGCATCCTGGTTCAGCTTTCGTCGTCGATGTGAAATCGACCGGTCTGTTCAACACGGATGACGTTCTGCGCGGCAACGGCGCCAAAACGGACTATTGGAAGACCGGTCACTCCCACATCAAGCGCCGGGTTGCCGAACTTGGCGCCATCGCCGGATTTGAGAAGTCCGGCCATTTCTTCTTCAATCCGCCCATCGGGCGCGGCTATGACGATGGATTGGTGACGGCAATCGCGATTTGTCGCATGCTCGATCGCAACCCCGGCAAGTCCATGGCCGATCTCTACCGCGACCTGCCGTTGACCTTCGGCACGCCGACCATGTCGCCCCATTGTGATGACGACAAGAAATATGGCGTGGTCGAACGCGTTGTCGCCGATTTCCAGGCACTGAAGCAGCGCGGCGAGGTTTTTGCGGGTCAGAAGATCGTCGATCTGGTCACGGTCAACGGTGTCCGTGTGGTGGCGGAGGATGGCACCTGGGGGCTGGTGAGAGCTTCGTCGAACAAGCCCGAATTGGTGGTCGTGGTGGAAAGCCCGGTTTCTGTGGAGCGGCGGCGGCAGATGTTCGAAGGCGTTGACGCGGTATTGCGGCGCAGCCCGGACGTCGGGCCGTACAATCAGACATTTTGAATGCGGGCGACGGGGACGGCATGAGCGAGCGCATCGTCGGTTTTGTGATGAGCGGTGGGGTCGGTTCGCGGCTATGGCCGCTTTCGCGCGAGGACAATCCCAAGCAGTTCCACGACCTGTCGGGTGATGGTTCGATGCTGTTGAAGACGCTGCAGCGCCTGGCAGCGCGCAAGGACGGCGAGGCTTCCGTCTTTCTGATTGCCTCCGAGCGCCATGCCGACCGGGTCGGCAGCGATCTTGCAGGCATCGATCTTGGCGGCGGTGGTGCCCTGTTCGAGCCTGTTGGTCGCAACACCGCCGCCGCCGTGGCGCTGGCAACGCTGCGCACACTGGCGGAGTTCGACGATGCGCTGATGCTGGTGGTGCCATCCGATCACGAAATTTCAACCGCTGCCCAGTTCTGGCAAACGGTGGAGGCCGGCGTTCCCGCTGCCAATGCAGGCAGGCTGGTTGTGTTTGGTGTGCGGCCGACCCATTCGGAAACGGGTTATGGATACATCGAAGCCGGCGCGGAACGGGATGGTGTGTTCGATGTCTCGCGGTTCGTCGAAAAACCGGATCTCGCCACTGCGCAGACCTATCTTGCAGCAGGCAATTTCTACTGGAACGCCGGCATCTTCCTGTTTCGCGCCAGCGCCATGCGTGATGCCTTCGTGTCGTTTCGGCCGGATATATGGCAGGCCACCGAAGCCGCTTTCAAGGCGGCGACCAGCGATGTGTCCGGCCTCTACATGGCGCAGGATCTTTACGAAGCCATTCCCGCGATTTCGATAGACTATGCCATCATGGAACGGGCAGCTGATATCGCGATGGTGCCGGCCGGCTTCCGCTGGAACGACCTTGGCTCTTGGCAGTCCTTGCTCGATGTCGGCCCTGCCGACACCGACGGCAATGTCGTCATCGGCGACGTCGTCGCGATCGATTGCCGGAATTCCTACATCCGCAGCCAGGGCCGCCTTCTCTCTGCCGTCGGTCTTGAGGACATAGCCATCGTTTCCACCGCCGATGCCACTTTCGTGGCCCCCGTCAGTCACAGCCAGAATGTGCGCAAGGTGGTCGAGCAGCTCGAAAGAAGCGGACGCCTGGAGACCAGGTTCACGCCGGCACATGATCGTGTCATCGAGAGCGGCTCCTGGCGCAGGCGTGTGCGCCACTGGCTGTTCGAGGAAACCATGCCGTTGTGGTCGACCGTTGGGGTCGATGATCGCTTTGGCGGTTTTCACGAGGCCTTGGGCCTGGACGCATCACCCCTGATGAAGCCCAAGCGCATGCGCACCATGGCCCGCCAGGTCTACGCCTTCGCGGTAGCCAAGGAGCGTGGCTGGGATGGGCCGGCCGATCGGTTGATCGCGCACGGCATCGATTTCATGGCGCGTCATGGCCGTACCGACAAAGGCGGTTGGGTGCGCACGATGAATATAGACGGCAGCGTCGCTGATCCCGCGGAGGATGCTTACGACCACTCCTGCGTGCTGCTGGCGCTGGCGCATGCGCATATGTGCGGTAACCCGGATGCGTTGCGGCTTGGCCAGGAGACGTTCTCCTTCCTTGACGCGCATCTGGAGGACGAACGTCTGACCGGTTTCCTGGAAACATCGGGCGGCAAGGGAGAACGTCGTTCCAACCCGCATATGCATCTGCTGGAGGCTTTCCTGGCGTGGCATTCAGTCACCGGAGACCGCACCTATCTGCGCCGCGCCGCAAGGCTTGCAGACCTGTTTCGCAACCATTTCTTCGACCGCGAAAGCTGGACGCTGGGCGAATATTTCGATGACGAGTGGAGACCGGCGCCAGGCGAGCGTGGCCAATGGACCGAACCCGGTCATCACTTCGAATGGGCATCCCTGCTGGTCGATTTCGCGCAGCGCAGCGGCCAGGTCGATCTCACCGGTTTCGCGCGCAAGCTTTATGCCTCGGCCATAGCCAATGGCCTGAACCGCGCCACCGGGTTGGCTTACGGCGCTGTCTCGCGCGATGGCCTGCCGCTCGACGGCATCTCGCGCAGCTGGCCGCAGACGGAGGCGATCAAGGCGGCGATCGCACTGGACGGCACCGGGGGACCGGATCTGAAACCGGAGATCGAGGCGCGTGTCGGGCGCCTGTTCCGCTGGCACATCGATCCGGCGCCGCTCGGCCTGTGGGTCGACTGGATCGACGAGCGTGGCCGCTCACAGGCAACCGAAGTGCCGGCGAGCATCTTCTATCATCTCGTCACTGCTCTCACGCAGTATCTCGACAAGACCGAGGAAGCAGGCAAGGCTGGGCAGATCTAGTACGGGCTCGCCACGTCGCCGGTTTCCACATAGACCGACTTTTCCTGCGAATAGAGCGCCAGCGCCGCCAGCGAGTTTTCGCGGCCGATGCCCGACTGCTTGAAGCCACCGAACGGCATCTCGACCGGTGACAGGTTGTAGTTGTTGATCCAGCAGGTGCCGGCCTGGAGCTCGGCAATGACACGATGCGCGCGTGGCAGGTCGCGGGTGAAGACACCGGCAGAGAGACCGAACTCGGTATCGTTGGCGCGGTCGATCACTTCGTCTTCATCGGCGAAGGAAAGCACGCTCATCACCGGCCCGAAAATCTCCTCGCGTGCGATGCGCATCTGGTCGGTGACATTGGTGAAGATGGTCGGCTCGATGAAAAAACCGTTCTCGAAGCCCTGCAGTTTCGGTTCGCCGCCACCATAGTGCAGCGAAGCGCCTTCGGTCTTGCCGATGCCGACATAAGACATCACCTTGTCGTGCTGCGCCTTGTTGATCAGTGGCCCCATCTGCGTTTCGGGGTCGAGCGGATCACCGATGCGGATTGCCTTGGTGCGTTCGGTCAGCCGTTCGACGAACCGGTCATGCAGGCCCTTCTGCACGAACACCCGCGTGCCGTTGGAGCAGACCTGGCCCGTCGAATAGAAGTTGCCGAGCATGGCGCCACCGATGGCGTTCTCGAGGTCGGCATCGTCGAACACGATCAGCGGTGACTTGCCGCCGAGTTCCATTGTGGCGTGTTTCATCAGGGAACCGGTCAGGGCCAGCACTTTCTTGCCGGTCGGCACCGAGCCTGTCAGCGAGACCTTGGCGACCACTTCGTGCGAGGCCAGCGCGCCACCGACATCGCCATAGCCCTGCACGACGTTGAAAAGTCCATCCGGGAGCCCGGCTTCCGTGTAGATTTCGGCAAGCGCAAGGGCGGAAAGCGGCGTGTTTTCCGATGGCTTGAAGACCATCGCGTTGCCCATGGCGAGTGCAGGTGCCGATTTCCAGCCAGCACCCTGAATCGGATAGTTCCAGGCGCCGATGCCGACGCACACGCCGAGCGCTTCGCGCCGCGTATAGGCGAAGGGACCGCCAAGATCGATGTAATCGCCGGTGTAACTCGCCACCGCGCCGCCGAAATACTCGAGTGCATCGGCGGCGGATGCCGGGTCGGCAACCAGTGTTTCCTGAATAGCCTTGCCGGTATCCAGCGTCTCGATGCGGGCGAGTTCGGCATTGCGGGCACGCAGGATGTCGGCGGCACGGCGCAGGATGCGGCCGCGTTCGACGGGCTTCATCCGGGCCCAGGCCGGCTGCGCGGCGCGGGCTGCCTCGACGGCCAGTTCGACGATGTTGGGTGTCGCAGAATGCAGCGTGGCAATGGTTTCGCCGGTCGCCGGATAGATCACCGGCAGGGGCGCGCCCTGTTCGTCGTCGACGAAACGGCCATTGATATAGTGCGATGCCTTGGGTTGGGCGCGCATGGGATACTCCGAAGTCTGTGGCCTGCCGGATGTGGTAGCCGATGATGCTCTATCTGTCCGAGACCTGCCAGCGCGGATTGATCCAGGGTTCCTGGTTCGAAGGCGCGAGTGGTGTGCGGCCAAGAATATGGTCGGCGGCTTTTTCGCCGGTCATGATGGATGGCGCATTGAGATTGCCGTTGGTGACGCGCGGGAAGATCGAGGAGTCCGCGACACGGAGCCCGTCGACGCCGATCACACGGCATTCGGGATCGACAACGGCATGCAGATCGTCCGCGCGGCCGATGCGGCAGGTGCCGCAGGGATGGTAGGCGCTCTCAGCATGCGCGCGGATGAACGCGTCCAGCTCATCGTCGCTCTGCACATGGCTGCCCGGCGAAATCTCCTGACCGCGGAACGGATCGAAGGCAGCCTGGCCGAAGATCTCGCGGGTAAGGCGGATGCAGTGGCGGAAATCCTTCCAGTCGTCGGCATGCGACATGTAGTTGAAGCGGATCACCGGCTTGGCGTTGGGATCATGCGAGCGTAGCGTGACCGAGCCGCGTGATTTCGACCGCATCGGCCCGACATGTGCCTGGAAGCCGTGTGACTTCGCTGCGGCCTTGCCGTCGTAACGCACGGCCGCCGGAATGAAATGATACTGGATGTCGGGATAGTCGACACCTGGCGCCGAGCGCACGAAGGCGGCGGCTTCGAAATGGTTGGTGGCACCCAGACCGCTCTTGAAGAACATCCAGCGCGCACCGATCAGCGCCTTGGAGAACGGGTTGAGGATCGAGTTCAGCGTGATCGGCTGTATCGCTTCCTGCTGGATGTAAAGCTCCATGTGGTCCTGCAGGTTCTGGCCGACGCCAGGCCGGTCGGCGACGACGGCAATGCCGTGCTCGGCCAAGTGTTTCGCCGGGCCGATGCCGGACAGCAACAGGATCTTGGGCGAATTGATCGAGGATGCTGCGACGATAACCTCGCGCCGTGCTTTAACGACCTGAATCTGTTTGCGAGCCTCGATCTCGACGCCCGTCGCACGTTGATTCTCGATGATCACACGCCGCGCGAAGCCTTTGACGAGACTCACGTTCTGCCGCTTCAGTGCAGGCTTGAGGTAAGCATTCGCCGCCGACCAGCGTTGACCCTTGCGGATGGTCTGCTCCATCGGCCCGAAGCCTTCCTGCTTGGCGCCATTGTAGTCCTCGGTCAGTTCGAAGCCGGCCTGGTGGCCCGCCTTGATGAAGGCGGCGTAGAGCGGGTTCGTACGGGCGCCGCGCTGGACGTGCAGCGGGCCGCCTTTGCCGCGCCAGCCGTCCTCGCCGCCATGGCTGTCTTCCATGCGTTTGAAGTAGGGCAGCACGTCTGCGAAGCTCCAGCCATTCGCCCCCTGTTCTGCCCAATGATCGAAGTCGCGCGCATGGCCGCGTACGTAGACCATGCCGTTGATCGAGGACGAACCGCCTATGACCTTGCCGCGTGGCGTGGCGAGGATGCGCCCGCCGAGATGCGGCTCCGGTTCGGAGGCGAAGCCCCAGTCGTAAAGCGGCATGTTGAGCGGGATAGACAGCGCCGATGGCATCTGGATGAGCGGGCCGGCGTCGGAGCCGCCATATTCGATGACGATCACCGAATGTTTGCCGTCCTCCGACAGGCGGTGGGCCATGGCCGCGCCGGCAGAGCCGGAGCCGATGATCACAAAATCTGCTTCAAGCATTTTTCATATGCGCCATGAAATCGGCAAGCGAGACATTGCCGCCGGTTGCGATTACGAGCACTGTCTTGCCGGATACGTCTATGCCGCCATCAAGCAAGGCTGCCAGCGATGCTGCGCCCGAGGGCTCCAGCACGAGCTTGAGGCGTTCGAAGGCAGTTTTCATCGCGTTCCGCACGGCACCATCAGCCACCGTGATGCCCTCGGCTCCTGCGGTTTTCAGCGCGGCAAACGGGGCGCTGCCAGGTGCCCGCGCCATCAGGCCATCGCAGATCGACTTTGGGCCGAGCGGCATTGTTTCTATCGTGCCATGCGCCAGCGACGAGCCCATGCCGTTAAAGCCTTCGGGTTCTACGGCAAGGATCCGGGTTTTGGGTGAGAGATAGTGGAAGGCAAGAGAGACGCCTCCGATCAGGCCACCACCGCCGACCTGGCAGAAAAGAAGATCGGCTGCGGCACGCTGAGCGGCCAGCTGATCGAGTGCCTCCAGACCTGCGCCTGCCTGTCCGGCGACGATCTCGGGGTCATCGAAGGGGTGCAGCAAAGCCAGGCCTTCGGCTGCGGCAATCTCTCGAGCTTTCGCTGCCGCCACTTCTTCTCGGGGGCGGTCGCCGTGGTCGGTCAGCACCACCCGGGCGCCGTAGCCGGCAGTCGCTTCGCGCTTGGCCAACGGTGCATCGATCGGCATGACGATTGTGACGGGAATACCCAGCGCTTGTCCTGCGGCTCCCAGCCCTTGCGCAAAATTGCCCGAGGAATAGGCGACCACGCCTTTCCGCGCTTCCTCGGACGATAGCTGTTTCAAACGCCAATAGGCCCCTCGGACCTTGAAAGAGCCCGCCCATTGCAGCGATTCAGGTTTGACGAAGACCCTGGCGGCACCGATCTGGCGAGCAAGTGCTGCCGACTCCAGCAACGGCGTTCTTAGCGTTGCCTTCGCGGTTTCCGCATAGGCACGCCGGATGTGGTCAAGAGAAGGAATGTGCGGCTCAATCATCATTCACCTCTCGGGAAGCGTTTGTCCGCTTCGAGCGTGTCGAGATTCATGTGGTTGCGCATGTAGCGCTCGGACGCTTTCTGCAGCGGCTGGAACTCCCATGGGTAGTAGGCGCCGTTGCGCAGGGCCGGGTAGACGACCCAGCGGCGTGCCTGGCTTTCACGCACCGCGGCATCGAACACGTTCATGTCCCATCGCAACCGCACCTTTTCCATGAATGCCGCCGCGATCGCTGCATGGCGGGGATCGCCGGCGAGATTGACGCGCTCCTGCGGATCCTGTTCCAGATCGAACAGTTGCGGCGGGTCGATCTCGCAATGCACGAATTTGTAGCGGCCCTCGCGGATCGCAACGATCGGTGCGTAAGAGCCCTCAGCCGCGTACTCCATCAGCACCGGTTCGCTGCGTCCTCCACCTTGCAGCAGCGGCATGAGCGATTGTCCGTCGGTCCAGGGCTGGATGGCGCCGATATCGATGCCCGCGAAATCGCAGAGCGTCGGGCAGAGGTCGAGGTTCGACACCGGCGTGTCGATGCGGGCAGGGCGGATGTCCTTGCCGGCAATCATCAGCGGCACGCGTGCCGAACCTTCATAGAAGCACATCTTGAACCACAGACCGCGCTCACCCAGCATGTCGCCATGATCGGATGCGAACACGACAATGGTGTCATCGGCCATGCGTGTGCGCTCGAGCACGGACAGCAGCTCGCCGACCTTGTCGTCGAGATACGAGATGTTGGCGAAGTAACCCTGGCGGGCACGACGGACGTGTTCGGGCGTGATCGAGAAACTGTCGTAGTCGCTGGCCTTGTAGAGCCGCTGCGAATGCGGATCCTGCTTGTCGTATGGGATGAAGCCGGTTTCGGGTTCGAGTGCCGGGCAGTTCTCATAAAGATCCCAATAGCGGCGCCGTGCGACATAAGGATCGTGCGGATGGGTAAAGGATACGGTCAGGCACCACGGGCGGCGCTGCGGGTCGTCCGATGTCCGGGCGAAATCGTAGAGCTTCTGCTGGGCGTGGAAAGCGACTTCGTCGTCATACTCCATCTGGTTGGTGATTTCAGCGACGCCTGCGCCGGTCACCGAACCCAGATTGTGGTACCACCAGTCGATGCGCTCGCCAGGCTTGCGGTAATCCGGCGTCCAGCCGAAATCCGCCGGGTAGATGTCGGTGGTCAGGCGTTCCTCGAAGCCGTGCAGCTGATCCGGGCCGACGAAATGCATCTTGCCTGACAGTACGGCGTGATAGCCGGCCGCGCGCAGGTGGTGCGCGAAGGTCGGGATGGAGGACGGGAACTCGGCGGCGTTGTCGTAGACGCCGTTGCGTGACGGCAGCTGCCCGCTCATGAAAGCCGCACGCCCGGGTGCACACAGGGGCGAGGCGGTGTAGTTGTTGCGGAAGCGCGCCGAGCGTGCGGCGAGCGCCTTGAGGTTCGGCGCATGCAGGAAGTCCGCCGGCCCGTCTGGAAACATTGTTCCGGCAAGCTGGTCGACCATGATGATCAGGATGTTGGGGGCTTTTGTCATCGTACCTGCGCCAGCTTGGCGTCAATATAGTCCTCCACCAGCGCACCGGCGCTGAGAGGATTGGGCAGCCCGTCGCGCAGCGCACGGCGGATGTAGAGCCCGTCGATCATGGCAGCGATCGCTTCGGCCATTCGTGCGGCCTCCTCGCGCGACACCAGCGGCAGAAGCCCGCTCATCAGGTTGGAATGCAGGCGGCGGGCATAAATGCGCAGCAGGCGTCTCAATGGCAGCGAATTCTGCGCCTCGACATAGAAGGCAAGCCAGGCGTGTACGGTCTCTTCGCGGAACTGGCCGGCGTTGAAGTTGACGCCGACAATTGCCGAGAGCCTCTGACGCGGCGTGCTGACCTTGTTGAGGGCCACGATCGTGTCGGCGCCGAGATCGGCCAGCAGATGTCGCATCGTGGCGAGCAGCAGCTCTTCCTTCGGTCCGAAATAGTGGTGCGCCAGCGCCGAGGATACGCCGGCGCGGTCGGCGATCTCCGACATGGTGACGTTGAGCGATCCGCGCTCGCCGATCGCCAAGATCGTAGCGTCGATCAGCGCCTTTCGACGCAGCGGTTCCATTCCGATTTTCGGCATGTTCTGCTTCTCCCGCCCGGCAAGTTATTTTTAATTGATCCGTCAATCAATAAAAATCCCGCCATGCATTGTGGTCGTTGCGACGCGAGGCCGCGAGCGCCCTTCGCAACTCCTCGAGACTGGCCTATATGTTCAGGATTGAACAGTTACCGTGCCAGACCTAATATGCTAGGAAAGGCAAGGCCAATCTGGAGAACTCCCATGACGGCAAGCATCGTTGGCTGGGCGCATTCGCGCTTCGGCAAGCTGGAGGGCGAGACGCTCGAAGGCATGATCACCAAGGTCGCCTCGGAGGCGCTCGAACATGCCGGCATCGGGCCGGACGATGTCGACGAAATCGTGCTCGGCCACTTCAACGCCGGTTTCTCGGCCCAGGATTTTACCGCCAGCCTCGTGTTGCAGGCCGACGACCGGTTGCGCTTCAAGCCAGCCACCCGGGTCGAGAACGCCTGTGCCACCGGTTCGGCAGCGGTTCGTCAGGGCATCCGCGCCATCGACGCCAATGCCGCGCGTATCGTTCTTGTGGTCGGTGCCGAGCAGATGACGACGACACCAGGCCCCGAGATCGGCAAGAACCTTCTCAAGGCCTCCTATCTGCCGGAAGATGGCGAAACACCGGCCGGTTTCGCCGGCGTCTTCGGCAAGATCGCCCAGGCCTATTTCCAGCGTTACGGCGACCAGTCCGACGCGTTGGCGATGATCGCGGCCAAGAACCACAAGAATGGCGTCGACAACCCTTATGCGCAGATGCGCAAGGATTTCGGCTTCGACTTCTGTCGCCAGGAAAGTGAGAAGAACCCCTTTGTCGCCGGGCCGCTGAAGCGGACCGACTGTTCCCTGGTTTCGGATGGCGCCGCCGCCCTGGTGCTTGCCGATACCGACACCGCGCTCAGGATGCGCCGCGCCATCACCTTCCGCGCCAATGAGCATGTGCAGGATTTCCTGCCGATGTCGAAGCGCGACATTCTTGCCTTCGAAGGCTGCGAGCAGGCCTGGGAGCGCGCGCTCGGGAAGGCCGGGGTCACGCTCGACGACCTCTCCTTTGTCGAGACGCATGACTGCTTCACCATCGCCGAACTGATCGAATACGAGGCGATGGGCCTGGCCAGACCGGGCGAGGGTGCGAAGCTGGCCCTCGAAGGCTATACCGCCAAGGACGGCAAATTGCCGATCAACCCGTCAGGCGGCCTGAAGGCCAAGGGCCATCCGATCGGCGCGACTGGCGTATCGATGCATGTACTGACTGCCATGCAGCTTGCCGGTGAGGCAGGTGGCATCCAGGTGAAGGATGCCAAGCTCGGCGGCATCTTCAACATGGGCGGCGCCGCGGTTGCCAACTACGTCTCGATCCTAGACCGCATCCGCTGAAGCAATTTCCGGAAAGTGCGTGGCGCTTTTCCATCTGGAATAGCGTTGGACAAACAGAAGGGGCC
>NZ_JBHYIM010000005.1:325612-429928 GCF_042739655.1 Mesorhizobium sp. NPDC059025 | reverse complement strand
TCCTTCATCATGCCGTCGAAATCGGTGGCGGTGACTTCGGCCGAGACCGGACCCTCGACGATGTCGCAGATCTGTTTGGTGACCTCATCGATCTTGCCGCCGGACTTCAGGATCAGCGACGGGTTGGTGGTGACGCCATCGAGCAGGCCCAGTGCGTTGAGCTCCTGGATTTCCTTCACATCAGCGGTGTCGACGAAGAATTTCATGGCTGTTCATTCCTGGTTGCATGGAGGGGTTTGGCCAGTGCCTGGCCGGTCGAGGAACCGCCGTGGTGCCCCCACCGCGAACGTCCTCCAACGGCATGCCGCAGGGAGCAGCGGCCGGCACTGGCCAAACTGGTTGGGCTCACGCGGGCACCGCCGGATCCTTTCCGGAAGCCCACAGAACCATGTTGCTCATCAGCCTGCCGTAGTGCGGCCAATCGAGGAATTCCGCCGACAGCCAGTGGGGACCGATGTCGGTCGTCCATGCCACGCTGCGGCCCTTGCCGATGCAGCGCGTGGCAAGCAGCGGCCAGTGGCTGTTGCGGTGGCCGCAGGTCGCCACGAGGATCGAGGAGCCGTCATATCGGAACGACACCTTGTTCAGTCCGAGAATGGCGGGCAGCGGCTCTTCGATCCCGGCCAGGATCGGATGTGTGTCGCGGCGTATCGTCGGTTTCAGGCCCTCGGGTACCTCGAGGCCGTCGCTGTAAGGCAGGCACCGCACCGGAAGCACGTCTTCCACCGGCGTGTCGAAAAACTTCGCGCCGCCGAACATGCCCTGGAAGCCCATATAGCCACCGGCCATGACCAAGCCGCCGCCGGCCTCGACATAGCTTTTCAGGACCTCGAGGCGGTTTACACCGCAACGCCCGAGGCGCGTCTCGGGTGTCATCAGCAGGGAAAGCGCGCCGACGTCGGAGATGACGACGGCGCCATATTGTCGAAGGGCCTCGACGGAGGCCGGGAACTCCGAACCGCATTGTTCGGAGCCGATCTGGGTCACCGCGACATCGGCCTTTGCGAGAGCCGCGTTGAAGGCAACCGCGCCATTGGTCTGCGAGGCGCTGGTGATCACGTCACCGCCCACCGCAACCAGTGTCGTGGCCCGGAACGTTTCGCCGGCCAGCAATATCTTCAAGGCTGCCATTGTCCACTCCTTCGGCGGGCGGTGGCGCGGGTGCGCCCCCGCCCCAACCGGTCAGAACTTGAATTCGGCGAGGTTGTCCGGCGTGACGATCTTGGCCGGCCCGAGGATCAGTTCGCCCTTGGCGCCGATCGTGTATTCGCCGAGCCGCCCGGCCGAGAACTTGTCGCCTTCCTTGCCGGTGATCTTGCACTGGGCCAGCGCCTGGGCGGTCTGGTAGGTGAGATAGCCGAGATCCGAAACATTCCACCAGATGTCCTGGGCGGCGCCATCCTTGATGTATTTCGAAATCAGCGTCGCCGGCGCGAGACCGGTGAGCTTGACCTTGCCGATCATGCCGGCCTCCTCAAGCGCACGGGCCGCGGCAGGCAGGCCGATGCCGGCAGGCACGATGATGGCCTTCAGGTTCGGAAAGGCCTGCACCAGGGCCAGCGCCTGCTGCTGGTTGACCTGCTCGCTCTCCTCGCCATAGGCAACCTGCACCAGCTTCATCTTGGCGAACTTCGCATCGCTGGCCAGCTTGCCCTTGATCAGCTCGATCCAGGCATTCTGGTTGGTGGCGGTCGGCGTCGACGACAGGATCGCGAATTCTCCTTCGCCGCCGGTGAGGTTGAAGGCGCTTTCCAACATCATCTCGGCCAGGCTTGCGCCAAGGGCCTGGTTGACGAAGATCGAACGGGCATCGGCCGCGACATCGGAATCGTAGGAAATGATCTTGACGCCCTGCTTGGCGGCGCGTTTCAGCGCCGGCGCGGTGGCATTGGCGTCATTGCCGGAAATGGCGATCACGCCGACCTGCTGCGACACCAGGCTGTTGATGAACTCGATCTGGGCATCGGCGGTGGCCTGGGAAGGCGCAACCTGGATGGCCTTGCCGCCGATCTCCTTGGCGGCTTCCTCTGCGCCCAGTTGGGCGGCCTTGAAATAAGGATCGGTGTCCAGCTTGGGCAGGAAGCCGACGGTCACCGGCTCCTTGGCGCATTCGTCCGCAATGGCGAATGTGGTCGGGACAAGAAAGGCAGCCGTTGCAAGAAGGGCCAGGCCAAGAGATTTCATGTTACTCCTCCTTTGGTTTTCGGGTCTTGTGGGTGGGGATGTTTCGATCATCCCTTTGTCTCGCGCAGCGCGCGCGACCTGCTTTGCGACTCCTCGAAGGAGCGCCAGTGGTTTCCGACCAGCAGCGAGCCGATCAGGAGCAGCCCGATGATCATGCCCTGCGCGTCGCCGCCGATCTGGTTGAGGGCGAGCACGTTGCGCACGATGGCGATCAGGACGAGCGCGAGCATCACGCCCGTCAGCTTTCCCTTGCCGCCGAACACGCTGACGCCACCCAGAAGGACGATGGTGATCACGTCCAGTTCCATGCCGAGCGCGTTGTTGGCACGGGCGTTGGAAAGGCGCGCCGTATAGACCATGCCGGCGATCGCGGCCATCACGCCCGAGACGATGAAGAGGCCAAGCACCATGCGCCTGGTCCTGATACCCGAATAGCGCGCCACTTCCGGATTGCCGCCGAGCGCGTAGATGCGTTTGCCGGTCGGGGTCTTCTGCAAGAGGACGGCGAAGATCGGAGCCAGGACAAGGAAAGGGATGATCGTCAGCGGGATCTGCGTGCCCGGCACATTGTCGATGCCGAAATCGACCAGCGACGGCGGCAGGACATTGATCGAGCCGGTGCCGAGCAGGATGTAGCCGAGGCCCCTGTACAGCGCCATCGTGCCCAGCGTGACGACGAGCGACTGCAGCGCAAGCGCCGAGACGAGGAATCCGTTGAAGGCGCCGAGTATGCCGCCGAACAGCAGCGTCAGCGGGATCGCGGCGGGCATCGGCACGCCGGCCTGCAGCAGCAGGCCGAAGATCACCGACGACAGCGCCAGGAGCGAGGCGATCGAGAGGTCGATCTCGCGGACGATGATCAGCAATGTCATCGGCAGGATGAGCAGCGCCTTCTCGGACACGCTGGCGGCAAGCTGCGACAGGTTGAAACCAGACAGGAAGTTGGGGACGAAAACCGTAGCGTAGCCGAAGACCAGCGCGCAGGCCGTGGCCAGAAGCAGATCCCAGAAGTCGATGGACGCAAGCAGCTTTTTCATGACGATCAGCCTCGCTTTGCCTGGTGGCCGCGACGCACGATCAGGGCGTCGATGCCGATGGCGATGAGGATGACCAGCCCGTAGACCGCCTGCAGCCAGAGCGGATCGACCCTGACCAGCGTCAACCCGTTGCGGATGAGCAGCAGGGTGAGCGCGCCGAGGGTCAGGCCGAGCAGCGTTCCGGCGCCACCCCTGATGGCGACCCCGCCGACAACCGCCGAGGCAATGACGGTCAGCTCGAAACCCACGGCGACGCGGGCGTCGATGGTGGCATAGCGCGAGGCCCAGAGCGCGCCGCACAGGCCGCCGAGCAGCCCGGCGATGGCGAAGGCCGCCAGGATGCGCCTGTCCGCCGGAATGCCGATCAGCCGCGCGCCATCCGGATTCGAACCGACGGCGAAGAGTTCGCGGCCGAACGATGTCCGGTAGAGCAGGACATAGGCAGCCAGAAGCACCAGCGCGGCAAGGACGACGATGAGCGGGATGCCCAGCATCCTGTAGCCGGTCATGTTCAGCCATCGCTGCGTGACCTCGTCGGCGCTGACCTGATTGCCGGCCGCCCACAAGGAATTGAAGCCGCGATAGATCGACATCGAGGCCAGCGTGACGACGATGGAGGGGATCTGCCCCCTGGTCACGACGAGACCATTCAGCAGTCCGGCAGCGAGGCCAACCGCACAGGCCACCGACAATCCGACCAGGATGTCGCCGCCGGGGAAGGCCTGGACCGCGCTTGCGGCCATGTAGGCGGAAAGGCCGATGACGGAGCCGATCGACAGGTCGATGTTGCGGGTGATCAGCACCAGCATCTGGGCAAGGGCAGCGACGATCAACAGGGCGGCATCCATCGAGACCGCCGTGAGATTGGCGGCGCTGACCATGCGCGGATTGATGATGGCAACGGGAATGACGACCGCCAGCATGGCTGCCAGGAGCCCGAGCTCGCGGCGCTTCAGGAAATCCAGCCGACCGGCTTTTCCGGCGCCCGGCTGATCATCCACGGAATGGGCCGACGCCCTGGCGATGTCGCTGGTGGTGGCGGCCTCGAGGACCTTTTCCTGCGAGACCCCGCCCTTGACGAATTCGGCGGTCTTGTGCCCTTCGCGCAGGACAATGATGCGGTCGCACATGCCGATCAGCTCGGGCATCTCCGAGGAGATCAGGATGATGGCCATGCCCTGCCGGGCGAGATCGGCAATCATGGCATGGACCTCGGCCTTGCTGCCGACGTCGATGCCTTGCGTCGGCTCGTCCAGGATGAGGATGCGCGGTTCCGTGCGCAGCCATTTGGCCAGCACGACCTTCTGCTGGTTGCCGCCCGACAGTTCCTTGACCGGCTGCTGGTAGCCCGCGAAGCGGAGTTTCATCTGCTTGAGGAAGCCGGAGACCAGTTCGGTTGCCCGCCCCGCGTTGTAAAGACCGCGCGGAGCGGCCCGATCGAGACTGGGCAGGATCGCGTTGTCCAGGATCGAGAAATCGGTGACGAGGCTTTGTCCGAGGCGATCCTCCGAGACATAGGCGATGCGTGCGCGCATCGCATCGATCGCCGACGCGAACCGGACCGGCCCGCCGTCGATCAGGATGGTGCCGGCGTCGGGCCGGTCCACGCCGAACAGGGCACGTGCGATCTCGGTGCGGCCGGAGCCGACAAGGCCACCCAGCCCGAGCACCTCACCGGCATGCAGGGCAAGATCGATGCCGGAGAAGGCGCCGGCTCGGGAAAGCCCCCTCGTCTCGAGAACGAGGTCGCCCCGGGTCTGCGTCCGCTCCGGATAGAGCTCGGTCAGTTCACGACCGACCATCATGGAGATGGCGCGGCCACGGCTGAGCTCGGCCTTGGCGCAGACGTCGATCAGGCGGCCATCGCGCAGCACCGCGATGCGATCGGCGACATGGAAGATCTCGTCCATGCGGTGACCGACGAACATCATCGCCACGCCGCGGGCCCGCAGATCGTCGACCACGGCGAACAGCCGGGTCACTTCCCGTTGCGAAAGCGCCGCGGTCGGCTCGTCCATGATGAGGACGCGGGCGTCGAGAGAAAGCGCACGCGCAATCTCGACCAGTTGCTGCTCGGATGTGCGCAGCGTCCCGAGCAGGGTTTCGGGCGGCACGTCCAGCCCGACGGTGGCGAGGATCGTCCCGGCCTTCGCCGAGGCGGTTGCGGCGTCTATGCCGCCGAAGCGGTCACGCGGCATATGCCCCAGATAGATATTCTCGGCCACGGACAGGTCGGGGAACAGTCCGGGATGCTGGTGCATGACGGCAATGCCGGCGGCCTGGGCATCGTGCGGCGACCGGAACGCGACCGGATGGCGATCGACATGGACGCTTCCCTCGGTCGGGGCATAGACACCGGCCAGCAATTTCACGCAGGTGCTTTTTCCGGCGCCGTTCTCGCCGAGCAGCGCGAGGACCTCGCCGGGACGCAGATCGAACGAGACATCCCTGATAGCGACGGTACCGCCGAATGCCTTGGTGACCCCGATCAGGCCAATGGGCGCGCCTGCGGCTGCCTCCCGCTGCACATCGCGATGCGCATCCATTCTCCGCCGACCTCCCGTAGCATCAAATGTTTTTTTAACTTGCTATATTAAATGCGATCGGATGACAATGGCGAAAATTGACTTCGCTGGAAGCGGCATGCGAAGCTCATTCATTACGAAGGGCTAACGCAACGATGCTTCAGTGCGGCCTTCGCGACGGGGGCCGAGGCACGGAGAATTCTCTTGAGCGGAAAAGGCAGCAATTCCATCAAGTTGAGGCACTACAACGAGCGTTTCGTGCTCGATGCCGTTCGCCGCATGAAAGAAGCCTCCAAATCGGACCTCGCCAGGGCGGCGAATCTCACGCCGGCCGCGGTCGCCGATATTGTCGATGGGCTTGAAGCGTCCGGTTTCGTTAAGCAGATTGGAAAAAGGTTCGGACAGCGTGGTTCGCCGTCCATCCTGTACCGACTGACGCCGGAACGCATCTACAGCGTCGGCATCAAGATCGGCCGACGGGCGCTCGAAGCGGTGCTTGTCGATTTTGCCGGCGAGATCCGATCGCGGGAAACCCATGAATACCGCTATCCCGCGGCGGACATGGTGCTGCGCGGCGGCAACACGGCGCTCGCCAATTTCCGCAAGCTGGTGAACAGCCTCGACGAAGCCTCCATCGTCGGCGTGGGCATCGCTTCACCCTACTTTCTCGGCGACTGGGGTGACGAGCTCGGCTTTCCGGAAGATATCGGCGGAAGCTGGGCCGCCATCGAACTGGAGAAATTCTTCGACATCGATCCGAAGACACCCGTCTTTGTCGAGAACGACGCGACCTCCGCGGCCCTGGCCGAACTGGCACAAGGCATCGGATCGCGGTATCGCGACTTCATGCATGTGTCGATCGACACCTTTGTCGGCGGCGGCCTCGTCCAGGGCGGCAAGGTGCATACCGGTCCGCATGGCAACAGCGCGGCGCTCGGGCCGCTGCCTGTCTCGCCGTCGAAACTCAGTTCGGCCTCGCGCAGCTCGGCAAAGTACCAGAGCCTGCTGCATCGTGCATCGATCTATGTGCTGGTGAACCATCTCAAGGCCCACGGCATCGACATCAACCGCGTCCGCGAACTGGACCCGCTGCCTGCAGGCGCCCGCGAGCCGCTGCTCGAATGGATGGACGATTGCGCCGAGGCACTGGCCGAAGCCGTCATCGCCATCACCTCTGTCATCGACATCGAGGCGATCGTCCTCGACAGCATCCTGCCGCGATCGATCCATCAGGATCTGCTGGCGCGCGTCCAGGCGCAGTTCGGTTCCGCCAATGCGGTCGGCATCATCGCGCCGGACATCGTCTCGGGCCAGTTTGGTCCGGAAGCGTCGCCGCTTGGCGCCGCCCTGCTGCCCTTCTCGGTTCTCTTCGGCCCGGACTCGGGCGTGTTGATGATCGGCAAGGACAGGACCAAACTGCCCGGCAGCCTAGCCACCTTCGCGGCAGGGTAGACAGCGGCAGCGCTGGGGCAGCCCGCGCCCCGACCTCACTCGAGGGATGTAGAACCAACCGGCAGGTCAAAGACCAGGAGCCCCGGTTCGTCGAGCGGCAGTTGCGCGGCCACGTCGCCAGACGGGCTGAGGACCGCGGTCGGGCCCCAGCATATCTGCCCGTCCCTTTCGCCCGTCACGTCTGCCGAAACCAGCCACATCCCGGTCTCGCGACAGCGCTCGGCCCGCACCGCATTGTGGGCGTGCCGGTATTTTTCCGCCGTATGCCGAGGCAGCATGTTGTTGGCCGGACATACGATGAGAGAGGCACCGCTGTCGGCCAGGGACTTCGACGCAGCGGGAAAATTGGTGTCGAAACAGATGTTGATGCCGAACTGCAACCTGCCGACCGCGAACACATCGGCACCATCTCCAGGATAGAAGCACCGTTCGCCGGCGAGCAGGCGGGTCTTGCGATAGCGCCCGACGAGCGCCTGATCGCGCACGACCACTGCGGTGTTGAAAAGCCGGTCTCCCGCGATCTCGATCAGGCCGAACACGGTCGTCGGCGCGTCTGGCGGAAACATACGCAGCAACGCCGTGAAGGCCGGCGAGCCGAGATCGAGGGCATGCCGGCGCGCGGCCTGCCCGTCGGTCAGATAGCCCTGGAGGAAACATTCCGGCAAGCACAACAGCGACACGCGCTCGCGCTGCGCCTTGTCGACCAGATGCAGCATGTATCCAGTCGCTGCCGCGATATCCTCGCGGAATTCAGGCGTCTGAGCGGCCGCGATGCGAATGGTGGTCCCCATGGCGCGATCCTAGAGCAATTCCAGGAAAAGTGTGTAGCGGTTTTCCGTCCGGAATTGCGTTAAAACAAAGAGTTAGAGCGTTTCCGCCTCTTAAGAAAATGCCAGACCGCTGCGCGCCTTTGCTGGAATTGCTCCGCGGCATTTCCGCTTTCCGTGAATTGCGGGGCTGCTGCTGGCTCGCCTTTTCCACCTCGGTGGCCATGCCGAACCGGCCGATGGCGCGATAGGCCCGTGCGTGAGAGCGACAGAGGCACAGACATGGCTGAGATTTCGTTCCTTTCCCTGGCGCACGTGCCGCTCGCCGAGGCATGCGCAACGCTGAACGCCGGCTATGAAGGCTACGTCGTGCCGGTCGCCTTCGATCCCGTGTCGCTCGCCCGCCGCATCCAGGCGGAGCACATCGACCTGGTGGCGAGCCAGCTGCTGCGCGTGGACGATCGGAGTGCCGGGATCATGCTGATCGCGCGACGCGGCCACACCAGCCGCCTCGCGGCGCTCGGCATCGCGGCCCCTTTGCGCGGCACCGGCATCGGCGCGCGGGCCGTAGCCGCGGCGATCGCCGAGGCGCGCTCGCGCGGAGACCTGCGGCTGGTGCTCGAAGTGATCGACAGCAACACCAAGGCGATCTCGACCTACACGAAGGCCGGCTTCGCGCCACGCCGCAAACTGGCGGGCTACACGCACGATCCGGTCCCGCCCGCCGCATGGGAGGACAGTCTCATGCCTTGTGCGGCAGACGACATCCTGCCGTTGCTGCTCGGTGCCTGGCCCGATGATGCGAGCTGGCAGACGTCACCGCTTTGTTTTGCCGGCGCAACGAAGCCGATCGAGGCGTTCCGGGCCGGCGACGCGGCCGCACTGGTCGATGCGAGCGGACAGGCGGTGCGGCTGCTGGCCTTCGCGGTCCGCTCGCCACGGCAGGGCATCGGCCGGCGTTTCATGCAGAGCCTGCTGGCACGGTTTGCGGACCGGCCCTGGACGATCCCGGCAACACTGCCCGCCACCCAGGCCGCCGGCTTCCTGGCCGCTACCGGCTGGAAACAGTCGGCACTGTCGCAGCTGGAGATGGAGCTGCGACCGGGATAAGGCCAGTCATCGGGCCAAGCTGTAACGCAGTATGGGACGTGCAGCCGCGTGCCGCGCCACTTCCTTGAAGCCTGCCCGGATAAAGGCCGATGCGACACCCGGAAATGTGTTTCGGGTGCTGCCAGCTATCGTCGTATCGATCGGATAGGCCTCGACGGCTGGTGCGCCAGCGAGTCTGGCCACGTTCAGCGCGGCTTCGATGAGTTCGCTCATCACCCCCTGCCGCCGGTGGCGATGGTGCACATAGAAGCAAGGTATCGACCAGACCGGGCTGTCATCCACCCGCACGAACCACGGCGCCCTTTCAAGCCAGGGAAGGTCGCTGCGCGGATACAAGCGGCACCAACCCACCGGCTTCTCTCCGTCGAAAGCCAGCAAGCCCGGCGGCGGATCTCCGGCAATCTGGTTTCGCAGCGCCTTCCTGTTCTCCTCGCGCGGTCCATGGTGGTACGAGGCACCGACACACCAGTACATGCACCAGCATCCATTGCTCGCACCCGCCTTCCCGAAAAGCGCTTCCAGATCAGGCCAGAGTTCGGGAGTTACGGATTGCACATGCATATCAATGATCTCCGATGCAGGATCATATCACCTGGAATGTCGGAGCCGTACCTCGACCATTGTCGCGGCCACTCACAGCGGCAGCACGGTTGCTGCGGCCTGCTTCAGCAGCGCGATCGTCTCCATGGTGCGCTGCTCGCCCATCCTCTCGGTAAGCGCATAGATGCCGACCGTCCTCTTGCGCGCGGGATCGGTCAGGGACAGGCGGTGCAGTCCGCGGCGCTCGAACTCCTTCGCCATTACGTCGGTGTGGTTGATCACCGCATCGGTATGTTCGACATAGTCGAGGCAGGCGGCGAGCGAGTTGGAGGCGAACGTATAGTGCTGCTGGTCGAAGGCGCTGTCGGCGAGGGTCTGTGTCCATGTCTCGAAGAAACGCTGGTGCCGTGCCTCGGGAACGGCGGTGCTGACCATCGGGAACCGATCGATGTCGGCCAGGGTACAGGGACGCCCCAGAAGAGGATGGCCCTCGCGCACGAAATATCCCGCGCCGACCTGCATGAGCGGAATCAGTTCGGTGCCGGTGTTGTGGCTCAACCCCTCGATCTCATGCGAGACGAACATGGAGATGTCGCCGCCAAGCAGCAGGTCCATGCAACGCAGCTGGTTGCCGAGGCTGACATAGATGCGCGCGCCAGGGTGGCGTCTGGAATGCTCGACCACCATGTCGCGGATGAACAGCGACCACCACGAATAGCCCGAGCCGATGCGCAGGCCTTCCTCCGTGCGCTCCCGCTGCCGCTCGAGCGCCTTGAGCGTGTTGTCGTAGAGACGCTGCATCAGCCTGGCGTTCTGATAGAGCGTTTCGCCATATTCCGTCAGCCGAACGCCACGCGGCGTGCGAATGAACAGAGGCACGCCCATCGTCTCTTCCAGCCTGCGCATGTTGACGGTCAATGAGGGCTGCGAGACCAGTGCGGCCGTCGCGCCGCCGCTCATCGTGCCGGCCTCCGCGACAGCCATGAATTGACGCAGCATCTTGTTCATCGCCTGTCCTCCACCCATAGATTTTATCTATATCGAAGACGGTACTTCGTATTTTTCTTTCGATCCAGCCTGTGCGACCTTGGCCCGTCTAGACAAATTGCCGGATATCCCCGGCAGGGGACGCAAGGTGCCCACATGGCCGCGGGAGGAACCGGCCGGTGGAACCGCACGGGCGTCCCCGGGGAAATGGCCGGTGAACCGGGAGGAACCTGAAATGCGATTCCATATCAACAGGCGCCATTTCATGGCGGGCCATCTCAACAGACGCCAGCTCCTGGCGGGTTGCTCGGCAACGCTCGCATTGGCTTCGCTCGGGCCCGCATTCGCGCAGCAGCAGCGGCTGCGGATGATCTTCTGGGGCAGCCAGACGCGGGCGGAGCGGACCTATGCCGCCGCCGACCTCTTCATGAAGGCCAATCCCGGCACCAGCGTCGAGGGCGAGTTCCTCGGCTGGAACGACTATTGGGCCAAGCTCGCGACGCAGACCGCCGGCGGCAACGCCCCCGACATCATCCAGATGGATTATCGCTACATCGTCGAATATGCGAGCCGCGGCGCGATCGCTCCCCTCGACGATTTTGTCGGAACCGCCCTCAATGTCGCGGACTTCGATCCGCTGCAGGTCGACAGCGGCAAGGTTGGCGGCAAGCTCTACGGCATCAGCCTCGGCGCCAACTCCGTGGCCATGATGGTCAACAGGGCGGTGTTCGAAAAGCTGAAACTGCCGTTGCCGGACGCAAGCACCACCTGGGATGATTTTTCCCAGCTGGCGGTGGAAATCACCAATGCCGGTATCCGCCGCGGGTTCTATGGCGCCGCCGATGGTTCGAAGAACGAACAGATCTTCGAGAACTACCTGCGCCAGCGCGGCAAGGCCCTCTATACGGCGGACGGGCAGCTCGCCTTCGATGCGACGGACGTGGCCGAATGGTTCGACATGTGGGCCAAGCTGCGCGAGGCCGGTGCCATCCCGCCTGCCGATATCCAGGAACTCGACCAGCAGAACATCGACACCTCGCTGCTGACCCAGAACAAGGTGGCCGTGGCCTATGCCAACTCCAATGAGCTCGTCGGCTACCAGAAGCTGAACAAGGATGCGGTGGCACTGGCGAATTTCCCCCGGCTCACCGCCGAGTCCAAGGGTGGCCACTATCGCAAGCCGGCGATGTTGTTCTCGGTGTTTGCGAAATCGCCGAACCAGAAGGGCGCCGCGGAGTTCATTTCCTATTTCGTCAACGATCTGGAAGCGGCCAAAGTGCTTGGCACCGAGCGGGGCATTCCGGAATCCTCCAAGGTGCGCGACGCGTTGTCCGCCACGCTGGACGATGTCGGCAAGACGATGCTGTCCTATGTGTCCGGCCTCGGCGACCTGGCGGCAAAGCTGCCGCCGTCGCCGCCGAACGCGGCCGGCGAGGTGCTGATCGCATTCCAGCGCACCGCATCGGGCGTGGCGTTCGGTTCGCAGAGCAGTTCGGATGCCGCCCAGGCCTTCGTTGCGGAAGCCGCTGAAATCCTGAAGCGCAAGACATGACAGGGGCCGCGCAGCCGATAGTGGCGGCAGGTGGCGAAGGCAGGCCGTCCGGCTGGTCCAGGCTCACGGACAATCTCGGTCCGGGCTATCTGTTCCTGACGCCCTGGCTGATCGGGCTGTTCTGCTTCACGCTCGGCCCCATCGTCTATTCCTTCTATCTCAGCTTCACCCGGTTCGATCTGCTGACGGCACCGGACTGGGTCGGGCTGGAGAATTACCGGCGCATCCTGACCGAGGATCCGAAGTTCCTCGCCTCGATGCGGGTGACCTTCCTCTACGTGCTGTTCTCGGTGCCGCTGAAGCTGGCCTTCGCGCTGGCGGTGGCCATGCTACTCAACAAGGGCATCAAGGGGCTCACCCTCTACCGGGCGATTTTCTACCTGCCGTCCCTGCTCGGCGCGAGCGTTGCGATCGCAACGCTGTGGCGTACCATCTTCTCGGCCGACGGGCTGATCAACCAGTTGCTGTGGTCCTTCTTCGGCATCAATGGGCCGAGCTGGATCACCAATCCGAAATACGCGCTCTGGACCCTCGTCGTGCTCGGTGTCTGGCAGTTCGGTTCGCCGATGATCATCTTCCTGGCCGGGCTCAGGCAGATCCCGCAGGACATGTATGAGGCAGCGAGCCTCGATGGAGCGAGCGGCTGGCGGCAATTCTGGAAGATCACGCTGCCGTTGCTGACCCCGATCGTCTTCTTCAACATGATCATCCAGACCATCGAGGCGTTCAAAAGCTTCACGCCGGCATTCATCATCTCGGGCGGCCTGGGCGGTCCCGTCAACTCGACGCTGTTCTACGCGCTCTACCTCTACCAGGAAGCCTTCAGCTTCTTCCGCATGGGTTATGCCTCGGCGCTGGCCTGGGTGCTGCTGGTCATCATCTCGCTGTTCACGGCGATCTCCTTCCTCACCTCCAGATACTGGGTGCACTATGACGACTGATGCACGCCCGGGCTCTCTCGAGGCCGAACTGGCGGACCGGCGCCCGCTGTGGCGGTCGCTGCTCATCCATGCCGCGCTGATCGCGATCTGCTTCGTGATGATCTATCCGCTGCTGTGGATGATCTCGGCATCCGTCCGTCCACATGACGAGATCTTCAGCTCGGCGGGGCTGATCCCATCCTCGGTCGACTGGAGCGCCTACTGGCGCGGCTGGAACGGCCTGCGCGTCTCGTTCGGAACCTTCTTCCTGAATTCCTTCGTCATCGCGGGCCTCGCCGTCATCGGCAATGTGCTGGCGTGTTCGCTGACCGCCTTCGCCTTCGCGCGATTGGAATTCTTCGGCAAGCGCTTCTGGTTCGGCGTCATGCTGGTGACGTTGATGCTGCCCTATCAGGTCACGCTCATCCCGCAATATGTGCTGTTCCTGAAGCTGGGCTGGGTCGATACCATCCTGCCGCTGGTCGTGCCGAAATTCCTCGCCGCGGATGCGTTCTTCGTCTTCCTGATGGTGCAGTTCTTCCGCGGCATCCCGCGCGAGCTCGACGAGGCGGCGATGATGGATGGATGCTCGGCCTGGCGCATCTACTGGAAGATCATGCTGCCGCTGTCGACGCCGGTGCTGGCGACGGCCGCGGTCTTCACCTTCATCTGGACATGGGACGATTTCTTCGGTCCGCTGATCTATCTGAATGACATGCGCCAGTACACGGTGATGCTCGGCCTGCGCACCTTCACCGACTCCACCGGCGAGAGCGATTTCAGCGGCCTGTTCGCCATGAGCGTTGCGAGCCTGGTGCCGATCTTCCTGCTTTTCCTGGTCTTCCAGCGCCTGCTGATCGAGGGCATCGCCACCACGGGCATGAAAAGGTGACGGCGGCCCGCCGACCTCACGCATCCACAATCCACAGATGAACGGTAGACTGATGAGCATTCGATTTGCAGCCATGGGCCTCAACCACGGCCATATCTATGGACAGGTGAACTGCCTGCTCGCAGCGGGCGCGGAACTTGTCGCCTTCCATTCCCCCGAGGATGACCTGGCCAGATCCTTCTCCGAGAAGTACCCCGGCGTGAGGCGGGTAAGCGACAGGGCCGCCATCCTGGAGGACCGCTCCATCCATCTGGTCGTGACGGCGGCGATCCTGGACGAACGCGCCGGCATCGCCATCGAGGCGATGCGCCACGGCAAGGACGTCATGAGCGACAAGCCCGGCATGATCAGTCATGCGCAGCTGGATGCAATCCGCAGCACCCAGCACGAGACCGGTCGCATCTATTCGGTCTGCTATTCCGAGCATTTCGAGACCCGTTCCACGGTCAAGGCCGGCGAACTGGTCAAGGCCGGCGCCATCGGCGAGGTGATCCACACGGTCGGCCTGGGGCCGCATGCCATTCACAATGGCCAGCGGCCGGACTGGTTCTTCGACCGCAGGCGCTATGGCGGCATCCTGTGCGATATCGGCAGCCACCAATGCGAACAGTTCCTGTTCTTCGCGGGAACGCTGGATGTCGAAGTCGCCTCGGCCACCGTCGCGAACCGGGGCAACCCGGATCGTCCAGGCCTGCAGGATTTTGGCGACATGCACCTGAAATCGCCGAAGGCGACGGGTTATGTGCGTGTCGACTGGTTCACCCCGAAGGGCCTGCCGACCTGGGGCGACGGCCGCCTGACCATCCTCGGCACGGAAGGGTACATCGAATTGCGCAAATACATCGATATCGGTGGCAGTCCCGGCACCGACCACCTGTTCCTGGTCGACAGGAAGGGAATACAGGCGATCGATTGTTCTGGTGTCGAGCTGCCCTATGGCCGGCAGCTGGTTGCCGATGTCCTGAACCGCACCGAGACGGCGATGAGCCAGGCACACTGCTTCAAGGCGATGGAGCTGGCCCTCGATGCGCAGAAACTGGCCGAGCGTGGCACGGAGTGGGCCCAATGAGCAGGATTTTCAACGTCGCCGTCGTCGGTCTCGGCATCGGCAGAAGCCACATCACGGAAGGCTATGCCAGCAACGCCGACAAGTTCAGCGTCAAGGCGCTCTGCGATCTCGATCCGGGGCGGCTGAACGACGTCGGCGATACGTTCGGGGTCGAACGGCGCATCACCGACTTCGAGGCGCTGCTCGGCATGGACGATATCGACATCGTCGATATCTGCACGCCGCCGGGCACGCATCTGGCTCAGGTCATGGCGGCCCTCAAGGCCGGCAAGCATGTGATCTGCGAAAAGCCGCTGGTCGGCTCGCTGAGCCAGATCGACAGGGTGATCGCCCAGGAGAAGGTCTCCAGAGGGCTGCTGATGCCGGTCATGCAATATCGGTTCGGCGACGGCGTCGAGCAGGCCAGGGCCATCATCGACGCCGGCATCGCCGGCAAGCCCTATATCGGCACCGTCGAGACATTATGGCGCCGCGACGCGGACTATTATGCCGTTCCATGGCGCGGCAAATGGGCGACCGAGCTCGGCGGCGTGCTGATGACGCATGCCATCCACCAGCATGACCTGTTCACCTATCTGATGGGCGACGTCAAAAGGCTGTTCGGCCGGGTTGCGACGCGGGTCAACGCGATCGAGGTCGAGGATTGCGTGACCGCCAGCGTCGAACTTGCCAATGGTGCGCTCGGCAGCCTGACGGCGACGCTCGGCGCCGGGGACGAGATCAGCCGGCTGCGTCTGATGTTCGAGAACGTGACCTTCGAAAGCGATCATGAACCCTACAATCCCGGCGCCAGGCCCTGGACGATCCAGCCGCGCAACGCCGATGCGGCGGCACGGATCGAGGCCTTGCTGAAGGACTGGAAACCATTGCCCTCACGGTTTCAGGCACAGATGGGCCGCTTCCACGAAACGCTGCTCGGAAGGGCGCCGCTGCCGGTCACCAGCGCCGACGCGCGCCGGTCGCTTGAGCTCGTGACGGCCTTCTATCATTCCTCCTCCACGCGTGAAGACGTGGAGCTGCCCATCGGCACGCATCACCCGCGCTATGACAGCTGGCTTCCGCCGCAGTATCGGGCCGCGTGACCAACAAGGGAGGGGGACCAATGGCCGCCAGTATCGAGCTGCGCAACATCACCAAGGCCTATGGCGACGTGAAAGTCATCCATGGCGTCGACCTGTCGATCGAACCGGGCGAGTTCACGGTCTTCGTGGGCCCTTCTGGCTGCGGCAAGTCCACCTTGCTGCGGCTGATCGCCGGACTGGAGCGGATCACCGGCGGCGACCTGCTGATCGATAGCCGGCGCATCAACGAGGTGCCGGCATCGAAGCGCGGCATCGCCATGGTGTTCCAGAGCTACGCGCTCTACCCGCATATGTCGGTTCGCAAGAACCTGTCCTTCGGCCTGGAGACCATCGGCACGCCGAAGGCCGAGATCGCGAGCCGCGTTGCGAAAGCCGCGGAAATCCTGCGAATCACCCCGCTTCTCGACCGGCGCCCGAAAGCGTTGTCCGGCGGGCAACGCCAGCGCGTCGCCATCGGCCGCGCCATCGTGCGGGAGCCCAGGATCTTCCTGTTCGACGAGCCGCTGTCGAACCTCGATGCGGAACTGCGCGTCCAGATGCGTGTCGAGATCGCGAAGCTGCACAACGATCTCGGCAACACGATGATCTATGTCACGCATGACCAGGTCGAGGCGATGACGATGGCTGACAAGATCGTCGTGCTGCGCAGCGGTGTCGTCGAGCAGGTTGGCGCTCCGCTCGACCTCTACAACAGACCGCGCAACCTCTTTGTCGCCGGCTTCATCGGCTCGCCGAAAATGAACCTGCTCACAGCCGGCTCGAAAGACGGCCACCTGCAGGTGGCAGGCAACGCCTTGTCGCTGCCCCGCGCGACAGCGGGCGCGACGACGCTGGGCGTACGGCCCGAGCATATCGGCATCATCGAGAGCGAGGGCGTCAAGCTGGCGGACGTCAAGGTGGAGCTGATCGAAAGCCTGGGCGGGCAGACCCTGGTCTATGCCACGACCACGGACGGACAGGCGATGACGGTCGCCCTCAACGGCCAGCGACAGGTCGAGGTGGGGGCAAGCATCCCGGTCTACATCGACCCGGCCCGCATCCATCTGTTTGCAGCGAACGGCAACGCGCTGCCTGAAACATGATCCCGAAAAGATGGGAATGATGCCGAGGATGAAGGGCCGATCTACCGACGGCCGACTTTGAACAGCGGTGCGCGTGGCTTGCTCACCGTGACGGGCACATCTTCCGCACGCACATAGATGCCGGTGACCTCCGCAAAGCCGATGAAGGTGCGCATGGCGTCGAGCTCCGACACATGACCGATCGATACGGCATTACAAGCGTTCCAGGTGCACATGTAGACGTGACCGCGCCTGTCTTCCGGCCAACGGCGCAGGAAAGCTAGCGCGCGCTCGACCGTGGCAATCTCTTCGATCCTGCCGTCGAACATGACGTGCACGGGTTTGTTCGGCTGCCTGTCCATGGTGGCCTCCAACCCACAGCCGTGGGTTTAGGTCAACGCGCCCATGCAGTCTCAGGTTTCATAAATCTTCAGCGAGGGAGACGGCCGGCGCCAGGGCGCGGTCCGAACTGTTCTGGATCAGCCAAAGGCCGTCTGCGAACCATTGCCCTGCCCCGCACATGACGATATTGCACCGCAACATAGCAGCGCGCGGCTGCGTCGCGCAGGAGCAGCCCGATGTCCCAGACAGACCTAGCCATCGTCGAACAGGAACCGGCCGTACGGCCCTGGCTGGTGATGCTGGCGCTGGCGATCGGCGGCTTCGCCATCGGCTCGACCGAATTCGCGGCGATGAGCCTGCTGCCCTACATCGCGTCGGGGCTCGGCATCGACGAGCCGAAGGCGGCGCATGCGATCAGCGCCTATGCGCTGGGTGTGGTGGTCGGCGCGCCGATCATCGCCGTGCTGTCGGCACGTGTCCCGCGCCGCACACTGCTGATGGCACTGATGGCAGCCTATGGCATCACCAACTGCCTCACCGCTTTGGTGCCCAACTATGAATGGCTGCTGGTGCTGCGCTTCCTGAGCGGCATGCCGCACGGCGCCTATTTCGGCGTGGCCGCGCTCGTCGCGGCATCGCTGGTCGGACCGAAGGAACGCACGACGGCCATCGCGCGCGTCATGCTTGGCCTGACGGTTGCCACGATCATCGGCGTGCCGGCGGCGACCTATCTCGGCCAGGCCTACGGCTGGCAGGCGGGCTTCGCATTGACCGGCCTGCTGGCGCTGGCCACCTTCATCATGGTGGCGCTGTTCGCGCCGCGCGACAGGCCGGACGAGGACGCCAGCCCGCTGCGTGAACTCGGCGCCTTCCGCAACCGCCAGGTGCTGCTGACGCTGGCGACCGCCATTGTCGGCTTCGGCGGGCTTTTCGCGGTCTATTCCTACACCGCCTCGACATTGCTCGAAGTCACCAGGGCCGATCCGCGCGTGGTACCGCTGGTGATCGGCCTGTTCGGCGTCGGCATGACGCTCGGCAACCTCATTTCGGCCTGGGCCGCCGACAAGGCGCTCAAGCCGACGGCCACGGTGCTGATCATCGCCAGTGCCGCCGCGCTCTTCGCCTTCCCCTCCTCGGTCGGTTCGCTGTGGTCGATCTCGCTGGTGGTTTTCCTGATCGGCTGCACCACCGGCCTCGCCATCGTGCTGCAGACCTATCTGATGGATGTGGCCCGCGATGCGCAGACGCTGGCCGCCGCCGCCAACCACAGTGCCTTCAATGTCGCCAACGCGCTCGGACCCTGGTTGGCGGGGCTGGCGATCTCGGCCGGCTACGGCTTCCCCTCGGCCGGTTACGTCGGCTGCGCCCTGTCGCTCGGCGGGCTGGTGCTGTGGCTGATCACGCTGTGGGACGCGAAGCGACGGAAGACCTAGGAACGCGACGTCCCTTCTCCCCTTGAGGGAGAAGGGACGTCGCCAAAGGCGAGGTCGGATGAGGGGTGCTGGACGGAGCGCTGCCTTTCCGACCGTCGGCCGACGCAACGAGTGTAATCTCGCTCGATCTCGTTTCTTCCAACACCCCTCATCCGCCCTTCGGGCACCTTCTCCCTCAAGGGGAGAAGGGAGCGTCGCGCCGGCCTCTACCGAAAACGCAAATTCTTCCGGGTGAGCTGATCGATCGCGGTGCAGCCCATCAGCTTCATGGCGCGCTCGATCTCGATGCGCATCTGCTCCAGTGCGCGCTCGACACCGGCCTGGCCGGCGGCGGCGAGCGGGAACAGGTAATAGCGGCCGAGCCCGACTGCCTTGGCGCCAAGCGACAGCGCCTTCAGCACATGAGTGCCGCGCTGCACGCCGCCATCCATCATGACGTCGATGCGATCGCCGACGGCATCGACGATCTCGGCCAGCTGGTCGAAGGCGCTGCGGGAACCGTCGAGCTGACGCCCGCCATGGTTGGAAAGCACGATGCCGCTGCAGCCGATCTCGACGGCGCGGCGAGCATCCTCCACCGACATGACACCCTTCAGGCAGAACGGCCCGCCCCACAGCCGCACCATCTCCGCAACGTCGTCCCAGGTCATCGACGGGTCGAGCATCTCGGTGAAGTAGCGGCTGATCGACATCACGCCGCCGCCCATGTCGACATGGCTGTCGAGCTGCGGCAGCCTGAAGCTTTCATGGGTAAGGTAGTTCAGCGCCCAGGCCGGTTTCACCGCGAACTGGGTGATGCCGGCGAGGTTGAGCCTGAAAGGAATGGCGAAACCGGTGCGCTTGTCGCGCTCGCGGTTGCCGCCGGTGATGCTGTCGACCGTCAGCATCATCACCTCGACGCCGGCCTGCTTGGCGCGCGCCATCATCTCGCGGTTGAGGCCGCGATCCTTGTGGAAGTAGAACTGGTAGACCTGCGGCGCGCCGCTGATCCTGCGCGCCTCCTCCAGGCTGACGGTGCCGAGGGAGGAGACCCCGAACATGGTGCCGTACTTGCCGGCGGCGGCGGCGACCGCGCGTTCGCCCTGGTGGTGGAACAGGCGCTGCAGCGCCGTCGGCGAGCAATAGACCGGCAACGCCAGCTTCTGGCCCATGACGGTGACCGACAGGTCGATGTCGGTCACGCCGCGCAGCACGTTGGGCACCAGGTCGCAGGCCTCGAAGGCGGCGGTGTTGCGCCGGTAGGTGACTTCGTCGTCGGCGGCGCCGTCGATGTAGTTGAAGATCGGCCCCGGCAGGCGCCGCCTGGCCAGCTCCCGGAAATCGTGGAAGTTGTGACACTGGCTGAGACGCATGGAGCTGTTTCCCTGGATGCACCGCGAACCGAAGACAATCGCTTCAGAAGCATGCTGTGGCTTACGCCACCTTTTACACGACCGGCACCCGCAGACGATATCTAGCTGAGGGCCCGGTCGAGATGGGTATAGCCGCCATCGACGAACAGCCACTGGCCGGTGGTGTGGCTGGCGCGCTGCGACAGCAGGAACACGACGGTGGCGGCGATCTCGTCGGCGGTCGTCATGCGCTTGCCGAGCGGGATGGCGGCGGTGATCTCCTGCAACCTGGCCTGCGGGTCAGGAAAGGTCGCCAGCCAGTTCGCGTAGAGCGGCGTCATGACTTCCGCCGGGATGACCGCGTTGACGCGGATGCCGTCTTCGAGAAGTGCGGCTGCCCATTCGCGCGTCAGCGACAGCTGCGCTCCCTTGGCCGCGGCATAGGCACTGGTGTTGCCCTGCCCGGTGACGGCGGTCTTGGACGAGATGTTGACGATGGCACCCCGGCTCTTCTTCAGCCACGGCAGCGCGTGGTGCACGACCGTATAGTAGTGGACCAGGTTGCGGTCGAGCGACCTGCGGAATTCGGCCGGGCCGGCATCCAGCCCGACGCTGTCGTTGACGCCGGCATTGTTGACGACGCCGTCGATCCGGCCGAAGACCGTTGCGATCTGGGCGACCGCTGCCTCGGTCTCATCGTCGGATTCGAGATTGGCCCGGACGAATGTTGCTGCCGGCGACAGCGCCTTGAGCTGCACCTCGAATTCTCTGCCGAGGGGGCTGCGGCTGACGATCGCGGGAATGGCACCTTCGGCCGCCAGCCCAAGCGAGATGGCGCCGCCGATGCCGGCACCGCCACCCGTCACGATCACGACTTTTCCGGCGAGGCCGAGATCCATCGCGTCAGCCCTTGAACCGGTACTGTGCGCGCGACCGCGGCTTCATCTCGATAGAGAAGCCGGGCAGGACAGGTGGCATGTAGGCGGCGTCGCGGATCTCGCAGGGGTCGATGAAATGCTCGTGCAGATGGTCGACATATTCGATGACACGGCCTTCCTTGGTGCCGGACACGCAGAGATAGTCGATCATCGACAGATGCTGGACATATTCGCACAGGCCGACGCCGCCGGCATGCGGCCAGACCGGAAGGTTGTATTTGGCGGCGATCAAAAGCACCGCCAGCACCTCGTTCAGGCCGCCCATGCGGCAGGAATCGATCTGCACGATGTCGATGGCGCCTTCGGCGATGAACTGCTTGAACATGATGCGGTTCTGGCACATCTCGCCGGTGGCGACCTTGATCGGCTTCACCGCCTCGCGGATCCTGCGATGGCCGGCGACGTCATCGGGGCTGGTCGGTTCCTCGATGAAGAATGGTTTCGAGAAGGCAAGCTGCCTGAGCCAGTCGATCGCCTGCGGCACTTCCCAGACCTGGTTGGCGTCGATCATCAGGTAGCGGTCCGGACCGATGATCTCGCGCACGATGCTCAGGCGCCTGATATCATCTTCGAGGTCGCGGCCGACCTTCATCTTGATGTGGTTGAAGCCGGCGTCGATGGCTTCCTGGCAGAGCCGGCGCAGCTTTTCCTCGGAATAGCCGAGCCAGCCGGCCGAGGTGGTGTAGCAGGCATAACCCTCGCGCTTCAGCGTCGCCACGCGATCGGCCTTGCCGGCCTCGGCCTTGCGCAGGATCGCCAGCGCCTCGTCCGGGGTGAGCACGTCTGTCAGGTAGCGGAAGTCGACGATCTTCAGGATCTCTTCGGCGCTCATGTCGCCGACGAGTTGCCAGACAGGCTTGCCGGCCTGCTTGGCCAACAGGTCCCAGATGGCGTTGACGACGGCGCCGGTGGCGAGATGGATGGCGCCCTTGTCGGGGCCGATCCAGCGCAGCTGGCTGTCGCTGGTGAGATGGCGCCACATCCGGCCCGGATCCTCCGCGACCCAGCCGAGGTCGAGCCCGACGACGAGATGGCGCATGGCCTCGATGGCGGCGCAGCAGATCTCATTGCCACGGCCGATGGTGAAGGTCAGGCCATGGCCTTCGAGCCCGCCGTCGGTCTTCAGGATGACATAGGCGGCGGAATAATCGGGATCGGGATTCATCGCGTCCGATCCGTCGAGATGCTCAGAGGTCGGGAAGCGCAGGTCGAGCACTTCCATATCGGTGATCTTGGCCATGACCGTTCCTTACGCTTGTTTATGCCGCGTCGACGACGCGCTGGCGCTGTTCACCCAGCCCCTCGATGCCGAGGCGCATCACCTGCCCGGCCTTGAGGAAGACGGGCGGCTTCTGGCCAAGGCCGACGCCCGGCGGCGTGCCGGTGGAAATGACGTCACCCGACTGCAGGCTCATGAAGCGGCTGAGATAGCTGACGATGTGGCGCACGGAGAAGATCATGGTCCTGGTGGAACCGTCCTGGCGCATGACGTCATCGACGGAGAGCCAGAGCTTCAGGTTCTGGGGATCGGGCACTTCATCGGCGGTGACAAGCCAGGGGCCGGTCGGACCGAAGGTGTCGCAGCCCTTGCCCTTGTCCCAGGTGCCGCCGCGCTCGATCTGGAACTCGCGCTCGGAGACGTCGTTGATGACACAATAGCCGGCGACGTGGTCAAGCGCGTCCGCCTCGTCGATGTAGCGGCCGGGCTTGCCGATCACCACGCCCAGTTCGACTTCCCAGTCGGTCTTGAGCGAGTTGCGAGGGATCTCGACATCGTCGTCGGGGCCGACGACGGCACTGGTCCATTTGTTGAAGATGATCGGTTCGGGCGGGATCGGCGCACCCGTCTCGGCGGCGTGATCGGCGTAGTTCAGGCCGATGCAGATGAACTTGCCGATAGCGCCGACGCAGGCGCCGAGGCGGACATCGGACTGGGGCGTTCCCTCAACCTTCGGCAGCGTTTCGGGATCGATGGCGCGCAGGCGGTCGAGGCCGGCCGGCGTCAACACGTCGCCGGCGATGTCGGGCACGATGCCGGAGAGCGACCGGATTTGGCCGGCCTTGTCGAGCAGGCCCGGAAGTTCGCGGCCCTTGAGGCCATAACGCACCAGTTTCATAGGATCACCATTGTGGGAATGCGTGAGAAAAAGCACGGGCGACGACGTGCCGCCCGCGCAAGTCAGATCAAAGGGTCTCAGTCGTAGAGAACGGCAGCGATCTCGGGCTTGTCGATGTTGGTCTTGTCATACCAGTAGAAGCCGGTATCGATCTTCTTGTCGACGGTTTCGCCCTTGCTGGCCTTCACGGCGGCTTCGACGGTCTTGTAGCCGATGCCGACCGGGTTCTGGGTGATGGCGCCGGCCATCAGGCCGTCCTTGATCGCCTGCTTCTGCAGCGCGCCGGAATCGAAGCCGATGATGGTGACCTTGCTGCCGAGTTCCTTGGCGCCGTTGACCACGCCGATGGCGGAGCCTTCATTGGTGCCGAAGATGCCCTTCAGGTCGGGGTTGCCCTGCAGGATCGACTTGGTGATCTCGGTCGACTGCAGCTGGTCGCCGCCGCCATACTGCACCGAGACGATCTCGATCTTCGGATAGGCTTCCTTGATGCGGTTGACGAAGCCGTCGCGACGGTCGATGCCGGTGCGGCTGGTCTGGTCGTGGGCGACCACCGCGATCTTGCCTTCCGAACCGATCAGCTCGGCCATCTTGTCGGCGGCAAGGGCAGCGGCGGCGACGCTGTCGGTCGCGGCGGTGGCAACCGGAATGTCGCTGTCGACACCGGAGTCGAAGGCGATGATCGGGATGCCGGCCGACTTAGCCTGCTCGAGCAGCGGAATGGCGGCCTGGCTGTCCAGTGCGGCGAAGCCGATGGCGGCCGGCTTCTTGGCGATGGCGGCGCTCAGCATGTCGATCTGGCGGTCGACCTGGGCCTCGGTATCCGGGCCCTCGAAGGTGACGGTGACGCCGAGATCGGCGCCCGCCTTGTCGGCACCGGCTTTCACCGCCTGCCAGAACTGATGCTGGAAGCCCTTCGAGATCAGGGCGACATAGGGCTTGTCCTGCGCCATCGCGGGCGCGGAAAAAGCAAACAGGGCGGCGCCGGCGGCGCCGATCAACAGACGTCTGGTAATCACTTCTTGGTCCTCCACTGATGTTGTTTTCCCACCACGCGCACTGGCGCGGTTCCTGACGGCGTGCAGGCCGCCAGAATTTGCGCGTCGTGGATCACGACGCATTCCTGTTGCGCAGCATGTCGATGTAGACGGCGAGGATGATGATCGTTCCGGTGATCACCGTCTGCCATTCCTGGGGTACCGACATGATGCGCAGACCGTTGGCGAGCACCGAGATGATCAGCGCGCCGATCAGGGTGCCGAGAATGGTGCCGCTGCCGCCTGCGAGCGAGGTGCCGCCGATGACGACGGCGGCGATGGCGTCGAGCTCATAGCCCTGACCGAGCGCCGGCTGCGCCGAATTCAGCCGCGAGGCGATGAGCAGTCCGGCGATGCCGCAGATGGCGCCGGCCAGCGTGTAGACGGCGACCTTCCATCCCTTGGTGTTGACGCCGGACAGGCGCACTGCTTCTTCGTTGGAGCCCAGCGCGAAAGTGTAGCGGCCAAGCGCGGTACGGGTCAGCACCATGCTGATGACGATGGCGACCGCAAACAGCACCAGCACGCCATTCGGCACCGGCACCGCCGGGATGACGGTGCCGACGATCGAACCCTGCGAAATCGAGGTGAAGCCGGGCGTGCCGTTGAAATAGATCGGCCGCGTGCCGGAGATGACCAGCGACAGACCTTTCAGGATCAGCATCATGCCGAGCGTGGCGATGAAGGGCGGGATGCGCAGCCGGGCGACGATGTTGCCGGTGACGAAACCGGCGCCGGCACCGGCCAGGATCGCGCCGGCAATGCCGAGCGGCAGCGGCAGGCCGAGGAAGGTCAGGACGACACCGGCGATGACCGCGCAGAAGGTCATCAGGGTGCCGACCGAAAGATCGATGCCACCGGTGATGATGACGACGGTGGCGGCAATGGCCAGCACGCCGTTGACCGAGGTCGCCTGCAGGATCGCCAGGATGTTGCTGGTCTGCAGGAAGTTGGGCGAGGCCAGGCTGAAGACGACGAACAGGATGATGAGACTGCCGAAGGCGAGCAGCTTGTAGCGGGCACCACCGGCGCCTTGCGATTTGCCGATCAGGCCGGCGAAGACATTGTCGCTCATGTTGTTCTCCCTGCGCTGCCACGCAACGTCGCCAGACGCATGATCTCTTCCTGCGGCGCACCCGCCGGCAGGAAGCCGGTGAGCCGGCCCTCGCACATCACCGCGATGCGATGGCTGAGCCGCAGCACTTCCGGCAGTTCGGACGAGATGACGATGATGGCCTTGCCCTCGGCGGCGAGCGCGTTGAGCAGCTTGTAGATCTCGCTCTTGGCGCCGATGTCGATGCCGCGGGTCGGCTCATCGAAGATCAGCACCTTGCAATCGCGCAGCAACCATTTGGCGATGACGATCTTCTGCTGGTTGCCGCCGGAGAGCAGGCGTGCCGGCTGGCTGTCCGACGGCGTCTTGATGGCGAGCCTGGCGATGTATTCGCTCGCCGCCGCATGCATGGCCTGTTCGTCGAGAATGCCGAGCGGCCCGGTGAACCGTGGCAGGCTGGCCAGCGCGATGTTGTTGCGCACGTCGAGGCCTGTCGCCAGGCCAAGCGCCTTGCGGTCTTCGGACAGATAACCGATGCCGCGGCGCACCGCATCCCGCGGTGTCGCAACATCGACGCGCTCTCCGCCCATCAAGATCTCGCCGCTATCTGCCTTGTCTGCGCCGAAGATCAGCCGCGCCACCTCGGTGCGGCCAGCCCCCATCAGGCCGGCAAAGCCGAGGATTTCACCGGACTTGACTGCAAACGACACATCACGCACCTGCGAGCCCCGCGTCAGGCCTCGCACTTCGAGCGCGACGGGCGCCGCCGACAGGTCGGGTGCCGCCGGTGCTTCATTGTCGATTTCGCGGCCGACCATCATCGAGATGATCTTCGAAATGGGCGTTTCCTTCGCGTCGACGGTGCCGACATAGGCGCCGTCGCGCATCACCGTGACGCGGTCGGCGATGCGTTTGATCTCGTCCATCTTGTGCGAGATGTAGACGACGCCGACACCGTCGGCCTTCAGACGGTTGATGATGGCGAAGAGCTCGCCGACTTCCTTGTCGTTGAGGGCGGCGGTCGGTTCGTCCATGATCAGGATGCGCGAGCGGAACGACAGCGCCTTGGCGATCTCGACCATCTGCTGCCTGGCGATGGTGAGGGAGCCGACCAAAGTGCGCGGATCGAGCGAGAGCTGCATGGTCTTGAAGACATCGGCGGCATAGGCGTTGAGCGCGGCTTCATCGAGCAGCAACCCACCTGCCTTGCGCGGTTCGCGCCCGATCAGGATGTTCTGGGCAGCGGTGAGATGCGGCATCAGGATCAGCTCCTGATGGATGATGCCGATGCCGGCGGCGATCGCCGCGCGCGGCGAGCCGAGGTCGACCGGCTGGCCACCGACCAGCACTTCGCCCGCATCCTGCCGGTAGATGCCGGCCAGGATCTTCATCAGCGTCGACTTGCCGGCGCCGTTCTCGCCCATCAGCGCATGGACCTCGCCGGGGCGCAGGTCGAACCCGGCGCCCTTCAGCGCACGCACGCCGGGGAACGCCTTGTCGATGCCCCGCATGGTGACGAGGTCGGTCATGTCAGGCCGTCCAGCCGCCATCGATGATGTAGGTGTGCCCGGTCGTGAAGGTCGCGCCGGCCAGGTAGACGACGAGATCGGCCACCTCGTCGGCGGTGCCGATGCGGCCCATCGGCTGGCGCGCGACGAAGGCCTTGCGGGCGGCCTCATAGTCGCCGGTAGCCTTCAGTCGTCCTTCGAGCGAAGGGCTGTCGACGGTTCCCGGGCAGATGGCGTTGCAGCGGATGCCGTGCGAGACGAAATCGGCGGCGACGGATTTGGTAAGACCGATCACCGCCGCCTTGCTGGCGGAGTAGGCGAAGCGGTTCGGCACGCCTTTGATGGAGGAGGCGACCGTCGCCATGTTGATGATGCAGCCGGAGCCGCGCTTCAGCATGCCGGGCAGCACGGCCTTGATGGTGCGGATCTGCGCCTTGAAATTGAGATCGAGGGCGAAATCCATCTCGTCCTCGGTGCAGTCCAGGATGGTGCCGTTATGGACGACGCCGGCGCAGTTGAAGAGGATGTCGACGGCCCCGGTCTCAGCCGCCACGGCGTTGACCGCCGCACTGTCCAGCACGTCGAGCACGCGGGTATCGATGCCATCCCTGGCGAGCCCGAACAAGAGCTCCTCATTGATGTCGGTGGCGACGACACGGGCGCCGGCCTTGGCAAGCGCGATGGCCGAGGCACGACCGATGCCTTGCGCGGCCGCGGTCACGAGACAGCTCTTCCCTGCCAGGCTGGCCATGTGAATTCCTCCCGTAACGCGTCCGATCCCAGCGGACGGTTTCCAATATTTCAGCATCGGTCATGCTGTCAAGTGGTCAGACCACTTGCTGTCAGGTGGCCAGACCGATAGATAAAGCAGGCAGGCTTCCGCTGCGGTCGCCGCCAGATTATGGTCACCACGGGGACCGCGCCGATTTGCCGGCCGACCCGGACAGAGGGTACGGGTTTGAAACTTCAGGCTGTCTCGAACAGGAAGCTCTATCTGCAGATCGCCGACCAGATCCGCGATCAGATCCTGTCCGGCGAGGCGACGCCCGGACAGCAGCTGCCATCCGAGCGCGATCTAGCGGTCTCGCTCGGCGTCTCGCGGCCAACGGTGCGCGAGGCATTGATCGCGCTGGAAGTGGCCGGCATGCTGGAGGTCCGGGTTGGCGTGGGCGCCTTCCTGAAAGCGCCGGCCAATCCGGCCCAGGCCCTGCCGGAAGTCGGACATTCTCCGATCGAGGTCATGGCGGTGCGCCGGCTGCTGGAACCGGAAGCGGCAGCCCAGGCCTCACAGCATATTTCGGCGGAAGGACGGCGGCGGCTGAAAGCGGCGATCGTGGCCTTGCGCGAAGAGACGGCCCGCGGCGACTGGTCGAATGACAGTGACCGCGCCTTTCACATGACAATCGTCGAGAACTGCGGCAACCGGCTGCTGCGCGAGATGATCTCGCAGCTGTGGGCATCGCGGTCGGAAGGGATCGACCAGCAGTTCCACCGGCACCTCGCCGAGGCACCCGTGCTGCGCAGCCATATCCTCGACGATCACGAAGCCATCTGCACCGCAATCCTTGCCGGCGAGTCCGACCAGGCACGCACCGCCATGGCCGCGCATCTGACCTATGTCGAAGAGGCGATGCTGCGCGTGTGGGATTGACGGCGGCGTCATCGCGGTTTCAGCGCCTTGCCGGGCTCATCCTTCGGCACCCCTGGAAATGGATCCACAACCTTGCGAACGCCGGCTGAGCGCGAAATGCAGGGTCGCCCAGGATGCCGATGGCCCGGATAACAGGCGCGCGTGAACTAAGTTTCTGATTTGATATAGACTTTAATACAGGCATCTTTCCTTTTGCAGCTATTCTGTCACAAGATGGCGTGTCGCAAACATTTGGCGGGACGATTTCTGACAGGAGAGAAGCGATGACTTTTTTCTACGTGATTTTGGCCTTTATCGTCGGCTTGTTGCTCGGCTGGTTTTTATGGGGACGCCTGCGTGATGAACTTGCACAGGTGCGTGGCGATCTCGACAGCATCCGCAGCGAGCGCGACAGGCTGAAATCCGATACGAAGCGCCTGACCGGCGACCTGGAAAGCTGCGCCAACGCGCGCACCGATCTCGAGCGGCAATTGCGCGAGGCAAAATCGTCCTCGCCAGCGCCGCTGCTGGCATCATCCGCAACGGTTTCTTCAACCGCCAGCAAGCCCGCGCAAGCCAAGGCTGCCCCGGCCAAGGCGCCCGCGGTGAAGGCAGCCGCGGCGCCTGCCGCCAAGGCAGCTCAAGCCAAGGCAGCTCCAGCCAAGGCGCCTGCGGTCAAGTCGGCCCCGGTTAAGGCGCCTGCCGCCAAGCTGGCTGCGGCGAAGGCTCCAGCAGTCAAGGCGACCCCGGCCAAGGCACCCGCCGCCAAGCCGGCCGCAGCGAAGGCACCCGTAGCCAAGGCAGCTCCAGCAAAGGCGCCAGCGGCCAAGCCGGCCACGGCAAAGGCACCCGCAGCCAAGGCAGCTCCAGCAAAGGCGCCAGCGGCCAAGCCGGCCACGGCAAAGGCACCCGCGGCCAAGGCAGCTCCAGCAAAGGCGCCAGCAGCCAAGCCGGCCACGGCAAAGGCATCCGCAACGAAGGCGGCTCCAGCAAAGGCGCCAGCAGCCAAGCCGGCCAGATCATCGGCTGGAGACGACCTGCGCCGTCTGATCGGCATCGGGCCTGTCAATCAGCGTCGCCTGAAGGAACACGGCATCACGACCTATGCGCAGATAGCGGGATGGACCGCGGCGGACATCCAGCGCGTCGAGGAATACCTCCAGTTCGACGGACGCATCGAGCGCGAGCGCTGGGTGCAGCAGGCCAAACTCCTGGCCGCCGGCGATGAGAAGGAATTCGCACGCCAGTTTCCGACAGCCGGCAGTTCCAACAACACGTGAGCACTCTCCAACCCGGCGGCGCGGGTTCCCTCGCGCCGCCGGGAAAACGACCATGATCAGCCGGTCGGGTTTTTCCTGCCGCGAGCAGGCTCGCCAACACCTGCCGCGCCCGGTGGCACGGCCTGGCGCGCACGGTCCAGTTGCCGCATTGCTGAAAACAGCAGTTCCCGGTCCCCGAGATGCGCCTCCCACAACGCGACGAAGATCGAATTGTCGGAGGTGTGCGGACCTGGCGCATCCTGCGCACGCCGCAGGCTCTCATCGGCAGTGCGCTTGGCCTGATGAAGCTGCGACAATGAAGCGTCGAGAGCCGCGCTGCATTCGTGGAAAGGGTCCGTTTCTCCGGTCAACCCGCCATGTTGCAAGGGTGCGCCGTGGACGCTGGAGGGCTTGTAATTGATCATCCCGTCCGTTTCCTAATTCTGTCATGGCACTTCACCCAGGCGAGCCAGGCTCCCTCCTCAGTCGAGGTCGCGATGGGGCATCCACACCAATACAACGCGAATCCGGTTCTGCAAATAGAAACTGGAGTAAAATTATCATGTTTTAATCCGAACCGCCTTTCGTGGGATCGCGGACGTCTTTTGCGGCGGCAATCCCGCCACCTCAGGATCACTCGACCCTGCGCAATTCGGTCCACCGCCCTCGTGGATCAGACCTGTGGCGCAGCTCAAGCCCTGCGGCCCCATCTTCGAATTCACAGAGGGATAGCGCCGGTGTAGATGATAAGTCTGTCATGGCGCGAAGTGGGGAGCGATGTTCGGGAAACGCAAACGCGCGCTTCGCGCAGGCCGGCCGGCGGGGCCCGCCGGCGGCGAGCAATACGATACCGAACGCGCCCAGGCGATGGTGCGGATCATCCTCACCCCGCTGTTCGGATCCTATATCACCGTGATCACGTTCCTCGACGGCTTCCAGTCCGCCAGCCTGAATGCCGTCGCAGCCTATTTTGCCGCCTACATGCCGGTTTCGTTCTTTCTCTACTGGTGGATCATCAGGAAGCCGGGCGCCTATGTGCGACGGCGCGCGCTGTCGATGGGCGGAGACTACACCGCCATCACCTTCGGCATGTCGATCGGTGGCGCGGCGCTGCTTCCGGTCTATTCGGCGCTGCTTTGGGTGACCGTCGGCAACGGGCTTCGCTTCGGCGCGCGCTACCTCGTCGTTTCCACTTTGCTGGCGCTGCTTTCGCTTGCCGTCACCACCTACTTCAATTCCTTCTGGTGGGATAACCCCTATGTGACCCTGACCCTGGTGATGACCACCATTCTGGTGCCGGCCTATATCTATGCGCTGCTCAAAAGGGTGCACGAGTCCTCCAACGCCGCCCAGGAGGCGAACCTCGCCAAGTCGCGCTTCCTGGCGCAGGCCAGCCATGACCTGCGCCAGCCAATCCACGCCATCAGCCTGTTCACCGCCTGCCTGCGCGACACCGGGCTCAACCGCGAACAGAAGCAGATGGTCGAGAACATCGATCGCTCGCTGCATTCGGTGTCCGGCCTGTTCCGCTCGCTGCTCGACATCTCGACACTCGACAGTGGCAAGGTGTCACCTCATTTCGAAGTCGTCGCCGTGCAGGACATCGTCGATGAGGTGCTGGCGCAGAATGCGGACCGTGCGAAATGGTCGGGCACGACATTCAAGCTGGTGCACACAAAGCTGCATGTGCGCACCGATGCCGCTCTGCTCACCACCATTTTGCAGAACATCGTTTCCAACGCGCTGAAATACGCGCCGGGCAGCGAGGTGCTGATCGGCTGCCGCCGCCATCGCTACGGCCTGTCGATCGAAATCCACGATCGCGGCGAAGGCATCGCCGAGGAGCATCTGCCTTTTTTGTTCAACGAATTCTATCAGGTGCGCGAACGCGGCGACAAGGACATTGAAGGCGTCGGCCTCGGCCTGGCGATCGTCAAGCGGCTGGCGCATCTGATGTCCTTGCGGGTCTCGATCCGCTCGGTCAGGGCACGCGGCACCAGCGTGCGTATTGCCGGCCTGCCTGTCGTATCGACACCGGAGCGGACAAGGCGGATGAGGCCAGACCGCTTTGCTTCGCCGCTGGAAGGCTTGCGGGTGCTGCTCGTCGAGGATGACGAGGACGTGCTGCTCGCCACCGCCACCCTGCTCAGGAAATGGGGCTGCGTCGTGCAGGCCGAAACCGGAGCGGATCTGTCCGTCGCGGCCTGCGATCTGGTCGTCACCGACTTCGATCTCGGCGGCGGCATCGTCGGTGCCGACTTCATCCAGGAAGTGCGCCGTCAGGCGGGCCGCGACATCCCCGCCATCGTCATGACCGGCCATGACGAGAACCGGGTGCGCGAGGAACTCGGGCAGCAGGACATCCCGATCCTGTCGAAGCCGGTGCGGCCTTCCGAACTGCGCTCAACCATGATCGCGCTGTCGCTGGGGCGCGAACGCAACCGACAGGTGCAGGCTGCCATCTAGAGTGTTTCTGCTTTTCGCGGAAACACTCCACCTCCTCGTTTTCAAGCAATTCCGGACGGGAAACCGCTATGCACTTTTCCTTGGACCTGCCCTGGCGGGGGCCTCCAGCCTGCGCGCCTCCTCGGTCTGGTTCAGGATCCAGTCGCGGAAGACCTTGATGCGCGAGGAATTGCGGCGGCTCTCGAGATAGACCAGCCAGTAGCCGTCTCCGTCCGAGCCCAGGGCCTCGAAAGGCTGGATGAGCTGGCCCTTGGCGAGAAGGGCGTCATAGAGATTGCGCGTGAGGATCGCGGCACCCTGGTCGGTGATCGCAGCCATCGCGTCATAGACCTGCGAGCCGAGGTCAGGCCCATGGATGGCGCGATCAATATCATAGGGCACGCCGGCCGCCTCGAACCAGATCTTCCACCATGGATCGTCGGCGCAGCACAACGGCACTTTGTAGAGGTCTTCGGGCGTGTTGATGCCGCCGACGCTTTCCGCAAGGCGCGGGCTGATCATCGGGCAGTAGTCCGCCTTGAACAGATAATGCGAGGCCAGCCCCGGCCAGCTGCCGCTCCCGGTGCGAATGGCGACATCGGTCGCCTCGCGGGTGAAATCGACCAGCCGGGGCGACGTCTCGACCTTCACTGCAAGCTCGGGATGCATCAGCTGGAATGTTCCAAGGCGAACCGCGAGCCAGTTCGACGCAAAGGTCTGCATCGTCGAGACGGAGAGCACGCCGCCTGCCCCGCCCTTTGCCGCCAGCCAGCCATCGGCTAATGTCGCAAAAGCCGAGGATGCTTCCGGCGCCAGCCGCGCGCCGGCCTCCGTCAGCTCTATCTGCCTTGTTTTGCGTATGAAAAGCGGCGTTCCCGCGCGTTCCTCCAGAAGCTTGATCTGGTGGCTGGCCGCAGACTGGGTCATGCCGAGTTCGTCGGCAGCCCTGGTGAAACTTCCAAGCCTGGCCGCGGCTTCGAACACGCGGACGGCTCCGAGAGGGGGCAGTTTCCAGCTCATGACACATTACTCCTCCTCATGCATGATACTCGACGTTCGATTGGAAATGAAGCGCTCTCGGGAGCAATATCCTTTCATCAGATCACAGAAAGGAACCCGCCATGACCACGCTCTCGCACCTTTCCCCTCGCCGTCATCTCGCCCGCCTGCTGCTCGCTCCGTTCAAGCCACGCCCGCAGGACCTGCTCGCCCGCAGCGACCTGCCGGACTATCTGAAGCGCGATATCGGCCTGCTCGACGGCGACGCCGCCTTCTAGGCAAAAATCCGCAAGGGAGGATCACCATGACCATCGCCGCGGAAGCCCTGAAGCAGAGCCGCCAGGTCGTCGACATGTATGAAGCCTATGCCGACCGCTATGACGAAATCGTCGGCACCGAACCGATCGAACGCGTAAAGGCCGCGCTGAAGCGCCTTGCCGCCGAAGTCGGCAACAACGGCAAGGTCCTGGAAATCGGGTCCGGCGCGGGCCGCGAGGCGGACCTGCTGGAAGAGCTTGGCCTGCATGTGAAGCGCACCGACGCGACGCGGCGTTTCCTCGAGATCCAGGCGGCACGCGGCAAGAAGGCCGAGCTGCTGGACATCGTCACCGACCCGCTCGGCGGCCCCTATGATGCCGTAGTCGCGCTCTGCGTCCTGTTCTACGTTCGCCGTGCTGAGATCGGAGACGTCCTCGGCAAGATCGCGCAATCCCTGCGGCCGGGCGGTGCCTTCCTCGTCTCGATGCGTCACGGCGACGGCGAGAAGAATGGCGACTACCAGACAGTGCTCTGGCGCCGAGACGATTTCGTGCGACTTCTCGAACAGGCCGGCATGACCGTTCTGTGGGAAGAGTTCGCCGTCAACAATGGCAATGGCGACGAATGGATCACCTTCCTGGCCACGAAGACGACGTGACGTGACCGGCCCGAGCGTTTCACCTGCCTGCGGGCAGGCCCTCGAAATGCTCCACCGTCCCGTCGAGCCGAACCCATTCGTGTTTCGACTTTTCGAACACGGACAGCGCAGGCGGCGTGAAAGCCGGATCGGCGAATGAACCGACAGCCACGCCGATCATTTCAGGCGATGCTTCCGCCTTCCAATAGAGGGTCGAGCCGCAGGCCGGACAGAAATACATGCGCACCTTGCGGCCGCTTTCGGCGGTGCGGACGAACTCCGTCGATCTCCCGGAAACCTCGACGCAGGCAGCCGCGTAGAACGCGTTGGCGCTGAACGGCGAGCCAGTCCTGCGCTGGCAGGCAAGGCAGTGGCACAGCGCCGTCAGCTGCGGCGGTTCGCGAAGCGTCAGCCTGAGGGCGCCGCAGGCGCATCGGGCATTGGCGTGTCCGGCATCCTCATGGATATGCAAAGGTCGCTCTGAGTTTGTTCGAGACATGGGAACTCCTTCCGCTCGCGCGGCGAAAATGCGTTGAATTTTTGGCTGAGATGCAGGCCCCAGGCCGCGTTGCGGCGGAGGCCAAGGGCGAAGCCTGATCCGATGTCAGGCTGGCGAGAAAACAGCCTAGGTCGTGATACCGTCGAAGTCCAGTTCCTTATCTGTCCCGACAGACTTGACTGAACTCAGCAAAGAGAGACCATCCAGCCGTCCTTGCCACACCTCCGTCAAGCCAAGCGAATTTCCGTTCGCCTAAATCCGACCGCGACGCGGCAGGCACATCAAAGCACCCGTCTGCCGCCCACCCAGACAGATGCGATGTCAGCACGGCTGGCATTGAGAACCAGCTTCTGAAACACGTCCTCGATCGCATCGCTGCCATGCCGGATACGGACATTCGAGGCCGCAGCATTTGTGTCGACCAGCAGGGCATCGAACTCGTAACCGGCCTGGAAGCTGCCGATGGGCAGGTCCAGCGCTTCGGCGCCTCCAGCCGTTGCCAGCCAGAAAGCTTCGTGATGGCTGATCGGTTCGCCATCGGCGCCGCGCTCTCCCGGCGAGAGGTGGGCATGAACGCCGCTATGGAGAACCCGTGATGCCGAAAGGGCATGCCGGCAACCGTCGAAGAGCGACGGGCTGTAACCGGCGGAAATGTCGGTACCCAGTCCCACATGCATGCCGCTCTCCAATGCTGCACGCAGTGGAAATACCGCATTGGCGAAATAGACATTGGACAAGGGGCAATGAGCCACCCCTGCTCCGTGCGCTCGGATCAGAGTCATGTCCCGGCTGTCGATGAAGTTGGCGTGCGCCAGAACGGTACGACGGGTAAGCAGACCGAACTCGCCAAGGCTCGCGGCATCCGATTTACCCATGCGCGCCCTGACGAAAGTGTTCGCCCAGTCGCTCTCCGAGCAATGTGTCTGCACGTGACAGCCGAGCTCCGCGGCGAGAATCCCCAATCCCTGCAACGCGTCATCGGAACAGGAGGGGATGAAGCGTGGTGTGATGACAGGCAGCACCCGGGGGCGATCGCCGGGGTCGAGTGCTCTGACCGCCTCGATGAAACGCCTCGTATCCGCCAGCGCCTGCGCGGCAGTCTGGTCCCGGTAATAAGGCGGGCATTGTTCTGGATCATCCATGACAACCTTGCCGACGAGCGCGCGCTGGCCTTTCTCCAGGCAAATCTCGGCCAAGGCGAGACTGGCTTCGAGATGCACAGTCGCGAAATACATGGCCGTCGTTGTGCCGTTGGCCAGAAGGTTGTCGACCAGCTCACCATAGACCGCGCGTGCGAAATCGATGTCGGCGTAACGGGATTCGAGAGGGAAAGTGTATTTCTGCAGCCAGACTTCGAGAGGCACATCCAGCGCCTTGCCCATTTGCGGCCATTGCGGCGCGTGGACATGAAGATCGACGAGGCCCGGCATGAGATATTGGCCCGGCCCAAGCGAGACGAGGATGCCTGCGTCGGCCGCGGCTGCACGCCGGACGCCATGATCCCGTCGTTCAGGGTTAACGACCTCGATGATCCTCCCGTCGCGATCGACTTCGATCAGACAGTTCTCCAGCATCTCCACGCCGCCGCGGCGCGGGGCGTGGAAAGCCGTTCCTTCGACGGCCAGCGATACCGAATTCATGCGGCTTGCTCCATGCCCGGACCGATGCAGGTTGTATTCTCGTCCGGACGGGAGAAATCCCGCTGGTCCACCAGACACGCCGTCCTATCGCGGCAAAAAGGGATCGCCAATGGCGATCCCAGGGACCTCAGTGGCTGCGCACCAAGTCATGCCGCCAGCGAGAGTTCGGATCTGAGCGCCGCGATCTCCTTCTCGAAATCGCTCCGCATCGACTTCTTCTCGGTTTCGTCCAGCCAGGACCCATCAATGCCTGCAAGCGCCAGCTGCACGGCCCGGTCCACGCTGAATTCCATGGACTCGCAGCCGAGAACGAACTCCTTGCCTATGTCGGTGTTGAACATCGCCGGATCGTCGGAGTTCAAGGTGATGTTTATACCGCGCTCCGCCATTTCCCGGATGGGTTGACGCGTCAGGTCGGGCCAGACCTGGGTGACGGCGACCGCTGTCAGGCAGCAGGTGAAGAATATCCCTTCGTCCACCGCGCGCTTCACAAGGTCGTCGCTTGCAAGCACGTCATAACCATGATCGATGCGGTCGCAGCCAAGCGTATCGAGCGCATAGGTGAAATTGTGCGATGTGTTCTTGCTTTCAGCCGCATGCGCCGAAACCCGCAGACCCTGCTGCTTTGCGTAGCGATAAGTCTTGACGAAATGCTGCAGGCCTTCCGTCCCGTCGTCGGGAAGGGCGTCAGATCCCATTCCGATGATGTCGTCACGATAGCGCTGGACAAGGGTCTCCATCATTTCCTGCGCCGTTCGTGGAGAATGCGCGCGATAGATCGAGGGGATCAGCCTGCACCGCACGCCGAAATCTTTTTCTGCGGCACGGATACCCTCGAGCATACCGTCCATCACCGTCTCGTAGCGGACACCCTCGCTGGTGTGGGTCGTCGGATTGAAGAACATCTCGCGATAGCGGAGATTGCCTCTCTTGACGCCGTCTTCCAAAGATTCATAGGCGACGCGCGCGAAGTCGCCCTGATCCCTGATCGCCTTCGCGCAAAGGTCGTAGATCTTCAGAAAATCCACCAATGTGTCATAGTTATACAGTTCTTCGGCGTTTTCTGTCGGTAGCGGTATTCCATTCTTCCTGGCAAGTTCGAAGAATGTCTTTTGACGCATCGATCCTTCGTAGTGAATGTGCAATTCAGCTTTGGGAAGCCGGCGCACGAACTCGGCGTAATTCACGCTATCCTCCATTCTATTCTTTTAAATCGCCCGCCATATTCCTTCTGGCGTTTGCGTAATAGTTAAATTATATGAATGCGAGTGAAAAGGAATGCCGTGCCATGAAACAAGGCATTGCAAATATGAAACGGCTGCGCTGGGACGACCTTCAGGTGCTGCTCGCAATCGTCCGTTCGGGCACGATGCGCGCGGCGGCTGACGATACCGGCCTGAGCCCCGCAACGCTTTCGCGGCATCTGGCCAATCTGGAGACCTGCCTGGGTGCACGCGTGCTGGAGCGGCTTCCTTCCGGATGCATACCCACTCCGCTCGGGCAAGGCGTCATTGGCTGGGTCGAGCAGATGGAGGAACTGGCGCACGAAATCGGCAGGGCGGGAGAGGCGCACAGCCCGAGTTCGCCCGTTGGAACCGTCAGGATCAACGCCGATGAATGGCTTTCCTATCTGCTGATGACAAGGATGGAGACCTTCAGCTCAAGCTATCCCAGCCTGTCGGTGGAAGTGCTTACATCCCAGCAACCATACAACCTCGGCAGGCGCGAGGCCGACCTTGTCGTGACGACAACGCGCCCTCGCGATTGCGACCTGTTGATCCGGCGCCTGGGATCGATCCGGTTCGGTCTCTATTGCTCACGCAGATATTTCGAGGACCATCGGCAGCATATCGAGAACCGGGATTGGCGTTCTTTGTCGTTCGTCGGCTTTGATGAACTTCGAAGCGAGTTTCCCACGGAAAAATGGCTGAAATCTCTTCCCGGTGCCTCGCGGACCGTTCTTCGCTGCAGCTATGCGCTGGGAATTTTCGACGGGCTGCGCGGCAATTCCGGCCTCGGCGTCCTTGCAAGCTTCATCGGCGATCCCGACGAGCAGCTGGTCTGCGTGATCCCCGAAATCGCCGAACTTGAACAGGAAGTATGGCTGCTGCTGCATCCTGCACTCAGGGGAAGTGCACGAATTCGCGCGGCAGTCGATTACATCACCGATCTGTTTTGAGCATGTTGCCCAGGGGGCAAATGCTGACGTTTACTCGCCAGGCAGCCTGCGGCATCGCCATTGTGCCCGTGCAGAAAAGCACGCTGTGTGGATCAAAAATGTCGGAGTGTTGCGCGTGCAAAGGGGACGCGCAACGCCTCAGCGCAGCCGCTTGCCGTCGTGGTCGAAGATCAGCGCGTTTTCCCGCCGGAATGAAACCGGCACCGAAGTTCCGAGACCCTGGTCGTGATAGCCGCGGCGTTCGACCAGGAGTTTTTCCCCGCTGGACAAATGGCCATGCCAGATCGAATTGCCGCCCAGGTTCTCGATCAGGTCGATCTCCATCGTAAGCGAAACACCAGCCTCGCCTCCGATCTCGAAATGCTCCGGCCGCAATCCGATCGTTACCTCCTGGCCGCCTCCGGGGCTGCAGGACAGCGCGGGCGCAAACGCGGTTTCCGCCAGGCCGATCGTGCCGTCGGGACGCAGGACACCCTTGAAGAAATTCATCTTCGGGGAGCCGATGAAGCCGGCGACAAACGCGTTGTCGGGATCGCGGTAGAGATCGATCGGGCGACCCTGCTGTTCGATGACGCCACGGCGCAGCACGACGATGCGGTCGGCCATGGTCATCGCCTCGACCTGGTCATGCGTGACGTAGATCATGGTGGCGCCGAGCTGCCGGTGCAATTTGGTGATCTCGACGCGCATCTGCACCCTGAGTTCGGCGTCGAGATTGGACAGCGGCTCGTCGAACAGAAAGGCCTTGGGGTGCCGCACGATGGCGCGGCCGATCGCAACGCGCTGGCGCTGCCCGCCGGAAAGCTGCGCAGGCCTGCGCTTGAGCAGCGGCTGCAGTTGCAGCGCAGCCGCGGCCTCGGCGACGCGCCTTTCGACTTCGGCTTTCGCCATGCCATTCATGGAGAGGCCGAAGCCCATGTTCCGTTCGACAGTCATGTGCGGGTAGAGCGCGTAGGACTGGAAGACCATGGCAAGTTCGCGATCGCCGGGTTCGACGGCGTTGACCCGCCTTCCAGCGATGAACACGTCGCCGGAAGTGACATCCTCCAGTCCGGCGATCATGCGCAGCAGGGTCGACTTGCCGCAGCCTGAAGGGCCGACGAAAACACAGAACTCACCTGCCCCGATGGCGAGATCGACGCCGTTGATGACGTCGACCACGCCGAAGGATTTCCTGACCGCTTTCAGCTCGATCGCACTCAAATCACGGCTCTCCCCTGCTCGATGCGCTGCGACGGCATTCATCCGGCCTTGCGTTGTGGTGACGGCCCGTTGAGCAACCAGTCGAGATCCGCCTGCGACAGCGTGATGTCGAGCGCCTGCAGGCTGTCGTCCAGCTCGCCCAGCGTCCTCGGCCCGATCAGGGGAACGGACGGGAATGGCTGCGCCAGCACGTAGGCCAGCGCCACATGGATCGGGCTCTTGCCAAGGCGGCCGGCCAGTTCGATCGCCCTGTCGCGACGAGCGAAGTTGTCCTCGGAATACCAGACCCGCACCAGTTCCTCGCTGTCACGCCTGTCGCGGCCGGCACGTTCGGTGAAGAAGCCGCGCCCCTGGCTCGACCAGGCGAAATTCGGCATCTGCCGCTGGATCAGCCATTGCCTCCAGCCGGCGTCGGAGGAGGCGACGCAACCATCCCAGATCGGCACCAGCATCTCGGCCAGCGAGAAATTGTTGGACAATGCACCGGGAGCCTGCCTGCCGTTCTTTTCGGCATAGTCGATTGCCGCCGCCATGCGCTCGCGCGTCCAGTTGGAACCGCCGACCGGGCCACGGATGCGGCCTGCCCGCACCTCGGCATCCATGGCATCGACGAATTCGCCGACCGGCACGTCGGGATTGTCGCGGTGCATGAAATAGACGTCGACGTGATCGGTCTGCAGCCGGTCGAGCGATACCGTCAGCTGCCTGCCGATCGCATCGGGCGTGCAGAACGGCGTGTGGGCGCCCTTGCCGATGACGACCGATTCCGCGCGCGTGCCGCGATTGCGCTGCCATTCGCCGAACAGTTTTTCGGTATAGCCGCCGCCATAGACAAAGGCCGTGTCGAAGAGATTGCCGCCGGCCTCGAAAAAGGCATCGAGCAGGATCGCGCCGGAGGAGAAGGTGCGGAAATCCTCGAAGCCGAGTGCCAGCACCGAAGACGGCTTGTCGAGGCCCGGGACTAGGCGCTTCAGGATGCGCGTGCCGTTGCGGGCAAGCCTGCGCCCCGAAATCGTGTTCGGGCGGCCGCCCGCTTTCTCGATACCGTATTCGAGGCCGATCGCGGCACGCCATCTGTCCATGACGCGCAGGTTGCCCAGGCTGTCGGTCCAATCCATGCCCGGCCAGGCGAATTCCTGCCCACCGGCCATGATCGCGTCACCGGCCGCATCGACCTCGAAGGAATAGAGCCAGCCCTCTTCATGGACTTCGACCGCCTGCCTGCCGTCGGCGGTAACGACATCGATGTAACCAGTGCCGCCCTGCTTGCCAGAGGCAAACCAGAAATCGGCGACTTCGATGTGTCCCTTCGTGCCGAATATGCGCAGCACATTGTCCTGGGCGAGCAAGATGGAACAGGAGACCTCGGCGACGATGCCGTTGGCAAACTTGAGCAGCGCAGAAGCCCATTCATCGACACCTGTCACACCGAGATGGCCGGCACCGGTGACGCTTTCGGGATCGAGGAACGGCTCGCCTGCCGCCGCACCGGCAATCAGGCGGGCCATGGAAACCGGATAGCCGCCGACATCGAGAATGCCGCCGCCGGCAAGGTCGTTGGCGAAAAGACGGTGCTCGGGCATGACGGACGGCATCGCATAACCGAAGCTGGAACGGATCAGCCGCACTTCGCCGATGGCGCCGCCTTTGATCAGATCGACCAGTTTCAAGGTCTGCGGATGCAGGCGATACATGTAGGCTTCGCCGAGGAAGCGGCCTGCCTTGCGGGCCGCATGCATGATAGCATCCGCCTCGAAGGCGGTCAGCGCCATCGGTTTCTCGACCAGCACGTGCTTGCCGGCCTCGAGCGCCTTGATCGCCCATTCGGCGTGGCCCGGGTGAGGCGTGGCGATGTAGACCGCATCGACGTCCGGATCCTCGAGCAGCGCATCGTATCCCCGCAGGATCCGCGCGCCGGGAAAGGCTTCGGCGAGATCGGGCCTGCCGGGATCACGCGTGGCAATGGCGGCCAGAACGCCGCTGCGCGAATGCGCAACCCCACCGGCAAAAGCCCTGGCGATGTTGCCCGGGCCGACGATGCCCCAACGGATCTTGTTCGGCGTGTTCATGATGGTCTCCTCGATTGGCAGCGGGCCGGGACGGTCACTTGACCGCACCGGCCGAGATTCCGGCGATGAAATGGCGTTGCAGGGCGACGAACAGGGCAAGCATCGGTGCGGTCAGCACCACCGCGCCGACCATGATGCCTCCCCAGGACACTTTGGTGAGGCCGATCAGGCTGCCCAGCGCCACCGGCGCGGTCATCATCTCCGGCCGGCTGTTGACCAGCAGCGGCCACAGATAGTTGTTCCAGCTGTGCAGGAAGAGGATGATCGACAGCGCGGCGAGCGTCGGCCGTGTCATCGGCAGCGCGATGTGGAAGAACGTGCGCCATTCGCTGATGCCTTCGACCCGCGCCGCATCGAATACCTCTTCCGGCAGCATCGTGAAGGACTGGCGCATGAACAGCACGCCGAGCGAATTGAACAGCGGCGGCACGATCAGCGCGAACCAGCTGTTGGCCATGTTGAAGTCGCGCGCAACCATGATGAATTGCGGGATGACGACGACGAAATAGGGCAAGGTGATCGTGCCGAAGATGATGCCGATCACCGCCGTGCGTCCGACGAAGCGATAGCGGGCCAGCGCCCAGCCGGCCATCGCGGTGAGCGCCACCGACAGCAGCGTGTAGACGGTCGCCACGATGATGGAGATCACCATGGCGCGGATGAAATCCGTGTCGTGCTGCAGATTGGCGAAATTGTCGGCAAAGGCTGTCGACGGCAGCAATTGTATGGTCGAGCCGAAGATGCCGTCATCGGGCAGCGTGGCGAAGACGAACATCGTCCAGAGCGGAAACAGCCAGATCAGCGCCAGCGGCAGCAGCACCGCATGGAGCGCCATGGCGCGAGCTGTCCGGGAAGTGAAGGACGGCATCAGCGGCGCTCCTTTCCGGCCCACATGTTGAGCAGCGAAAGCGCCATGGCGATCGCCGCGATGGTGTAGGCGATGCTCGAGGCATAGCCGAAGTTGAACGACAGGAAGCCCTGCCGGTAGAGCAGCATGCCGAGCGTTTCCGTGGCGCCGCCGGGACCGCCGCGATTGGTGATGAGGAACGGCTCGGTGAACAGCTGCATGGTGCCGATGATCGACAGCACGATGCAGAACAGGATTATCGGCCTGAGCAGCGGTACGGTGATGAACAGGAACTGGCGGGTCTTCGAGACCTTGTCGAGCGTCGCGGCCTCGTAGAGGTCCTGCGGGATGGACTGCAGGCCGGCCAGGATCAGGATGGCGTTGTAGCCGGCCCAGCGCCAGGTGACGGCGATGATGATCAGCGCCATGGCTGCGGTCGGGTTCGAGGTCCAGGAGATCGGCGCGATGCCGATCAGAGCCAGCAGCTTGTTGATGATGCCGAACTCATAATTGAACATCAGCCGGAAGACGGCGGCATAGGCGACTTCGCCGACCACGACGGGTGCGAAGAAGGCAAAGCGGAACAGTCCACGCGCCCTGAGCAGAGGCGAATGCAGCAGCACGGCCAGCACCGTCGCCAGCGTGATCATGACCGGCACCTGCACGACGAGGATGATCAGCGTGTTCTTCAGCGCATTGGCGAAGGCCGGATCGACCAGCAGGCGGCCCCAGTTGGCCTGCGGCGCGAATGTCCATGGCAGGCGACGCGTGTTGAGGAACGACATCCAGAACGAGCTGATGATCGGCCACACCCAGAAGGCGAGGAAGATCAGCAGATACGGCGTCAGGAAACCGTAGGCGGTGAGTGTGCGGGGCCGCATTCCAACTCCAGAAACAAGAGACACCGGCGACAGGACACAGCATATCGGCCCGAAAATCGGGACTAGAGCGTCAATTGCGGTCGGAACAGACGCTCTAGTCCCCGCTGCCGGCGTCCCTGGGGAGGTTACTGGGACAGGGGCAGACCTGTTGCCAACTCGATCTGCCTGGCGGCATCGTCGAGCGCTGCCTTGGCATCCGGATAACCGCCTTCGATGTATTTCAGCTGCGTGGCGGTGAGGATCTTGTTGGCGTCGGTGAAATAGGTCGTGCCACGGCTTGGCTTGACCTTGGGCAGGGTCGACAGCACGTCGACCCATATCTTCTGGTCGCCCCAGTAAGGCTGGCCCGATTGCACGAACGGATCATCGAGCGCGGACAGCAGCGACGGCACCAGCCCGTAAGCCTTCAGCATGGTGACCTGGCCCTCGACCGTGCCCAGCGCGTAGCTGGTGAAGGCGTAGGCGGCTTCCTTGTTCTTGGAGGCTTCGGTGATCGCCAGCGACGAGCCACCCAGATTGGCCGCATGCGGACCGTCCACGGTTGCGCTGGGCAACGGATAGACGCCCCATTTGCCGGCAAGTTCCTTGGCATTGGAGCGGATCGTGCCTTCGTACCAGCCGCCGAAAATATGCGTCGCGACCTTGCCGGCCTTGGTAGCCTGGATCTTCTCGTCCCAGTTGGCGGCGCTGACGAGGTTGTCCGCCTTCATCTTCCGAACCGTTTCCAGCGCGGTGACGCAGCCGGGCTGGTTGACGGTGATGGTGGAACCGTCGGGCGAGAAGTAGCCGCAGCCTTGTTCGTTGGAGATCATGCGGAAGAATTCGTCGTCGCCGTTGAGGTCGGCCTCGGTCATGATGACACCGGGATTGGCCAGCGTGATCTTCTTGCCGGCGGCGATGAAATCGTCCCAGGTCCTGATGGACGCCGGATCGACACCCGCCTTCTCATAGAAGTCGCGGCGGTAGAACACAGTAACCGGACCGGAATCCCAGGGCATGGCATAGACCTTGCCGTTCGCTTCCAGTTCGACGCGTTTGAATTCGGGGAAAAGCTTGGCCGTGGCGTCGGTGTAGCCGAGCGTCTTCAGGTCGGCGAAGCAGTCGGGAAACTGGTTCCAGAATATCTCGGCTTCCTGGTTTTCGACCGTGATGATGTCGGGCAGCCCGGCGCCGCCGGCGGCGCAGCCGGCGAGGGTCTTGTCGAACACCTGCTGGTTGCCGAGGTCCTGGACGTTCACCTTTATGTCGGGGTGCTGCTTGTTGAAGCCGGCGACCGTCTCCTTCAGCGACGAGGCGGCGATGTTCCAGCTCCAGATCGTGATCTCGCCGGACTGGGCAAGCGCCGAACCCTGGCTCAGCGCAAGCGCCATCGCCGCGCACACGAGTGTGTTACGCATCCTGTTCCTCCCATTTCGATTGCTCTCTCCCGGAGCAGGCCGAGATTAGCCGATGGAACAGGCCGGTCTCCCGCAAACGGAACATGAATTTGCCGAATGGTAAGATCGCGGTATCCCGGCATCGATTGCATGCGTCCCGGCTTTGCCGGCTGGCCTTCCATTTGCGCTTGGAAAGGACCGCGTTACACTGCACGCGGTTCTTCGCTCGGCGAAAGGAGCTCTCTTCTTGGTGAACGGCAAGGTAGCGAGCGATTCCTACTGGCGTACCGGCGCAAGCACGGTTGAAGCCTTCCCCATGCAATTGCAGATGTTCCACACGCATCCCGTGGTCATGGAGGCGCCGCACTGGCACGCCCAGGTCGAGGTGAACTTCATCGTGGAAGGCAAGGTCCATTACCGGATGGCCGAGCGCGAGGTTCTGCTGACGAAAGGCGATCTCTGCCTGTTCTGGGGCGGCATCCCGCATCAGATGGACTGGCGCAGCGACGACACCATCTATGCGGGCGCGCATCTGCCGCTGGTGCATTTCTTCCGGCTGAACCTGCCGACCGGCGTCCAGCAGCACCTGATGGCAGGCCAGGTGCTCCTCCTGCGCGCGACCGATCCAGCCGATTGCTGCAATTTCGAGCGCTGGAACCTCTATGCCCGATCTGGCGATGCGACGAAGGCCGCGCACGCCGTGAACGAATTGCTGCTGCGGATCGAGCGCATGCGTTTCGAGCCTTATGAGCTGCTGCCCGGCGTGGGCGCCGCAACCGCCGCCGAGGAATTCGATCAGCGCGCGCTGCCATTGGCTCTGCGTCTTTGTACCTACATCGCCGACAATTTTCGCGACGACATCGGCATCGCCGACATCGCCGCCGAATTCGCCATCCATCCGAAATACGCCATGAGCGTCTTCCGGCGCTCCACCGGCATGACCCTCAACGAGTACCTGAACCTTTTGCGCCTCAGCTACGCGCAGGCGATGCTGATGCGCGAGGAGGACGCCAACGTGCTGCACATCGCCATGGAAAGCGGCTTCGGTTCGCTGAGCGCCTTCAACAAATCGTTCCGCAGGCTGGCCGGCATGACGCCATCCAGCTTCCGGCGTGCAGGATCAACGGCCTGACCCGCGCAGGCTGTCGTGCAGCCTTCGCAGGAAAAGGCGCGGCGTCACATGTTGAACATGCGCTTCAGAGACCGCGCGAAGGTCTCGTCGTCCTGCTCGCGGCGCATGTCGATGAACATCCTGGCGTCGTTGCCGCTCGGATAACGCAGGCGCTCCGCATCGTCGGTGGCGGCCGCAAAGATCGTCTCGGCGACATCCGATGTTTCCGCCGCCGGCAGGGTGGCAAAGGCTTCCACCGTGCCCTTCACCAGCACGGCATATTCGGGCATGGACTCGTCGGAACTGAAGACAAGCGAACGGCTGCCGAAATCAGACTTGGTCATGCCCGGCTCGACGAGCTTGACCCGCACACCGATCGCACCGAGCTCGTAGGAAAGCGCCTCGGTCAGACCTTCCACCGCGAACTTGCTGCCGTGATAGAGCGAGCCCAGCGGAAACGCGACGCGACCGCCCATCGAGCTGATGTTGACGATCGTGCCGCAGCGGCGGCTGCGCATGTGCGGAAGCACCGCCCGGGTGACCGCGAGCAGGCCGACGACGTTGGTGTCGAACTGTTTGCGGATGGTTTCGAGCGACGTCGCCTCGAGCGGGCCATAAGCGCCGAAACCGGCATTGTTGATCAGGACATCGATCGAACCGAACGCGCTTATGCCTTCGGCGACGGCGTCACGGATGCTGGCTTCATCCGTCACGTCGAGGCGCAGGACCCGGACATTGTCGAGCCGGTTGAGCTCGGTCTCGCTTTCCGGCGTCCGCATCGTGGCTACAACGTTCCAGCCTCGCGCCTGAAACAGCCTGGCGGTTTCCCGGCCGATGCCGGTCGACGAGCCGGTTATGAGAACTGTCTGTGACATGCTCACTCCTTCGCCCACCGCCATTCGGCAGGCCCTGACTGCAGCCCAGGGATCGGGTCTGCGACGGGTGGCATGTAGCAATTCTGATTATGGAGATAATCTACAGGTGACGACAAGGGTCTTGAACCCAGGGTTCATAGTTGTAGGCTACCCTCCAGACACATCAAACGCTCCGGACTGGCTCAGCCGATGAATCGCGACCTGTTCGACGGACTGCCGCACTTCCTGGCAGTCGCACGCCATGGCAGTTTCACCGCTGCCGCCGAGGCGCTCGATATCAGCCCGACCGCGATGAGCAAGGCGATACGGGCGCTCGAGACGCGCTACCAGACCAGGCTCTTCCAGCGCACGACCCGGCAGGTGCGGTTGACCGAGGCCGGCGCGGAACTGTTCCAGCGCCTCGATCGCGCGGCCAACGAGATCAGCGATGCGCTCGAGGCCCTGAGCACGGCCCAGTCGGTGCCGGCAGGCACGCTGCGCCTCACCATCCCGCGAAGCGCAATGCGCTATCCGATCCAGCCGATCATCGAGCGTTTCCAGGAGCTGTATCCGAAGGTCGTGCTCGACATCTCGCTGAACGACGCGCTCGTCGATCTTGTCGCCGAAGGCTTCGATGCCGGCATCCGCCTGGGCGAGGCCATCGACAAGGACATGATCGCGGTGCGGCTGACGCCGGAAAACAGATGGGCCATCGCGGCGACACCCGACTATCTCGCCCGTTCGGGCACACCGAGGCGGCTCGAGGACCTGCCGCGGCACAAGGCCATCCTGTTCCGGTTCCCATCCTCGCGAGCGCTTCACATCTGGGAGTTCGAGCGCGGCGGAAGGACGATCCGCGTGAAGATGCCCCAGCAGTTGATCGTGGACGACCGGCTGGCGCTCGTCCGACTGGTGAAGGCCGGGATCGGGCTTGGCTATGTCCAGGAGCTGGAGGTCCATGAGGAGGTCGAACGCGGCGAACTGCAGCTCCTGTTCGCCGACCAGATCGGCAAGGATGACGGCATCTTCCTCTATTTCCCGGCGGCGACGCAGAGCCAACCGAAGTTGCGCGCCTTCATCGATGTGGTGCGGACGGTACACGCCCGATAACGGCGTCGACCTTGCATGGATCGCGGCGGCGCGACGAGCAGCTTCCTGTGGGCTTCCGCCATCTGGAAATTGCCTCGCCCGGCATCCTGTGTCATCGCCACGGCACATTGTGCTCGCGCGAGTCTCTTGGTAGTTTTGACCAAAAGATAAAAAAGCCAGCCAGGGGAACCAAGCAACATGTCGACTTCCAGCTCCTTCACGCCGTCCCGCCGCACCATCCTGAAGGGCGTCGGTGCCGGCGCCGCACTCGCCATGACCGGCGGCTTCGCCGGCCGCGCCTTCGCCGCCGATCCAATCAAGGTCGCGGCCGTCTATACGGTTCCGGTCGAGCAGCAGTGGGTGAGCCGCATCCACAAGGCGGCCAATGCCGCCAAGGAACGCGGCGACATCGAGTATGTCTTCTCGGAGAACACCGCCAACACCGATTACGAGCGCGTGCTGCGCGAATATTGCGAGGCAGGCCACAAGCTGATCCTGGGCGAAGTCTTCGGCGTCGAGGACGCGGCGCGCGCGGTCGCTGCCGATTATCCGGACGTCGCCTTCCTCGCCGGCTCCAGCTTCAAGCCCGACGCGGCGAAGGCGGCCAATTTCGCGACCTTCGACAACTACATCCAGGACGCGTCCTATCTCACTGGCCTGATCGCCGGCGCGATGACCAAGTCGAAGAACATCGGCATGGTCGGCGGCTATCCGATCCCGGAAGTGAACCGGCTGATGAATGCCTTCATCGCCGGCGTGAAGGAGAGCGCGCCCGACACCAAGTTCCAGATCGCCTTCATAGGCTCGTGGTTCGACCCGCCCAAGGCCAAGGAAACCGCCTTCGCGCAGATCGACGCCGGCGCCGACCTGCTCTACGCCGAACGTTTCGGCGTTTCGGATGCGGCCAAGGAGCGCAAGGTGCTGGCGGTCGGCAACGTCATCGACACGCAGAAGGACTATCCCGACACGGTGGTGGCTTCGGCGCTGTGGCATTTCGAGCCTACCCTCGACCACGCGATCGCGCAGGTGAAGGCCGGTGCCTTCAAGGCCGAGGACTATGGCGTCTATTCCTTCATGAAGAACGGCGGCTGCTCGCTGGCGCCGCTGGGTTCATTCGACGGCAAAGTGCCGGCAGAAGTCATGGCCAAGGTCGCCGAGAAGGAAAAGGCGATCAAGGACGGCAGCCTGACGATCGAGATCGACGACAAGGAGCCGAAGTCGAGCTGATAGGGGTCGCGATCAGGGAGTTTCGAAGACATGCAGCATCGATCTGGTGCGTCCTTCGAGGCTCGCCCGCATGGTTCTTGGCAATTTTTTCAAAGCTGTGCAGGCTCGCACCTCAGGATGAGGGCTGTCGTGCAACGGCGCCCAAAATCCAACGTGTTTCGAAGTTTCCTCTCGACCTGCCACAACGGTCCTCATCCTGAGGTGCGAGCCCGCAGGTCGGTGCAAGGCAAGCCCTGTCTTGGCCGGGCGAGCCTCGAAGGACGCACCGGATGACATCACCTTCGACCAGCTTCATCCAAAACGCTCCGGCACTCAGGCTTTCGGGCATCACCAAGCGTTTCGGTGCGCTGACCGCGAACGACGGCATTTCGTTCGAACTCCGGCAGGGCGAGGTCATCGCCCTGCTCGGCGAGAACGGCGCCGGCAAGACGACGCTGATGAACATCCTGTTCGGTCACTATGTGGCCGACGAAGGCAGCGTCGAGGTGTTCAGCAAGCCGCTGCCGCCGGGAGACCCGAAGGCGGCGCTGGCTGCCGGCGTCGGCATGGTGCACCAGCACTTCACACTGGCCGACAATATGAGCGTGATCGACAACATCGCGCTCGGCACGCAACCCTTGTTTCGGCTGAAACTCGACCGTTCGGCCGCGCGCGCCAAGATCGACCAGCTGGCCCGGGATTTCGGGCTGGCCGTCAAGGCGGATGCGCTCGTTGCCGATCTTTCGGTCGGCGAACGCCAGCGCGTCGAGATCCTCAAGGCGCTCTACCGTGACGCAAGGGTGCTGATCCTCGACGAGCCGACGGCGGTGCTGACGCCGACCGAAACGGAGGCGCTGTTCAAGACGCTGAAACTGCTGGTGGCCAAGGGCCTGTCGGTGATCTTCATCTCGCACAAGCTGAACGAGGTGATGATGGCGAGCGATCGCGTGCTGGTGCTGCGCGCCGGCAAGCTGTCGGGCGAGCGCCGTACAGGCGAGACCAATCGCCACGAGCTGGCCGCCCTGATGGTGGGGCGCGAAGTGACGCCACCTGTCGTGGCCAAAGTCGAGCGCGGGGCGTTGCTCTATGAGCTGAAGGGGGTCTCGACCGCACGGCGCGCCCACGGCACGGCGCTGCAGGACATCGAACTCGCGCTGCATGGCGGCGAGATCACCGGCGTCGCCGGCGTTTCGGGCAACGGCCAGGCCGCGCTGGCCGGGCTGCTCGCCGGCATGGAGGCGCCGGTGTCGGGCACGGTGCGGGTCAACGGCACCACCGTGACGACATGGTCGCCGCTGGCGGCATTGCAAGCCGGCATCGCCCGCGTGCCGGAGGACCGGCACAGACAAGGCGCCATCGCCGACATGAGCGTCAGCGAGAACGTGATCGCCGAGCGCTATCGCGATCGCCGCTTCAGCCGCGGCGGGCTTGTCGACTGGGCGGCCGCGCGTACCTTCGCGCAGTCGATCATCGACGACTATGAAGTGAAGTGCCCCTCGCCCGAGGCGCGCATCCGGCTGCTTTCGGGCGGCAACATGCAGAAGCTGATCCTCGGCCGCGCGCTCGACCCCGACCCCTCAGTCATCCTCGCCAACCAGCCCTCGCGCGGGCTCGATGTCGGGGCCGTCGCCTATGTGCATTCCAGGCTGCTCGAGGCGCGTGCACGCGGCGCCGCCGTGCTGCTGGTCTCTGAGGACCTGGAGGAACTGCTGGCGCTATCCGACCGCATCGTGGTGATCTCGGAAGGGCGGCTGTCGAAGCCGTCGGCGCGCGGCGAACTCACCATCAGGCAGATCGGCGCCATGATGGCCGGGCACGAGGCGGCCTAGGCAATGAACTCCTGCTTCAGCGGACGGCACCATGCGGCTTGAACCTAAACCAGCGCCGTCGCTGGCGATGTCGATCCTTTACCCGGCTGCGGCGATCGCGGTGACGTTCGTGATCGCCGGCGTGCTGGTGATGCTGGCAGGCGCCAATCCGTTCTCGGTGTTCCGGCTGGTGCTGAAAGGTGCGGCCGGTTCGCAATTCGCGATCCTGGAAACGCTGACGCGCGCGACGCCGCTGATCTTCACCGGCCTTGCCGTTGCCGTCGCCTTCCGCGCCAGGCTGTGGAACATCGGCGCGGAAGCGCAGCTCTATATGGGCGCCATCATCACGGTGGTGCTGGGTACCGGGGCGCTGCCGCTGCCGGCGATCATCCTGGTGCCGCTGGTGATGCTGGCGGCACTCATCGGCGGCGCGCTGCTGCTGGCCGGGCCGGCCTGGCTGAAGCTGCGCTTCGGCGTCGACGAGGTGGTGACGACACTGCTGCTCAACTTCATCGTGCTGCTGTTCGTCTCCATGCTGCTGGAAGGCGTTCTGAAGGATCCGATGGCGCTCGGCTGGCCGCAATCGCCCAAGATCATCGCCGAGGCGCAGCTGCCGCGCGTCATCACCGGCAAGCGCCTGCATTATGGTTTCGTCATCGCGGTGGCGCTGGCCGTCGGCCTGTGGTTCGTGATGAAGAAGACCGTGCTCGGCTACGAGATGCGCGCCGTCGGCCACAATGCCGAGGCCGCGCGCTTCCTCGGCATGCCGGTCAACGGCGTGCTGATGAAGACGGCGCTGCTGTCCGGCGGCATCGCGGCGCTTGGCGGCTTCTCCGAGGTCGCCGGTCTCAAGGGCAGCCTGACGCTCGATCTGTCGCCAGGCTTCGGTTACACCGGCATCGTCGTCGCCATGCTTGCCATGCTGAACCCGATCGGCGTGGTGTTTTCGGCGATCTTCGTCGCCGGCATCTTCGTCGGCGCGGCCGCCATGAGCCGCAGCGCCGGCGTGCCGAGCTACATTGCCGACGTGATGGTGGCGACCTCGCTGCTGACCATGGTGACGGCGATCATGCTGTCGAGATACCGGGTGAAGTGGAAATGATGGACGCCGTCGAGATCCTCTTCACCGCCAGCTTCTGGGTCGCCGCTATCCGCATCGCCTCGCCGCTGATCTTCGCCACCATGGGCGAACTGATCTGCGAGCGCGCCGGCGTGCTCAATCTCGGCATCGAGGGCATCATGACCGCCGGCGCATTCGCCGGCTGGTTCACCGTCTATATGGGCGGGGACCTGTGGACCGGCGTGCTGGTCGCCGCTCTGGTCGGCATGGCCTTCGGCCTGTTGCACTCGCTGCTCACCGTGCCGCTCGGCCTGTCGCAGCATGTCGTCGGCATCGGCGTGACGCTGCTGGCGACAAGCCTGACCTATTATGTCTACCGACTGGCCCTGCCCGAAGTGACCTCGCCACCGAAGATCGAGCCGTTCCAGCCCTGGGCAGTACCCGGCCTGTCGAAACTGCCGGTGGTCGGCGAAGCGCTGTTCACGCAGACGCCGCTGACCTATCTCGCCTTCATCCTGGTGATCGTCGTCGCCTGGGGGCTGTACCGCACGCCGCTCGGCCTTGCCGTGCGCGCGGTCGGTGAAAACCCGGGTGCCGTTGAGGCGCAAGGCATCTCGGTTACCGCCGTGCGCATGGGCGCGGTGATGGCCGGCAGCGCGCTGATGGCAATCGGCGGCGCCTTCCTGACCATGTCGGCGTTCAACTCGTTCTTCTTCAACATGATCAACGGGCGCGGCTGGGTCTGCATCGCACTGGTGGTGTTCGGCTCGTGGCGACCCGGCAAGGCACTGCTCGGCGCGATCCTGTTCGCCGCCTTCGACGCCTACCAGATCCGCCTGCAGCAGCTCTCCGGCGGCATGGTTCCCTACCAGGTGTTCCTGATGCTGCCCTATGCGCTTTCGATCCTTGCCCTCATTGTGGTTGCAAGGCGGGCGACCTATCCAAAGGCGCTCATGGTCCCCTACCAGAAAGGCGAGCGATGAATTTCGACCTGATCGTCAAGACGGCAACGCTGGCTGATGGCCGCGTCGCGGACATCGCCATCCAGGGCGACAGGATCGCGGCGATCGAGCCGAAGATCGAGGCCGAAGCCGGCCGCGTCATCGACGCCACCGGCAATCTGGTGTCGGCGCCTTTCGTCGATCCGCATTTCCATATGGACGCCACGCTGTCCTACGGCATTCCGCGCATCAACGCCTCGGGCACGCTGCTCGAAGGCATCTCCCTGTGGGGTGAGCTGAAGCCGCTGCTGACGCATGAGGCGGTGAAGCAGCGCGCGCTCGCCTATTGCGATTGGGCGGTGTCGATGGGACTGCTCGCCATCCGCACGCATGTCGACACCTGCGACGACCGCCTGCTGGCCGTCGAAGCGCTGCTGGAGGTGAAGAAGGAGGTCGCGCCCTATATCGACCTGCAACTCGTCGCCTTCCCGCAGGACGGGCTCTACCGCGCGCCCAACGCGCGCGAAAACACCATCCGCGCGCTCGATCTCGGCGCCGACATCGTCGGCGGCATTCCGCATTTCGAGCGCACCATGGAAGACGGACGGCGCTCGCTGACCGAGCTCTGCGAGATCGCCGCCCAGCGCGGACTGATGGTCGACATCCATTGCGACGAAACCGACGATCCGCTGTCACGCCATATCGAGCAGCTGGCCTATGAAACGCAGCGGCTCGGCCTGCAGGGCCGCGTCGCCGGCTCGCACCTAACCTCGATGCATTCGATGGACAACTACTACGTCTCGAAGCTGATCCCGCTGATCGCCGAAGCGCAGGTGTCGGCCATCCCCAATCCGCTGATCAACATCATGCTGCAGGGCCGCCACGACAGCTATCCGAAGCGGCGCGGCATGACGCGCGTGCCGGAGATGCTGAAGGCCGGCATCCGCGTCGGCTGGGGCCAGGACTGCGTGCTCGACCCGTGGTATTCGCTGGGCACCGCCGACATGCTGGACGTCGCCTTCATGGGCCTGCATGTGGCGCAGATGTCATCGCCCGCCGACATGGCGCGCTGCTTCGACATGGTCACCAGCGTCAACGCCGCCATCATGGGGCTGGATCATCTCGGCATCGAAGTCGGCAAGACCGCCTCGATGGTGATGCTGGATGCCGGCAACCCGATCGAGGCGCTGCGGCTGCGCGCCGAACGGCTGTGCGTGATCGCCAGGGGCAAGGTGGTGGCCGAACGGCCCAAGCGCGACATGGCGCTGAACATCGCCGGGCGGCCGTCGAGCATCAACCGGCGGCACAAGGCCTGACGCAAAGGGTGCGAGCGCTTTCAAGAAAGCTGGAAACGCTCTTTGTTTTCAAACAATTCCGGACGGAAAACCGCTATGCGCTTTTCCTGGAATTGCTCTAGGATCTCAGCCGCGCCGCAACGAAATCCCTGACCTGCGCAACGGCCTGCTCGCGGGAGATGCTGCCGGGCTGCAGCCCCAGCCTCAGCCAGAGGCCATCGATCAGGGCCGTAACGCCTAGCGCAACCTCTTCTGCCAGCGCGGCGGGAGCGAGCTGCCGCAACGCCGACATCAGATTAGAACGCATGCGGGCATGAAGCACGGTCTGGATGCGGGCCAGGTTTTCGTCGCGCGGGACCTCGGCGCACAGTGAAAGCCAGGCGTGGCAGACAGACGGCTGGAAGAGGTGCGGTTCGAAATTGCCTTCGATCACCGCATCCAGCCTTTCGGCCGAGGTGCGCGCGCGCCGCAGCCTGACGATCACCGCGTCCCGCAACACGGCGTTGGCCTCGCGCATCGCGTGCTCGAACAACTCCTGCTTGCTGCGAAAATAGTGCAGCACGATGCCCTTGGATGCGCCGGCCTGCGCGGCGACCTTCTCCAGGGTCGTCCCGGCGGCACCCTCCTGCTGCAGGACCGCAAAGGCCGCCTGCCGCAATTCCCTGCGGCGGATGTCGCTGATGCGTGTGAGTTTCAAAATCCACTCCCGGTTCCGCGGGCATATTGACAGCGCCGTCCCATCAGATCAAGAATTGACCTATGGGACAATAAACATACCAATGGGTCAAAGGGAGATTGCCATGCACGGGTTCAAGGGTGTCGCTTCGTTTTTCGCCCTGGCGTTTTCAACGGGAGTCGCGATTGCCGGCGATGCGGATTCCTGCCGCACCGTGCGCATGGCGGAGCCGGGATGGAACGACCTTGCGTTCACCACCGGGGTGGCCAACGTCGTCCTCGACGCACTCGGCTACACGCCGAAGAGCGACATTCTGGGGATCAACGTCATCTACGAAGGCATGAAGAACAACGATCTCGATGTCTTCCTGGGCTACTGGAACCCGGCCATGGTCAGCTATTTCGATCCGTACAGGAAAGACGGTTCGATCGACACCGTGCGCGTCAACCTGACCGGCGCCAAATACACCTTTGCCGTGCCGACCTATGTCTGGGAGGCCGGCGTCAAGGACTTCAAGGACCTGAGCAAGTTCGCCGATATGTTCGAGCATCAGATGTACGGCATCGAGCCCGGTTCCAACCAGCTCATGCTCGATGCGATCGCCGACCCCGCACTCGACCTGAAGGGCTGGAAGGTGGTGGAGTCCAGCGAGGCCGGGATGCTTTCGGAGGTCGGCTACAAGATCAAGGAGAAGAAGTTCATCGTCTTCCAGGGATGGGCGCCGCACCCCATGAACACGATGTATGATTTCAAGTACCTCACCGGAGGCGACAAATATTACGGCCCGGACTTCGGTGCCGCGACCGTGTCGACGCAGACCCGCAAGGGCTACGCCGATGAATGCCCCAATGTCGGGCAACTCCTCAACAACCTCGCCTTCGACATCGATTTCGAAAATGCGGGCATGGGCTACCTGATCAACGATGGCATGCAGCCGCAGGATGCCGGCCTGAAGGCCATCAGGCAGAGCCCGGAAAAGCTGGCTGCATGGCTGGCGGGCGTCACCACGTTCGACGGCAAGCCCGGGTTGGAAGCCGTCAAGGCAAAGCTCGGCCTGTGAGCACTTCCGTCGAACAGGACAGCTGGGCTGGCCGCAAGCGCCAGCTTCCCTTGCAGGACGGAACGGTTGCATTCGTCGAAGAAGCCGGCATCGAGCCGGCTGTCGTGCTGGTGCACGGCTTCACCGACACCAGCCGCAGCTTCTCCCTGCTGATGCCGCACCTGGCCGGGCATCGGCTGCTGATCCCGGACCTGCGCAACCATGGCGGCTCGTTCGGCGCGGAGCCAGACGGACTGGGCTGCTTCGCGTCTGACCTGATCGCGCTGGTCATGGCGAAGGATCTGCATCGCCCGGTTCTCGTCGGACACTCGCTCGGCGCGATGGTCGCGATAGAGGCTTGCGCGGCGGCGCCCGGCCTGTTCGGGGCGCTCGTTCTCATCGGCTGCTCACTGCGCCCGCGGATCGGAGACGGGCATCCGGTCACCGCCGGCCTGAAGGCACTGCGCGATCCCATCCACCCCACGGATCCATTCTTCGACTATTGGCACCATTGCCGGGAGGACGTGCCCAAAGCCTTCCTTGAAAAAATTGCGCAGGAGGCATCCAAGATGCCCGCCGCCCGCTGGCGCTCGATGCTGGAACTGATCCGACGTGTCGACCTCACCTCCAGGGTACACGCGCGCGGCGGCATCGAAACCGTCCTCGTCAATGGCGTCCAAGATACGCTCTTCGGCAGCCGCGACCGCGCGGCATTGGTCTCGGCACTGCCCGAAGCGACGGTCGTCGATCTGCCGCTCGCGGGGCACAACCCGCATTGGGAGGAACCCTCGCGGGTCGCGGCGGCGATCTGCAACTGCGCCAAGGGGAAAGCTGGCACACTGAAATCCGGACAAGACGTTGTAAAAGCCAGGATATCAAAACCGCGACGGGGTGCAGCATGAAGATCCTTTCCCACAGCGTCGACGTGCTGGCTGCGACATCCGGGGGATGGCGCATCTGGTCGCTTTCCGACGGCTATGTCGACATGGAGGCAGCTCTGTTGAGGGACGCCAGCGACAATCCCTTTCCTGCGATCGTGCAGGCCGAGGATCGGGTTCGCCTTTCCGTCAATTGTTTCGTCGTCGCGAGCCCCGATGGTCAAAGCGTCCTGATCGATTGCGGCGCCGGCGGCAGCTGGGAGCCGACCATGGGCAGGCTTGAGAAGGTGATGATGCGAGCCGGGATCGACCCGGCTTCGATCACGACCATGGCAGCCACGCACGCGCACGAAGACCATGTCAGCGGCCTGCTGACGCCGCATGGCCACGCGCTCTTGCCGAAACTGGAGGCGATCGTGATTGGCGAAGACGCCGTCAAGGGCTTCCTTGCAAAGACGCATCTCGCGGCATTCCGGCCTCTGCTGAAGCCCGTGCGGGACGGCGACCGGCTGGAGAGCGGACTTCAGGTGGTGGCGCTGCGCGGCCATGCTCCAGGCCATGTCGGCTACGCCCTCAGGACCGATGAAGACCATTTCCTGTTCTTCGGCGATGTCGTGCATGTTCCGGCACTGCAGTTTGCCGACCCGACACTCAGCTGGGGCTATGACGACGACCAGATCACAGCGCGCGCGACACGGTCGAAGATCCTGCGGCAGGCGGCAAGCCAAGGAACCTGGATCGCCGGCGCGCATCTCGGCAGGCCAGGGATGGGCCGGCTGAAGTCCGAAGAAGCATCCTACATCTACGAACCGGCAGCCTAGCGAAGCTGCGTGGTACCTGGCCGGTGCCGAGCCAATCCGGCGCAAGGTACACCTTTCGGCAGGAGTGGCCGGGGCCAGCACAACGACGTGCAGGCCCCGGCCCAGGCAATCAATTCGATCTGGCTGGCAGCCACGATCGAACCGCTGTCAACCGGCCATGCGGCCGGCCTTGATATACTCCACCATCTGCGACACGACGGTGCCCCAGCCGTCGTGGAAGCCCATTTCCTCGTGCTTCTGGCGGCTGGCTTCCTCGCCATGGATGGCGATGGCGCGGTAGCGCGTACCCTTGCCGTTGCTGGCAAAATCCAGCACCGCGGTGAAGAACGGATTGGGCGATGGCCGATAGCCGCCGAGCAGCGTGTCGGTGGTGACCAGGCGCTCGAACGACTTCACTTCGAGATAGCAGCCGCTGTTGGGGAACTCCTGGCCTTCGGGCGAACGCATGGTGAAGTTCATGGCGCCGCCGGGGCGCACGTCCAGATCGCAAGCGGTGATCGTCCAGGGTTTCGGAACGAACCAGTGGCGCAGATGCTCCGCCGTCGTCCAGGCATGCCAGACGAGTTCCACCGGCACATCGAGCTCGCGTTCCAGAACGAGGTCGAGCTTCGGGTCGACCGTGATCTTGGGCAATGTCATATGGTACCTTCCTCCTTCAGTTTGAGCAGATAGCTGTCCAGCCGATCGAGCCGGCGTTCCCAGAGATTGCGCTGGCGGCCGAGCCAATCCTCGGCAAGTCTCAGCTGATCGGCCGCCAGTTCGTAGGTCCTCACCCGCCCGGCCTTGTGCGAACGCACCAGGCCGCTTCCCTCCAGCACCTTCAGATGCTCGACGAAGGACGGCAGCGCCATGCCATAAGGCGCGGCTAGCTCGCTCACCGAAGCGGGCTGCGCGGAGAGCCGCTCGAGGACATTGCGACGCGTCGGATCCGACAGCGCGCGAAAGATACGATCCACGACTGCTGGATCGGGCATATGAGGCGGCGTGGCGCCAAGTGCTTGCGGTGTCATGTCTCTGCCCCTCGGGAAGCCTGCGGAGGCCTGCAACGGGGCGCTTGATAACCCGATAAAATACTTAGGTCAAATCCTTAGTTTTTGATGCTGAACGGTACCGTCGTCAACGATGATGGACGATCAATCATAAAATTTATAAATTTCTTGCTATTTGCAAAATATGAGTCATTTTGCACGGGCTCTATCGGGGCGGGACGGATAAACGGAAAGATCAGGAATGACCGGAACGGGTGCAGCGGCGCTTCAGGAGCGCCTGTCCATCGATCGCGCGGCGTGCGTGGAGCTGGATGGAAAAGACGAACTGGCGCCGTTCCGGGATCGCTTCGACCTGCCGCAGGGCCTCATCTATCTCGACGGGAATTCTCTCGGCGCCATGCCGCGCACGGTGCCGTCGGCCTTGACCGAGGCTGCGACACAGGGCTGGGGGCAGCAGCTGATCCGCAGCTGGAACGAACGCGACTGGCACAATCTGCCGCTGCAGGCGGGTGACCGGCTCGCAGGTCTTCTCGGTGCGGCACCGGGCGAGGTCCTGGTCGGGGATTCCACCTCGATCAACCTCTACAAGGTGCTGTACGCTGCCCTGTCGCTGAGAGCAGACCGCAAGACCATCATTTCCGAGCGCAACAACTTCCCGACGGACCTCTATGTCGTCCAGGGCATGCAACGGACGCTTTTTCCCGACCACGCCATGGTGCTTGCCGAGGACGACGACGACAGCGTGCTGTCGCTGCTCGGAACCGACACGGCGGTGGTGAGCCTGTCCCATGTCAATTATCGCACCGGCCGGCTGCGCGACATGAAACGCATCACCCAGGCAGCCCACGCCAACGGCGCGCTGGTGGTCTGGGACATGTGCCATTCGGTCGGCGCCCTTGCCGTCGATCTCAATAGCGCCAAGGTCGATTTCGCGGTCGGGTGCACCTACAAATACCTGAATGCCGGTCCCGGCGGCCCGGCCTGGCTTTATGCCGCCGCCCGCCATCTGCCGCTGGTGGAAAGCCCCCTGACCGGCTGGCATGGGCACAGGACGCCCTTTGCCTTCGACGGCACCTATGCGCCGGCTGCCACCATCGAGAAGTTCCGCGTCGGCACGCCGCCGATCCTTTCCTACCTGCCGCTGCTGGAGAGCCTGAAGATCTTCCAGGACCTCGACATGGCAAAACTGCGTGCCAAGTCGCTGCGGCTGACCGACCTGTTCATCGAGCTTGTCGACACCGAGCTGGCCGATTTCGACTTCGAGGTGGTGACGCCGCGAGACCACGCCGAGCGTGGCAGCCAGGTTGCGCTGACCCACGACCACGGCTGGCCGATCATGCAGGCCCTGATCGATGCCGGCGTCATCGGCGATTTCCGCGCCCCCGACATCCTGCGCTTCGGTTTCACGCCGCTCTACGTCACCCATGCCGACGTGTGGGACGCGGCCATGACGCTGGCCGACATCATGCGCAGCGGGCGCTGGCGCGAGCCGCGCTTCGCGGAACGCAAGCTGGTGACGTGACGCCTGTTTTGAATTCGGGATGGAGACAGCTGATGACGATGAGCAAGATCGAACTGGCGGTTCCGCGGCGTTCGGAAGTCTACGATGACGTGCGTGCGCTGGTCATCAGCTCGACCCTGACCCCCAACACGCGGATCCGGGTCGAGGAAATCGCGAAACGCGTGGACGCCGGCACCACCCCGGTGCGGGAAGCGCTGTTCCAGCTTTCCGCCGAAGGGCTGGTGACAGTCAACCACCAGAAAGGCTTCTGGCAACCGGCGATCGACCCGGTCGAACTGCGGCATCTGATCGACACGAAGACCGCGCTCGAGCAGCTGATCTTGCGGGATTCGCCCGAACACTGGAACGACAAGCACGAACAGGACCTCGTTGTCATCTTCCACCAGTTCAGGAAAATGGACACGCTGTCGCCGCTGGGCAGCTATGAGAGCAACCGCCTGTGGCTCGAAGGGCACCGGCGCCTGCACCTCGCCCTGCTGGCAGGATCGACCAACAACCCTGCCCTGCACATGGTCGACATCCTGAACACCAACACGGATCGCTATCGCTGCTACATCATGGGCGGCTGGCTGGAACAGACCGGCTCTACCGACCTCGTCGACGAGGTCCAGACGATGAACACGGTCGACGCGCATCTCGAACTCTACGAGCTCGCCATGGCGCGCGATTTCGCGGCGCTGGCCGCTGCTCTCGCCGCGCACAATGCCGAGGCCCACGCCCTGCTCGACAAGGCGCTCGAACGGCTTCTCAACGGCTGACCGGCCGGCGCCGCCAGACAGGTTTCCCGAGGGACACGAACACCAGAAATCCAACAACGATCGAATGGGGAGGAAACCATGGACACGATCGAAAACGCAGTGAAACGAGAGGGAGGGTTGAGCCGCAAGCTGACCGCCAGCCAGATGGCGATGATCAGCATCGGCGGCGCCATCGGCACGGGGCTCTTCCTCGGCAGCAAATTCGCGATCGGCCTGGCCGGGCCAAGCGTGATCATCTCCTATATCATCGGCGGCGTCGTCGCGCTGCTGATCATGGGCTGCCTGGCCGAGATGACGACGGCACAGCCGACGTCCGGCGCCTTCGGCACCTATGCCGAATGCTACATCAACCCCTTTGCCGGCTACCTTGTCCGCTATTGCTACTGGATCAGCCTCGTCCTGGCTGTCGGCCTCGAAATCAGCGCCGTCGGCGAATACATGACCTACTGGTTTCCGACCTCGGCGCCCTGGTTCTGGGTCGCGGCGTTCTCGGCGATCCTGATCGGTGTGAACGTGGCGAGCGTCAAAGCCTTCGGCACGATCGAATACCTGTTCTCGTCAACCAAGATCATCGCCATCCTCGCCTTCATCCTGGTGGCAGCCTACATCCTGTTCGCCGCGCCGCCGGAGGGGGCGGGTTTCGCCAATTACACCCAGCATGGCGGCTTCATGCCCAACGGCTCGTGGGGCATGTGGCAGGCCGTGATGGTTTCCATCTTCAGCTATCTCAGCATCGAGATGATCGCCGTCACCGCCGGTGAGGCCGACAATCCCCAGCAGGCCGTGCGCCGCGCTTTCTGGACAACGATCATTCGCCTGACGCTGTTCTATCTGCTGACGCTGTCGCTGATGCTCGCCCTCGTTCCCTGGACCGATATCGGCACCGGCGGCAGCCCTTTCGTGAAGGTGATGGAACTTCTCGGCATCTCCGGCGGCGGAGGCATCATGAACTTCGTCATCCTGATCGCCGCGCTATCGGCGATGAACAGCCAGCTCTATACCGCGTCGCGCATGCTGTTCAGCCTGTCGAGAGGCGGCCTGGCGCCACGCGTCTTCGGCACCATCAGCGCGCGCGGCATCCCGGTGAACGCGCTGGCCATTTCCTGCGTCGGCATCGCCATTGCCACGGCAATCAATGTGCGCTGGCCGGAAGACGCATTCCTGACGATGCTGTCCCTGTCGAGCTTCGGCGCGATGTTCACATGGCTGATGATCTTCGTGTCGCACTACTTCTTCCGGCTGCAATGGGAGCGGGAGGGTCGGCCGGTCCCGTCATTCCGCTTCCTCGGTTTTCCGTGGCTGACGCTGCTCGGCGCCTTCACCATGGTCGCCATCATGGTGAGCACACTGTTCTCGGAACCGTTCCGGCTGACCCTCATCGCCGGCGTGCCGTTCCTCGTGCTCCTGTCGGCAAGCTATCCGTTCGTGCGCAAGCGGCTGCAGACAGGGCTCGTCGCTTCGGCGAATCCCGGGTAAAAACAATCCCTTGCATGCATGGCCGTGGTGCGGAATCGCCACGGCCACTTCTGCTTTGCCAATGCCCTACACACCACGTTTGCTGCGTGGAAGGCCCCATGATGGCCAGCACAACTCCTGCCCGATTACCATCCTGCGTCTTAAAATGCTTCACCAAAAGCAGGTCTAATCTCTTGCGTCCAAGTCATCGAAGATAAAGCTGCGTATTTCGTTCAAGCAGGGGAGGAGACCAGTTTGACCGCAACGTTATCGCAAGTGCAGGTGCAGGCGCAGGAGCGGCCCGAAGACGAACAGCTCGGCCTGTTCGCCAACCTCGCCTATGGCTTTCAACATGTGCTGACCATGTATGGCGGCATCGTCGCCGTGCCGCTGATCGTCGGCCAGGCAGCCGGCCTTTCGCCAAACGAGATCGGCCTTTTGATCACGGCGTCGCTGTTCGCCGGCGGGCTGGCCACCATGTTGCAGACGCTCGGCGTCCCGTTCTTCGGCTGCCAGCTGCCGCTGGTGCAAGGCGTGTCCTTTGCCGGTGTCGCCACCATGACGGCGATCGTGACGGGCGGCGGCGGCCTACCGCAGGTGTTCGGTGCCGTGATCGTCGCCTCGCTGATCGGCCTTCTGATCACGCCGGTGTTTTCGCGCATCACCAAATTCTTCCCGCCGCTGGTGACCGGCATCGTCATCACCACGATCGGCCTGACCCTGATGCCGGTGGCCGCCCGCTGGGCGATGGGTGGCAACAGCGCCTCGCCTGAATTCGGCAGCATGGCCAATATCGGTCTTGCCGCCCTGACGCTGCTGATCGTGCTTCTGCTCAGCAAGCTGGGCAGTGCCACGATCTCCCGGCTTTCGATCCTGCTGTCGATGGTCATCGGCACCATCGTCGCCGCCGCGCTCGGGATGACGGATTTCTCCAGGGTGGCGGACGGGCCTTTCTTCGCCCTGCCGACGATCTTCCATTTCGGCCTGCCGGTGTTTGGAGTGGCGGCGACGATCTCGATGCTGATCGTCATCATCGTGACGCTGGTGGAGACATCGGCCGACGTGCTGGCGGTCGGCGAGATCATCGGCACCAAGGTCGATTCCCGCCGTCTCGGCGACGGCCTGCGCGCCGACATGCTGTCGAGCTCGCTGGCGCCGCTGTTCGGCTCCTTCACGCAAAGCGCCTTCGCCCAGAATGTCGGGCTCGTCGCCGTCACCGGCGTGAAGAGCCGTTATGTGGTGGCCAGCGCCGGCATGATCCTGATCGCGCTGGGATTGCTCCCGGTCATGGGCAGGATCATCGCGGCGGTGCCGCCTTCCGTGCTCGGCGGCGCCGGCGTGGTGCTGTTCGGAACGGTGGCGGCCAGCGGTATCCGCACGCTGTCCAAGGTGGAATACACCAACAACATGAACCTGATCATCGTCGCCACCTCGCTCGGCTTCGGCATGATCCCGATCGCGGCGCCGCAGTTCTACGAACATTTCCCGGCCTGGTTCGCCACCATCTTCCATTCCGGCATCAGCTCGGCGGCAGTGATGGCGATTGCCATGAACCTTCTGTTCAACCACTTCCGGGCCGGCAATTCCGACCAGCAGTCGGTGTTCGTCGCCGGCATGGAACGCACGCTGCGCTACCAGGACATCGCCTGCCTGCACGAAGGCGACTATTTCCTCGACGGCAAGCTCTACGATTCCACCGGCAAGCCGGTGCCGATCAAGCACGAGCATTGACAAGGAAAAGAGCGAGGCGCCGGCCCCCAACGCCACGCACTTACGGGCTGCCGCGAGGCAGCCCGTTCCTCATACAGCGGCGTCCCGGGCCTGCTCGTGCAGCCAGGCACATAGCTGCCGGGGCGCAAGGCGGGCATCATCGGTGCGCACCAGCGCAAAATGCCAGGCCGGACCGCTCAACACGCAGGAAAAGGGCGCTATCAGCTGCCCTGAGGCAAGAAGCGGTTCGAACAGGGAAGGCGACAGCAACGCCACGCCAAGCCCGGCGACGGCGGCGTTGGCGTCGAGCTCATGCGTCGGATAATCGACCGACGCGAAGCGCACGCCTGCAGGCGTTTCACAATGGGCTGCCGCAAACCACCGCCCCCAGTCCGGGTGCGGCAGGAGTTCGAAACCGGCCAGCGCAGATGCGTCATCCAGCGTGCGCGCGCCAATCAAGGACGGCGCCAGCATCGGCGTCACTTCGACCGGCGTGAGCCGGTATTCGTCGAGCCCTGCCCAGCCGCCGCGGCCGGTGCGGATCGCGACATCGAATGCCTGAGCGTCGCGCACATCGGCCGAGACATCGAGCTCGATGCTGGACGGCACGGGGGAGACGTAGCGCGCCAGGCGCGGGGCGAGCCAGCGCGAGGCAAATGTCGGTGGCGCCGTCAGCCGAAGCGGCGGTGTCGCGGCCTGGAAATCAGCGAGCGCGTCGGCGATGCCGGACAATGCTTCATGAACCCGACCGGCCAGAACGGCAGCGGCGGCGGTCGGCACGACACGCCGGCCGACGCGCTCGAACAGCGGCTGGCCAAGCTCGGCCTCGAGGGTGCGGATGCGCAGGCTGACCGCTGCCGGCGTCAGGAACAGGCGTTCGGCCGCGCGCGCGAAACTGCCGGCCGACACGCAGGCTTCGAGCACCCGCAGGGATTCCAACGATGGCCGCATGAACAGTTTCTCTTGTGAAGCAGACAAGCAATGCGCGTTTTGAAAGTGGAACGCCCGGGCGCAGATGTCGGCCGAAACAGGAAAAATAGGAGATCGGCCGTGCCCCTGCAATCACGACATCTGTTCACGCTTTCCATAGCACTGCATCCGACGCTGGACCTCGGGCAGACGCCGGCCGGCGGCCGGCGCATCTTTCCTGTCGCTGGCGGGCATTTCCGCGGCGAGCGCCTCAGCGGCGAGGTGTCGCCGCTGATCGGCTCCGACCTGCTCCTCGCCCGCCCGGACGGCACGTTCCAGCAGGATGTCAGGCTGCTGCTGGTGGCCGACGATGGCGGCCTGGTGCTGATGACCTATCGCGGCATCCGACACGCGTCCCCAGAGGTCGACGAGCGGCTGCGCCGCAACGAACCCGTCGATGCCAGCGAATACTACCTGCGCACCACGCCCTGTTTCGAAACCGCGGCGCCGGCCCATGAATGGCTGAACCGGGTCGTATCGGTCGCCACGGGCGCAAGGTGCCCGGGCGGTGTCGAATATGAAGTCCACGAAATCCTCTGATGTGTCCCGGCTCGCCCGAAAGCCGGTTGTCCGGACAGTTGTGGAGGGCTCGATGAGAACGATGCGACGATATCTGCAGCGGGCATTGGAGTGGCGTCGTCGTCAGCGGGCGAGGCGGCACAGCCGCCTGGAGCTGCTAGCCGACAGGGACCTGCAAGACCTCGGCTTCCAGCGCAGCGATTTCGACGGCCACGCCTATCCCATGCCGGCTGAGCCTCGGGCTATTTCGCCTGCAGCTGGGCGTCATAGGCACTGTCCAGACGGTCCATCATGCTCTGAAGCGCCTTGTCGACGTCGAACGCGGTCGGCCTGATCTGCAGTTGCAGGGCGGCGCGACGCAACAGGATGGCGACGTCATGCGGCGACAGCTCGGCGAGATTGTCCGCCGCGCGCACCAGTTCCTCGATCAACCACTCGTCGCTGCCCGATGGTACGCCCATGCTTCCCCGCGGAGCGCTGCCTGACCGTTCCTCTCTAGCACAATCGGGTAAACGAAGAAATCGTCCGACTTGTCGGCGCGGGAGCGCCCGAACCTATCTGGGCTGCAAATGGCTTGCCAGCTCGGCCCGGAGCGCATCCAGGCTCCAGCGGCCGGCACCGGCGGTAACGAGATACATGCAGACGACACTCGCCAGCATGAAGCCGGTTGCCTCCGTCGTCGGCCAATAAAAACCTGACTGATACCAGTAGGGAAACATGACGAGAAAATTGACCGAGAGGATGAATGCCGCAACGCGCGTGAACAGGCCGACGAGGATCAGCGCGCCGGCGAATATCTGCACCCAGCGCGAAGCCCAATAAAGCGTGAATGCCGGATGGTCCGTCGCGAGAGGTGGCTGCAAGAGGGTGGGAATGCTGCAGTACAGATACGTCAGACCGCAAACGATGCGCATGACGCCCAGCATGTGCTGAGAATACTTTTCTGGATTCATGACACGCGCCCCCGTCGTGTTTCATCTATTGCAAGAATGATGAATTTGTAAATCGACAAAATCACCACCAAGTCGATCGTGAAAAAATGCAAAATATGAAATAAGTTTCATTATTTGAACGATCATTTTCATATCATAAAATTCTCGCATCCGCCTTGATTTGTGCAGATGTATACTAGTATGCATGAGGATCACTTGATTTCCCCTCTCGGACACCGCCTGCCAGGCGACCGAACCCTCTCGACCATGCCGCCTCGGCTCCCATGCACGCCGAAATACGTCACTTGCCGTATTCTTGAAGCGGCGCCCAGCTGCTAGTTCGCGGGAGCAGCACGAGCCGTTACATGGAATCCTCGAAACCAGGCCGCGACAAGGTCGAACGCGAACAGCACGACATTGTCGACCTCCGACACGTGCAGTCGTTCCGCTCGGGGCAGCCCGTGCCCGAATGGCTGTTGTTCCTCGCGCCGCAAAGCCGGCAGGCAAATCGCGGCACGTTCTGCTTTGCGGCCGATGCCGATCTGTACGAGAAGCAGGGCAGATATTGGCTGCTGCCTGCCGATCCGCTGACCATGGAGTTCATGTTCGCGATGATCGGAACGCAGGACTGCACACTGGCTGCCGGCAGCCAGCAGGTATCCTGGCCGGCACAGATCATGACGGCGCGTTCGGCAGAGACGTGAGAATGCCTGCGGTGAAATTGCCGGTCAGCCACTGTCCCGCGGAGGCTGACTATCTGTCGTACGTCAGTTCACCCGGCTCGGGCACAGCGCCTTGAACTGACCGAGCGCGACGTCGTAGCCCGACGCGCTGGAGCCATCCAGCGGCTCTTTCCCATCCGCCTCGACCAGCAGGAATTCGGTCGCGGTACCGGCCGCTTCATAGTCCGGGTTCTTGCCCTGGAAGCGGTAGTCCTGTCCGTAGAAAGTCCTGAACGCGCCAGTTTCGCAGTTGGCCGTGATCTGCGGCTGCAACTCGGTCTTCATCGTGTCGGAGACGCATTTGCGCGTGACCTTCTGCACATATTCCCGGCAGTAGGCGATGGCATTGGCCTTGGTGAGTTTGGCCGTGATCCTGGCGTCGGCGGAGCCGATGTCGGACTTGTCGGTCACTGTCACTTCCTCGCCGGCGCGCGAGCCGTAGAAAATCGTTTCGGCCTCTGCAGCAGCGCTCATGGCGAGCAGCAGCCCGATCGTGGTGACTATGCGCATCTTTGTTCCTTTCCAGCCACGGCCTTCATAACACGCCACGGCTCCCCTTTGCCCCCCATTCCTGCAGATGTTGCGGCACCTCCCCGGCATGCGCGACCTGCCGGGTTCGTGTTGGCTCCACCTTGGGCTTTTTTGGGGCACCTTGCCCGACATCGCGCCGTGGCCCAAACGATTGCCGCCAGGCGAAGCAGCGGCGGCGCAACCGGCGATGGACGCCGCGCACCGGTTCTGGCTAGTCTTGGCGGCTGCAGTGGGAGGCACCATGCCATTGGATTCTATCGTCCTTACCGGGAAACATGTCGAGCTCGTGCCCCTGTCGCAGGATCATTGCAGCGCCCTTTCGGAAGCCGTGCGTGATGGTGACCTCTGGCAATTGTGGTACACCGCCATTCCTTCACCGGAGGCGATGAGTGCCGAGATCGACCGCCGGCTCGGCCTCAGGGCCACGGGAAGCATGTTTCCCTTCACGGTGCTGGAAGGCCCCGGCGGGCGGCCGGTGGGCATGACGACCTACATGAACATCGAGCTCGCGAAGCCGCGGCTGGAAATCGGTTCGACCTGGTATGCCGCCAGCATGCAGCGCACGCCGCTCAACACCGAAGCGAAGCTTCTGCTGCTGGGCTATGCCTTCGACAGGATCGGCTGCCTGGCCGTCGAATTCCGCACGCATTTCATGAACACGGCGAGCCGCCGGGCGATCGAGCGGCTCGGCGCCAGGCTGGACGGGATCCTGCGCCACCACCAGCGCATGGGAGACGGCACGCTGCGCGACACCTGCGTCTACAGCATCACGCAGCCGGAATGGCCGACGGTGCGTTCGCATCTGCGCTGGCAGATCGACAAGCCGCGCTGAGTGCGCAGGCCGCCTTCAAGGGAAGATCAGATAGGTCTTGCGAACCGTCTCGACGATGTTCCATTCGCCTTGCGTGTTGGCGGCGAAATAGATCGCGTCGCCGGCGCGGAATTCGATCGGCTCGCCGCCGTCCGGGGTAAAACTGCCCTGCCCCGAGATGAAACAGCTGTATTCGGCCTGCGGCACCTGGCGGCGGAAGCGGCCGGGCGTGCATTCCCAGAAACCGGTGGATCCGACCGGTAGCTCCTGATCGGCAGCGGTCCTGACAAGAGCTGCCGGCTCGCTGACCGGCATGCTGACCGCCACCGGTGGACCGAACGCGCTGTCGGCACGGATCAGGGTTGGGGACACGATGAGGTTCTCCTGGTTCAGGGAAGTGCGCGCGATCACTCGGGACGGCGTCCGACCGCCTATCGATCGTTCGCCGCATCGGCGAGAAAACTGAATAGACCTGAGAGATGGAAAAAGGCGTGCCAGTCGCTTTGGCTGTCAGGGTCGGCTGCCTCGGCACGGATGTCCGTCAGGCAATCGGCGACACTCGCCATCACTGGAGCCGGAACGGCGTCGAGATCGAACGCCTCTTCGAACCAGGTCTGCCAGAACGCGTCCTGAGCAACCGGATACCGGCTGATCCCACGATGCTCGAGCCGGTCGAAAAGCCCGTTCACGAGATTGCGCAATTCATGCAGATCGACCACGTCAGCCATCGTTTCACCCAAATGCAAACGTCCCTCGCAGGTGCAGGCTATGTCGTCGATTGCACGACGTCGAACGTTTCCAGTTCACCGTCGAGCATCTTCCCCAGGTGCAGGCGGAACAGTTCGAGTGCGGCATGGTCGAGGGGAATGGCGATGCGCGCCATCGAAAGACGGTCCGACACCTGGACCAGAAGCTGAAGGTGGCCGACGCGATCGGACTGGCTCGCCGTCAGGACGACAATTCCCGGTTCGACGATTTCCACCATGCTGTGCTGCAACGGAAAGCCTCCCAGTGCGGACAGGAACCCGCGCAGCCGGCGCACATCATCTTCATGGAGCGTGACGGTACCGCGTCCGCGGAACGCACCGCTCTCGACCGCCACATCAATGGAGCCCAGGTCAAAATCGCAATGGAATTCCGCTCGTGTCATGGGAGGTCGTGTGGCGGCAGCAAAACGTAGCGCTGCATCAACCTGAGTGTCGCGCCTGCGGCGGCTTCCAGTTCAGCTGGCAAATCAAGCCGTACCTGCAGGTTGTCGGTACCCTGGTCCACGCCCAAATACGCCGTGATCGGGTTGGGTCCGTCAAACTGGCACTCTGCCCATCTTGGTGGCGATGCGTCGGCATCGGAGGTGTTGACCTCGTCGACAAACACTTTGCGCAAACCATGGTCGAGCTGCTCGCCGGCCAGGGCACTGATCTCATCGATCAGCGGGGTAAGGTTTTGAAGCAAGACCCAGTCGCCCAGTCTGGTCATATGTCCCCCGAGACACCCGGCATGTTGAGCCCTCCGATGCGTCCATGCTCCCGGCCCTTCCGGCAGCCCGCAACGATGGTAGTTCACGTATATGACTTATCATGACCTGCAACTGAAGTTGCGAGAGATCATCGCGGCTGAAAGCACCATCGCACCGCAATGGGCAAAGGTCGGTGAGTTGTCGCTTTCGCTGAAGGGGCAGCACGAACATGAGCTGGATGAAATCCCCGAGACTGTCTTTTCACTACCTCGACGACTTCGACATCCGCGAGCGCGACGCTGCCCACGCCAGCAGGCGACGCCAAGATTTGCAGCCGTTCCTGAACGGTGAAGATGATTGAGCCGAGGCTGGCAGCACTGCCAATGCCGCCCATTCGCACTCCCATCACGCCCAGACTGGGGATCAGAGTGCACGGCTGATCTAGCCCTTCGCCCGATATGCTTCGGGTACGACGAAGACCTCGTCGGCGCGGCCATAGCCGCCGTCCGGCACTTCCTCGATCAGCACCATGGTGTGCGGGCGCGCGGCCTCGCTGAAATAGTCGACGAACAGAGCGGTGACGCGGTGGACGATCTCCTCCTTCTGGACTTTCGAAAGGGCGGCCTGCGGCACCTTGATGTTGGCGAAAGGCATATCGGTTTCTCCGGATTTGATTGCGCTCAGATGACGCCGCCGTTGGCCCGAATGACCTGGCCGTTGACCCAGCCGCCCTCGGGCGAGGCCAGGAAGGCGACGACACGGGCGATGTCCTCAGGCTGGCCAAGCCGCCTGAGCGGGTTCATACCCGTGATGGCACGGACCTGGTCCTCGCTCTTGCCCGCGAGGAAGAACTGCGTCTCGACCGGGCCGGGCGCCACGGCATTGACGGTGATGCCGCGCGGCCCGAGCTCCTTGGCAGGATGTGGGTCATGGCCTCGACCGCCGCCTTGCTGGCGGCATAGACACCGTAGCCGGGCTGATAGAGCCCGACGACGCTGGACGAGAAGGAGATGATGCGGCCGCCATCGCGCAGCCGCCGCGCCGCCTCGCGCATGCCGCGGAAGACGCCGCCGAGGTTGAGTGCGACCTGGCGGTCGAAATCTGCATCCGCGACTTCGGCGAGCGCGCCGAGCTTCATGGTGCCGGCATTGTTGACGAGCACATCGACACCGCCGAATGCCTGTTCGGCGGCATCGAACAGCGACACGACGGCGGACGCTTCGCCGATATCGGCCTGGACGGCGACGGCGCGGTCGCCTTCCCTTTCGATGGCGGCGGTGACCTGTTCGGCCTCCTCGCGGCCACGCGCATAGTTGACGACGACGGCGAAACCATCATGGGCAAGCCGTTGCGCCATTGCCGCGCCGATGCCCCTCGATGCGCCGGTGACGATGGCGACACGTTGCTGCTGCATGATCCAATCTCCTGTGCTGTGCGCTGGAGATAGCGATCGCAGCGTTCGGAATAATCCCTCTATTGCCGCCATCACTATTCGGATAAGCTGAACAATTGGATGGCTCCCTTCGAGCCGACGTACGGGGCCGCGACGCGAATGGACCGTCTCGAGCAGATGCGCCTGTTCGCGCAGGTGGTGGAACGGCGCAGCTTCACGGCGGCGGCTGCCGACCTCGGCATGCCGCGCTCAACCGCCACCGAAGCGCTGAAGAGCCTCGAAACCAATCTCGGCACCCGCCTGCTGGAGCGGACGACACGGCACGTGGCGCCGACGCCGGACGGGGAGGACTATTACCGGCGCTGCCTGGATATCCTCGCCCGGCTCGACGAGGCCGAAAGCGACCTGCGCGGCGGCCAGCCACGCGGGCGGCTGCGGGTGGATGCACCCGGCCTGTTGACCCACACCTTCCTTCTGCCGCGCTTGGCCGAATTCCTAGAGCGCTATCCGCTGATCGACCTGCATCTCGGGCAAGGCGACCGGCTGGTCGACCTGGTGCGGGAAGGCATCCATTGCGCGATCCGGGCGGGCGAGCCGGCGAGCAGCGGCATGATCCTGCGACGGCTGGGCACGATCGAGGAGATCACCTGCGCCAGCCCGGCCTATCTGGCGCGGCACGGCACGCCGCAAGGCCCGGACGATCTCGACGGGCACCGGATGGCGGGTTTCGTGTCGTCACGCACCGGCGAGGTGATGCCGCTGGAGTTCATGGTCGACGGCAGCGTGCGCAAGGTCGTGCTGCCGAGCCGCGTGACCAGCAACAACTCCGATACGGCGGCCGGCCTGGCGCGGCTCGGCCTCGGGCTGATCCAGGCGCCGCGCTATCGCTTCACACAGGATCTCGCCAGCGGTGCGCTGGTCGAGATCCTCCAGGCAACGCCACCGCCACCGACGCCGCTGTCGGCGCTCTATCCGCAGAACCGGCAGGTCGCGCCGCGTCTGCGCGTGTTCCTCGACTGGGTGACCGAGGTGTTCCGGCAGGCGCAGCTTTAGGCCGGTGATGCGGGAAGCCGGCAATATCGCCGTGGGCGCTTCGCAACGATTCTCGGGATCAACGCGGGGGGCAGGGATCATAGTTTCTGTTGTCGATCAGGTCGTACGTCACGATGCCGCGTTGCCGGCACCATTGCGAAGCCGTGGTTTCCGCCTCGGCCATGGCCGCTTCGGTACGATCCGGATTGCGGGCAACGATCCAGGCCGAGCCCTCCGTCTCCTGCCCGGAAGCGTCGAAGACCGTAACCTTGTAGAGCATCTGCTCACCGACGCGCAGTATCTCAAGCTCAAGAGACAGGGATTCGGCCATTCCTTCCACCAAAGAGGTCGCGCGATGCGCAAGAACAAATAGTGCAATTCACCAACGCAGTCGCGAGGATTCCCGGTTCGATCAGCCGCAATTGCGTGCCGTCAAAAATTCACCGGATTGTCCGCAGCAAATCCGCTCCCGATTGGAGCATGCGCATGCGATTTCATGGCTGGTTGCTGGGTCTTGTCATTGTCCTGTTCCTGAACGGGCCGGCGGCGGCAGAGCCATGGCCGATCGCTGACCCGAAAGCCACCGGCTGGTCAATGCAGGAGCTTCAGACGGTGGAGGAGGCTTCCAAGGCGCTCAAGCCGGCGGCGTTCCTGATCGTGCAGGACGGCAAGGAGATCGCGGGCTGGGGCGACGTAAGCGCCAGGATCAATGTCGCCTCGGTGCGCAAGAGCCTGCTCAGCGCGCTCTACGGCATTGCGGTGTCTGAAGGGCGCATCGACCTGTCGAAAAGCCTGGCCGGCCTCGGCATCGACGACAAGGCGCCCGGCCTGACCGACGTCGAGAAGGCGGCGACGGTGCGCGATCTCCTGATGGCGCGCTCGGGCATCTACCATCCGGCGGCGCATGAAACCAAGGACATGAAACGCAAGCGGCCGGAGCGCGGCAGCCACGCGCCGGGATCCTTCTGGTTCTACAACAATTGGGATTTCAACGCGCTGGGCTCGATCTACCGCAAGCTGACCGGCGAGGACATCTTCCAGAGCTTCGAGACGCGGATCGCCCGGCCGATCGGCATGGAAGACTATGCGCCCAGTGACGGCCACTATGTGACGGAGGCCTCCTCGGAGCATCCCGCCTATCCGTTCAGCCTCAGCGCCCGAGATGCGGCCCGCTTCGGTCAGCTCTACCTCAATGGCGGCACATGGGCCGGCAGGCAGATCGTGCCCGCCGCCTGGGTGAAGGAATCGACGACGGCCTACTCCTGGACGAAGCGCGGACGACAGGGCTACGGCTACATGTGGTGGGTGTTGCCGCCAGAGCAGTGGGGACCGGGTGCCGCCTATGCCGCCGGCTTCGGCGGCCAGATCATCGCCTATGTGCCGGCCAGGAAACTGGTGGTGGTGCAGATGGTGGACCTGAAGCAGACGCCGAAGGGCATCAGGACCAGCGATTTCCTCAAGCTGCTGAAGCAGATCACGGACGCTGCGCCTTAGCACGCGCAACCGGCAAGCACCTCACACCCTGACCGTGCCCATCTACCACCTGTGCCGTGATTCCGCGCAGGCCGAGCGCATGCGGCCATGGTTCGGCAACGCCAAATCGAAGGTGGACGCATGGGCGAATGCAGGACCGCAGGGATGACGTGAACGCCGCGCTGACCAGTTGGATCGAAAATCGCGGCAACAGGCGAACCGGTTGCCAACAAAGGTTCTGACAGTTTTTGTCGGGTTTCCGCGATTTCAGGTGATCCGGCGGTCCATCCCCGGCGTAATCCCTTTGCTTTGCGAGAACCGGGGCTTGCGAGGGGGATGGACATGCGCGCACTTGTCTCGTCGTTCATGGTGTCGATTGTGGTTTGCGGAACGGCCATGGCCGACGGGATCGAGGGCAAATGGAAGCGAGGCGACGGCAACGCGCTGGTGCGCATCGCACCCTGCGGCAACAAGGTCTGCGCCACCAATCTGTGGATCGGCGACACCAGCAAGGGCGAGGCAACCGGCGACCGGCTGGTGATGTCGCTGACGCCGGGCGCCGCCGGCAGTTACTCGGGCACGGCCTACGATGCCAAGCGCAAGCTGACCTATTCGATCGTGCTGACGCCGCGAAAGGGAGGCCTGGTCACCCGCGGCTGCTTCGTCGGCAAACTGATCTGCAAGGACGTGTCATGGACCGCGGCCAGATGACGTCATGACCAGCAGTTCCATCATCGTGCTTTTCCGCAACGACCTGCGGATATCGGACAACAAGGCGCTCGCCGCCGCCGCGGACACCGGCAGGCCGGTCATCCCATTGTTCATTCTCGACGAAGCGAGTGCGGACGCAAGGCTCGCAGGCGGCGCCAGCCGGTGGTGGCTGCATCACTCGCTGGCCGCGCTCGGCAAGGCGATCGAGACGCTCGGCAACCGGCTGCTGTTGCGGGCCGGCGCGACCGACAGCATCGTGGCGGACACCATCAAGGCGAGCGGCGCCGACACGGTGCTCTGGAACCGGCGTTATGATCCGGCTGGAATGGCCGTCGACGCGGCGCTGAAGAGCCGCCTGCGCACCGACGCATTGCAGGCCGAGAGCTTCGACGGGTTCCTGCTGCACGAGCCGTCGCGCGTGGCCACGCAATCGGGCGATTTCTACAAGGTGTTCACGCCCTTCCACAAAAGGCTGGCAGCGGACGGCGAACCGCGCCACCCGGTCGATGCGCCGAAGCAACTCGCACAATGCGACACGACACTGCCCTCCGAACGCCTGGACGCGCTCGGGCTGCTGCCAACGCCGGACTGGGCTGGCGGGCTGGCCAAGCGCTGGACGCCCGGCGAGGACGGTGCGCTGGAGCGGCTGGAGACGTTCCTGGACGAACGCCTGGCCAGTTACGCCGAAGGGCGCGACAGGCCTGCCCAAGACGCCACCTCCGGCCTGTCGCCGCATCTCGCGCATGGCGAGATCACTCCGTTCCGGATCATGGCGGCGCTGCAGCGCAGCCGGGGACGCGGCGCCGAGAGCTTCGCCAGGGAACTGGCCTGGCGCGAATTCTGCTACCACCTGCTCTTTCATCGCCAGGCATTGCACCGCGAGAACTTCCGTCCGGAATTCGACGCCTTCACATGGCGCAGCACACCGGATGCCCTGAAGGCCTGGCAGCGCGGACGGACCGGCTATCCGATCGTCGACGCCGGCATGCGCGAACTGTGGCAGACCGGTTTCATGCACAATCGTGTGCGCATGATCGCCGCCTCCTTCCTGATCAAGGACCTGCTCATCGACTGGCGCGACGGCGAGGCCTGGTTCTGGGACACGCTGGTCGATGCCGATGCCGCCAACAACCCAGCCAGCTGGCAATGGGTGGCCGGATCGGGCGCCGATGCCGCACCTTATTTCCGCATCTTCAACCCGGTGCTGCAGGGCGAGAAATTCGACCCGCAGGGCAGCTATGTGCGGCGCTGGGTGCCGGAACTGGGAAAAATTCCCGACCGCTTCGTCCACCGCCCCTGGGAGGCACCGGCAGCTGTGCTGCGCGACAGCGGCCTCGATCTCGGCAGGGACTATCCGCAGCCTATCGTCGACCACGCGCAGGCAAGAGAGCGGGCAATGGCGACCTATCGGGCGACGCGCGGCGATGACTGATCCAATCGCGCGGCCGGCGCGTATCTTCTGCACACGCGCCGATGCGCCCGGGACAACGCCGCGGCCGTCGGAAAATGCGCCAGCCACCGGGAGACGACACCGTGACCTACATCGTTGCCTACATCGCCTCGCTGATCGTGTTCGGCGCACTCGACGCCATCTGGCTGACCACCATGACCAGCCGGATCTACCGGCCGGTGCTCGGCGATATCCTGCTGAGCGACTTGCGGGTCGCGCCGGCACTCGCCTTCTACCTGCTGTATCCGGTCGGCCTCGTCGTCTTCGCCGCCATGCCGGCGCTGCGCGCGGGATCGGCGGGAACAGCGCTCGCCCATGGCGCGCTGTTCGGCCTGATCGCCTATGCCACCTACGACCTGACCAACTATGCGACGCTGCGCAGCTGGACGCTGCAGATCACGCTGATCGACCTCGCCTATGGCACGGTCGTCGCCGGCCTGACCGCGCTGGCCGCCTATCAGGCGGCGCGCTGGGTTGCGGGGTGACGCTGTTCAACCTCGCGTCGGCGCCAGCCGGTAGTGGCTGACACCCCAGGCCGTGCCGTCAGCATGGCCGAACAGGCCTGACGTGGCGAGGAAGAACAATCGCCAGCGGCGATGCCAGAGGGCGGACTCCTTGCCGTAGACCTCGCGCAGGATCGTGTCGATCTCGCCTGCCCTGGCGTCGAAATTGGCGAGCCAGGCATCCGCCGTGTGACGGTAATGCTCGCCGCTCCAGCGCCATTCCTGCTCGACGGTGAAGCTCTCCGCAAAGGCGTGCATCAGACCATGGCTCGGCATGAGGCCGCCGGTGAAGAAGTATCTGGCGATCCAGTCGGCGGGATTGCCACTGTCGAAACGATAGGGCGCCAGGGCATGGCTGAAGACATGGACGAAGGCGCGGCCATCCGGCTCCAGCCAGCCCTTCATGCGCGACAGCAGCAGCCGCCAGTTCGCCATATGCTCGAACATCTCGACCGAGACGACACGGTCGAACCTCTCGCGGATCGCGAAATCGTTCATGTCGGCAGTGATGACCGTCAGGTTGTTCAAGCCGCGTCTGGCCGCCTCCATGAGGATGAAAGCGCGCTGCGAATGCGAATTGGATACGCAGGTGATGCGGGCGTTCCTGAAGCGCTCGGCCATCCAGAGCGACAGCGAGCCCCAGCCGCAGCCGAGTTCGAGGATCGCCTGCCCGTCGCGAAGATCGGCATGTTCGGCCGTGCGTTTCAGTGCCAGTTCCTCGGCTTCGGCGAGCGTGGTTGCAGAAGACGCGAACAGGCAGCACGAATATTTGCGGCGCGGCCCGAGAACCAGGCCGAAGAAGCGTTCGGGAAGTTCGTAGTGCTGGGCGTTCGCATCTGCGGTGTGGATGGCGACGGGGTAGTCCGACATCGCCTCCGCGAACGCGCGGTCCGTGCCCTCCGCCGAGGAGCCGAGGCGGCGATCGGTGCGCGCGACCAGCAGGCCGATGGCGCTTCTCAGCACGGGATCAGGCCATGGAAACGCTTCGCCCAATTGTACGGTGCGGTCTATCAGTCCCATGAAGTCACCCGTATTTTCACGCCCGGAGGCAAGGGGAAGAAGGTGCTGACGCGCCGCTGGTAGGCGCGATAGGCGTCGCCGCGCGTGGCCAGCATGTGCTCTTCCAGCGGCGGAACGCCGGACACATAGGCAAGCAGCCAGTACATGCAGACAGGGGCGGCAAGGGCCAGCCAGCCCCACTGCCAGGCGCCGATGGCCAGCAGCGGATAGGCAAGCCAGCCGAACCACTCGAAGAAATAGTTGGGGTGGCGCGACCAGCGCCACAGCCCAATTTCACAAACCTTCCTGCCATGAATGTCTGGGCCTCGGTTGGCCGGGTCGGCGGCGAAGCGGCGCAGTTGCGCATCGGCCGTCGCCTCGCCGATGATCGCAACCGCCATGATCGCGACCGCAAGCCAGTCCTGCGGGCGCAGAGCGGGTTCCGGATTGGCTGCGGCCAGCACCATGGCGAGGCCGAGCGGGATGCTGACCAAGGCCTGCTTCTGCAGCAGCAGGAACATCTGGCGCGGCGCATCCGCGCCCCAGCCCTGCAGCAGCCTGGCATAGCGCGGATCATCGGTGATGCCACGCGTGCGCCGGGCGATGTGCAGGCCGAGCCGCAGCGCCCACAGGCAGGTGAACGCCGCCACCATGGCGCGGCGTGACGCGAGCGCGTCCGAGCCTGTGGGCGGCAGGAGCGCGCCAGCCAACCCGACAAGGCCCACGCTGAAGGTCCACACCGTATCGACCCAGCCGGAATTCTTCGTCCGGCGCCATGCCAGCCAGGCCAGGCTCATGCCGCCACTCAGCGCCAGGGCGATGCAGAGGAGCGTGACCAGGAAGAGTGCGGGGGTCACGGCTCAGCGCTCCCTCACAGCCGGATCAGCGGCTGCAGCAGGCGGCCGAGGCGGCTCTGCAGGCGGATATTGCCCTGCAGCGCAACGATGCAGATACAGGGCTCGCCCTCGCAGACGGTGGGCTTGTGCTCCATCGTCTCGTCGGCCTCGTCGAAGTCTCCGGGGCCGTAACGACCGAAGGCATGCTCGAAGGCGCCCTCCAGCACGCAGGTCCATTCATAGCCGCTGTGCTTGTGGTGCGGCAGCTTCGTACCCGGTGCGGCCTTCAGCATGAAGACCTTGATGCCATCGACCTCGGGAACGGACACGGAGCGCTGGCGAACACCCGGCCCGACCCAGCGCCACGGCCCCAGCGCGTAGTCGTCGAGCGGGTCGGCCTGCGCGGTGTCCCCCGGCAGGACGCGTTCGTTCTCGATGAGCCGCAGGGCAACCTCCAGGGCATCGGCCTTCATCGCCACCGCCGGCGCCTGTTCCAGCAGAGCACCGCCAACGGCCTCGAATCGCGCCACCTCCTCGCGGCAGGCCGGGCAGCGGGCAAGATGCATGGAGACGATCAGCGCGCGTGCCTGGTCGAGCGTACCCGCTGCATACAGGGCGAGCGTCTCTTCGCTCGGGTGATGGGTGATGTGGTCGTTCATTGCAGTTCACCAAGCCGGTCGCGCAGGCGCTGCAGGGCAAGCCTGATGCGCGACTTCACAGTGCCAAGCGGAATGCCGAGCAGTTCCGCGATCTCGGAATGCGCGAGCCCATCGAAGAACGACAGCCGGATGACCCGGACCTGTTCTTCCGGCAGCGTCGCCATGGTCGAGCGGACAAGACCTTCACGCTCGGCGATGAGCAGATGCTGCTCGGGCTCATTCAGATCTTCCTCGTCCGGCTCGTCCTGCTCCTCCAGCCAGACGGCGGCGCGGCCTTCGCGCCGGATGATGTCGACGCTGACATTGCGGGCGATGGCGTAGACCCAGGCCGATGCGCTGGCGCGGGCGGGATCGAACTGTGCCGCCTTCCGCCACAGCCGGAGCAGCGTTTCCTGGGCGAGGTCCTCCGCCCGGTCGGCGCTGGCGCCCCGGCGCATCATCATCGCCTTCACGCGCGGCGCGTAAAATTCGAACATCGCCGCGAAGGCCGCCCGGTCCCGGGTTGCCGCGATGCGCGTGATCAGCCGGGCTGGATCGAATTCCACCATCACGTCGCAATATAGGTCCAAGCGTGCTGCGGCTGGCAAGAGATCACCACAATGCTGTTTCCCGTCGACTTTCCGACCGGATTACGCATGGCCGCGCGATTTGGATCACCCAAGCGATTCCGCAAAATCAGAGAATTGGAGCGTTTCCGCGTTTCCGCGAAAAACGGAAACGCTCCAGCCGTGATCCGATCGCACGCGCGGCACGTATCTGGTTGCGACGGCCGCTTTTCCCGGCCGCCGCAGGCAGGGGTGAAGCATGCAGCAGGCAAGAAAGCGCATCGCCGTGATCGGGGCAGGCATCTCCGGCCTCTCGGCGGCATGGCTCCTGGGGAAAAAGCACGAGGTCGTGCTCTATGAACGCGAAACGCGCCTCGGCGGCCATTCCAACACGGTGATGGTGAAAGGCGCGCCGGAGCCGGTGCCGGTCGATACCGGCTTCATCGTCTACAACGAGACGACCTATCCAAACCTGACAGCGCTGTTTTCGCATCTCGGCGTGAAAACCAAGGCTTCCGACATGTCGTTTTCGGTGTCGCGCGACGCCGGCCGGCTGGAATATTCCGGCGCCGGCCTCGGCGGCCTGTTCGCGCAGAAGCGTAACGTGGCCAATCCGCGCTTCTGGTCGATGCTGCGCGACCTTGTGCGCTTCTACCGTTCCGCCGCCGCCGACCTCGCCGACCTGCCCGCCTCGCACACGCTGGGCGACTATCTGCAACGCGGCGGCTATGGCGCGGCGTTCCGCGACGACCACCTGCTGCCCATGGCTGGCGCGATCTGGTCGGCGCCGTGCTCTGCCATCCTCGGCTATCCGGCCTGCGCCTTCATCTGCTTCTTCCATAACCATGGCCTGCTGATGCTGAACGGGCGGCCGCAATGGCGCACGGTCGACGGCGGCAGCATCGCCTATGTGCGCAAGCTGGCGGACGCCTTCAGCGGCAGCATCCGCCTCGGCGCCGACATCGCCGCGATCACCCGGCACGGCAGCCATGTCACCATCGCGGAGCGACAGGGCCGCAGCGAGCGCTTCGACGCAGTGCTGATCGCCACCCATGCCGACCAGGCGCTCGGACTGCTGGCCGACCCCTCATCCGAGGAACGGGCACTGCTCGGCGCCTTCCGCTACAGCCGCAACGATGCGGTGCTGCACACCGACACCAGCGCCATGCCGCGCCGGCGCACGGTGTGGTCGAGCTGGAACCATGTCGACGGCAGCGCCGGCGACGATGCCGCCAGCGTGACCTACTGGATGAACCGGCTGCAGGGTTTCGAGACACCGCAGCCGCTGCTGGTGACGCTGAACCCGCGGCAGCCGCTCGACGAGTCCAAGGTGCTGCGTCGCGAGACTTATCACCATCCGATCTTCGACCGTGCCGCCATCGAGGCGCAGAGACAGTTATGGACGCTGCAGGGCGAGCGGGGAACCTGGTTCTGCGGCGCGCATTTCGGCTCCGGCTTCCACGAAGACGGGCTGCAGTCAGGCCTGGCCGCCGCCGAGGCGCTGGGCGGCGTGGCGCGGCCGTGGTCGGTCGCCGGACAATCATCCCGCATCACGCTGCCGGAGAACTGGATGCAGGCTCAGCAGCCAAGGGAGATCGCGGCGTGAGCGGATCGCTGCTCTATTTCGGCACCGTATCACACCGCCGGCTGCGCCCGCGCCCGCACGCGCTGCGATACCGCCTGTTCTGGACGCTGCTCGATCTCGACGAGCTGGCCAGCCTGCCGAAGCGCAGCGTGCTGTTCTCCTACAACCGCCGCAACCTGCTGAGCTTCCACGACAGGGACCATGGCGACGGCTCGGGCGCGCCGCTGCGCCCCCAGGTCGAGCGCATCCTTGCCGACCACCGCATCGTCTTCGACGGCGGCGCGATCCGCCTGTTCTGCATGCCGCGCGTGCTCGGCTACGGCTTCAACCCGATCAGCGTCTATTTCTGCCATCAGCGGGACGGCCGGCTGGCGGCGATCGTCTACGAGGTGCACAACACGTTCGGCGAACGGCACAGCTACGTGTTCGACGCGCGGGACGGAAAGCAGCCCGCCGCGCATGGCTGCGACAAGCGCTTCCATGTCTCACCCTTCATGGACATGGGCATGCACTATGAATTCCGGACCCTTTTGCCGGCTGACCGTTTCGCGCTGGCCATCCGCGGCGCCGATGAGGACGGCACGCTGATCCATGCCGCGCTCGCGGGAACCGCCGCGCCGTTCGACAGCGCCGGCCTGACGCGCGGACTGCTGCTTTATCCGCTGCTGACGCTCAAGGTGATGGCGGCGATCCACTGGCACGCGCTGCTTCTGTGGCTCAAAGGCATCCACATCCGCCATAAGCCGGCGCCGCCGCAGGAGCCGACGACGCCGGCGCGGACCTCACAAGATCAAACCGACGTCACGGCAGAGGCGTCAAACGCTCTTCGTCGCTCGGCAGCTTGACAGTCACGATGCCGGCCAGGGCGCGCCGCCATCCGGCTCGTGGTGCTCGGGCATCTGCTTCAGCTGGTCTTCGGTGAACGCGGTGACAGCGTGAACCTCGCCGTCTTCGTCGCGCATCAGGTCGAGCTGGCCAGCGCGCAGTGCCACCGGCTTGGTGCCGATGCCGAGGAAGCCGCCGACATCGACGATGACCTCGCTGTCGCGACCGGCGCCATGGACATGGGAGATGGCGCCGAGATTGGCATCGTCCAGGCCGTAGACCGTGACGCCGGCCAGGGTGGCGGAGTTGATCTCGGCCGCGGTGAGACGGACATGATTGGTGTGGTCCATGGTTGTCTCCTTTCGAGCGTTGTCCTTTTCAGGCTCAGACAACCCCAACCATCGAGCCGACCGCCCGTTCCGAAAACCTGTGCCGGATGTCCTCGCCGCCGCGATCCGCGCGTTGCGGCATGGCCTGCTCAGAACCTGGCACCGGCGTTGATCGCAAAGCCGTGGCTGGCGCTGCTGCGGTTGCCGAATAGTCCGCGATACTCCAGACGCAGGGACAGGTCCTGCATGGTCTGGATGTCCACGCCAAGACCGAGCAGGAAGCGGTCCCTCGCCGTTCCCTCGGCCGAGGCCGTAAAACCCGGCCCAGCGAAGATGTCGGCATAGTTCATGACGACCGAGCTGCCCGACTCGAAATCATGCTGGTATTCGAGCCGCAGCTTCGGGGTGACGGAACCGAAATCGACCGGATATCTGTAGTCCAGCGTGACGCCGATGTTGCCGGTCCTGCTGCTGATGTCCTGTTCGCCATAACGCAGCGCATAGATCGCATCACCGGCTTCCGTGTAGGCCCCCAGCGTCGCCTTCGCCACATCGAGCCTTCCGTATGGCGTGACGCGCCATTGGTCGAATCGAAGCCTGGCGCCCGCGGAGATCGAGGCCAGCCACTGTCCGCCGTCACGGCTGCCGGTGACGAAATTTCCATTCTGCGTGACGTAGCGCAGCGAATCGAAATTCAGCCACTGATAACCGGCCAGGCCGTCGATGAAGAACACGTCACCCGGGTGGTAGCTGGCATAGACGACGGAGGTGTAGCTCTCGCCCTTGCTGTGGCTGCCCCTGTCGCCGATGTCGGTGTCGTCGCGGCCGTAACCAAAGCCCATGCCGAGCGTCAGGTCATGGTTGAGGCGATAGTCGATCCCCGTGCTGAGGCCGGTGGTCCTGAATTCGTAGCCGGCATCGCCGTCACCCTTGCCGATGGCGATGGACCCTGCGGTCCACAGAGTGAGGCGCGCCCGGCGGCCGACGGCCGGTGCGGCGTCGCCGAACGCGCTCCTGAACGGCGCCGTCAGGTCCGGTTTGACCTGCAGGGCGCAATCCGGCTGCAACGGCCGGCAGACCGTGTCGTAGCCCAGCGTGATGCCCTGGACGAAGCCGATCCCTTCCCCCAGCGGCTGCGTGGCGTCATCGTCGTGCAGGCCGTCGAGACGCTGCTGGAAGTTGCTGACCTGCGATGTCGCGAAGCGCTGCGCGGCCTGGGCCTGGGCCGCCATCATGCCGGTGACTTCCGGATCGGTGGTCGGATCGACCCGCGGCTGAACCGCGATCGTGACCGTTGCCGGCGCCGAGGTCGCGAAGTCGTTGGTCAGCGTGTAGGTGACGGCCACGGAACCGCCGAAGCGTGCGTCGGGCGTGAAGGAGAGATCGAAGCCGTTCAGCGCGGCCGTGCCGGCATTCTCCGGCGCCACCGATATCAGGGTGGCTGCCTTGAATGGTCCGCCGGCCGCCATCCTGGCGAGGTTGATCATCGTCGGCTGTCCGGCCACTGCCGAGACGCTTTGCGGCGCGGGGACCGGCAATGGATCGACGGTGACCGTCACCGTTGCCGGCACCGATGCTCCGCCCGGTCCATTCGCCACATAGTCGAACGTATCGGTGCCGGAAAAGGTGGCTGCCGGCGTGTAGGTTATGACAAAGCCGGAAACGCCCGTCGTACCGTTTGCCGGAGCACGCGATACGGCAATCGAGGTGATGGAGCCGGCATCATTCCTGGTGACATCGACATCCACCGGCTTGCCGCCCATGGTGTGGGCCGTGTCGGCCGACACGGCCGGCACACCGTCGGCGATCACCAGGGAATAGTTCACCGTCCGGGTGCCGGGCGCTCCCGCTGTGCTGTCGGTGGCCGTCACCGAGATGCTGAAGGTGCCTGCCTTGTCCGGCGTGCCGCTCAGCACGCCGGTGTTGCGGTCGAGCCCGACGCCTCCCGGCAGGCTGCCCGAGACCTGGTAGGTATAGGGCGCGATGCCACCGCTCGCGGCGATGGTCGCGGCATAGGGTGTGCCTTGCAAGCCGCCCGGCAGGCTGGATGGTGTGACACGCACTTCTGGCGTCGCGACGACCAGTGTATAGCTCTGTGTGACCTTCGCCGGCGTCCCGCCGGTGCTGTCGGTGACCTCGATCGACATCGCGAACGAGCCCGCCTGCGTCGGCGTGCCCCGCAATTCGCCGGTGCCAGGGTCGAAGCCGAGGCCGGACGGCAGACTTCCCGACAGGGCGTAGCGGTAAGGGGCAATGCCGCCGGTGGCCGAGATGGCCTGGCTGTAGGCCGTGCCGGCGGTGCCTTGCGGCAGGCTGGCCGGGGCGAGACTCAACGCCGGAACACGGACGTCCAGCACGTAGCCGGTGCTGGCCGACTGCCCGAACGCATCGGTGGCCTGTATGGTGAGCGGGAACGAACCCGCCTCGGTCGGCGTACCCGAAATCACTCCTTCGACGAGCGTGAGCCCGTCGGGAAGCCGACCCGACTGCAGCACATAACCATAGGGTGCAACGCCACCATTGGCAGATAGCTGGACCGAGTAGCTCGCGCCGGCCGTCGCGTCTGTGAGAGCGCCCGGCGTGATGCCGAGGTTTGGCGCTGCAACCGTCAACGAGTAGCTGTTGGAAACGCTGAAAGGCGCGCCGCTGCCGGTCGTACCGTCGGTCGCAACTATGCTGATGGGGAAGGTTCCGGGCTGTCTCGGCGTGCCGTTCAGCGTATCGCCGGAAAAGGCCATTCCGGCAGGCAATGCTCCACTCACGGCATAGCTGAAACTGCCGGAGCCGCCGGACGCCGTGAAGGCCTGCGAGGAGGTTTCGCCGTAACGCAGCGCGATGACGCCGCCGGCCGGCGACAGCGTCAGCGTCGGCGCCGCCACCTGGAGCGTGATATTGCCGTTGACAGGAAAGGGCCCGGTGCCGGTGCTGGCATCGGTTGCCGACACGGCGAGCTGGAAGCTGCCGACCTCCGTCGGTGTTCCGGAAATGGTGACGCCGTTCGCGCCGGTGCCGCTGACGGCGAGACCCGCCGGAAGCCCGGTTACCGCGACCTGCGTGTAGGGTGCGGCGCCGCCCGTGAAGGTGAAAGTCTGCGTGAACGGCCTGCCGGCCTGCGCCGACAATGAACCGGTGGGTGCGACCGCCGTCACCGGCGGCGTGACGGTGATGCTGACGGTGGCCGGCGCCGATGGTCCGGCCTCGTTGCTGGCGGTATAGGTGAAGGAGTCCGGACCCGCATAACCCGGGGCAGGCTGATAGGTGATCGATGTGCCTGACGGAAGCGCCACGCCATGCGCGGGAGGCGATACCACGGCGACGGAAGTCGCGACACCGCCGCCGAAGCTGAGGGTAATCGCATTGGCACCGCTGCCATAGGCGACCGTGGCGGAGGCCGGGTTGGCGACCGGCGGGGTATCGGTGATGGTCAGCCGGTAGCTGCGCGTCCCGGTATAGGGGCCGGTGCCGGTGCTGCCGTCGCGCGCCGTGACCGTGAAATCATGGACGCCGGGCGTTGCGGTCGTTCCCGAAATCTGCCCGGTGCTGCCGAGTGCCATGCCGGAAGGCAAGGCACCGCCGGTGACGGCGTAGGTGTAGGGCGCCGTGCCGCCGCTGGCCGGATTGATCATGGCGGAATAGGCGGTGCCGACAATGCCATTGGCCAGCGTCGTCGCCGGCAGGACGATGGCGGCCGGATCGACGGTGAGCGTATAGGCGCGGGCGCCGGTCTGGTCGTTGGCGTCGGCGGCCGTGATGGTGAAGCCGAAGGATCCGCCGGCCGTCGGCGTTCCACTGACCGTGCCGCTCTGTTCGTCCAGCTGCAGCCCCGCCGGCAATGCGCCGCCGGTGCGGGTGAAACGATAGGGCGCGATGGCGCCGGAGGCCGACAGCGTCTGCGAATAGGGAAGACCGACGGTCGCGGCGGTCAGCGTCGTCGGCGTCACCGCTATGCTCGGCGGCATCACGACGAGCGAGAAAGCCTGCGTCGAGGCAATCGCATTGGCATCGGTGGCGCGGACGACGAAGTTGAAGGTGCCGCTCTGCGTCGGCGTGCCGGAGACCTGTCCGTTGGAAATCGACATGCCGGTGGGCAGCGCACCGCTGTGCAAGGCAAAGGCATAGGGCCCGGTACCGCCAGTCGCTGAAAGCGCTTGCGCGTAGCTCGTGTTGTAGGCGGCATTTGGCAAGACGCCCGGGCTGACCGAGATGACGACGAAGTCGACCGAATTGCTGGTGCTGGTCGATGCGAGGTTGGTCAGTCCCGAGGCACTCGCCACGCCTTCGGGAATTGTCGCTATCACCGTTCCGCTTCGCGTCATGCCGCTGGCGGCGATGGTGTAGGTGGTGCCGGAGCCGCTGACGGTGGCGGTGGTGGCGCCGGCGGTGCCGGAAAGCTGGACGCCGGTTCGGGAAAACCCTGTCACCGCCCGCTCGAAAACGGCCGTGAAATTGACGGGGGCGCTGCCGGTCGGGCTGGCCTGGCCGGCGCCGTTGTTGATCGTGACGTTGGGCCGCGTGTTGACGATCAGGTTGCTGCCCGTCGCCGTGCTCCTGTCGCAGGCGGCGTTGCCCAGGAACTCGGCGGTGACCGCGTGGTTGCCGACAGGCAGCGTCGCGGTCGAGAAATCGGCATAGGAGTCGCCGGCACGGTCAGGCCGGCTGTAATTCAGCCCGGCGGTGGTCGACTGCGGACCCACGGTGATCTTGACGGAACCGCTCGGGGCCTGGCCCCCGTCGCAACCCATCGACGACACCCTGGCGCGGATCAGCACGGTCTGGCCGGGCAAGGCAGGATTGGGCGATGAGGAGACGCTCGTGGAGGTGCCGCCACCGCCCTGCTTCGTCGCGGTGGCGTAGTTGGTGGTGAAGTCGAAATTGCCGCCGGTGCGGGTTCCGGTGAAGCGGATGTTGTCGCCGAACTGCCCGGTGGTGTTGTCCGTGGCAGTGGTCACATAAGAGCCCCTGCAGTTGAACGGAATGACGAAGCCGCTGGGTGGAATGGCGTCGCAGGTGATCGGCACACCCTTGATGTTGGAACTGGTGGCGTTGATCGACCGTATGTTGACGGAGCCCGGCGTGATCCTGATCGAATAGGTCATGGTGACGCCAGCGCCGGTGTAGGTAGCCGGCGAAATGGTGAGGGTGGCCGATTGCGAGAAGGCGGCCGGCGACGAAGCCAGCAGGCAGAAAAGCGCGATGCAAACCGCAAGGCCTGCACGGAAAGCAAGGCACAGCCGTGCCGCACGCTGGCCGCACGCGGCAACGTCATCCAGAACAAACACTTGAACCACCCCAGCACTCGCCGCGATCGCGGCCGGATCCCCATCCGATGGCCGCTTGAAACACGAGTCCTGCGAGGAGTCAGCAAGCCAATGGGCGGGCTTCCTGAAAAGGCGCCGCTTTGAGACGCTCGATCAATTGTTTCGCGAAATATCGAACATCCCGGCCGCGCGATTTTCCGGAACGTGGAAGTAACCAGACGCGTTGAGCCAAGATTGCCTGCTCGATCGGGCGCTGCCGTTTCGAAACGGATTTCGCTGCCGTGCCCGGTGGCGTATAGGCATGAATGGGAGAAGCTTTATCCACGCATGACCATACCGAGACTTTACTATGTGACAGCCGGGCTGGACCCGGAGACGGCCTTTGCGACCTGGAGCGCGGTGTTATCGCCGCTGTTCGAACCGCGGCCATGGGCGCGCAGCAAGAGCCTGCCCACCGGATCGGCCAATGGCGCTATCCTGGGCGATATGATCATCGCCAAGGTGGCGTTCGAACCACAGGCATTCCTGCGCGACGCCGAACGCATTGCCGTCACTCCGGGCCACATCCTGCTGCATCTCTATATGAGCGGCGGTTTCACCGGAATGATTTCGGGGGAGCAGACCTCGATCGGACCCGGCAAGGTGGCGGTGATCGATCTTGCCCATGAGGTACGGACGCGTGCGTTCGCTTCCAACACGCTGTCGCTTGTCGTTCCCCGAACGATGCTGCCCGATATGGCACCCGGCACGCTGAGGCCGCGGCTCGACGCGGCCCGCAACGAATTGCTTGCCGCACACATCCGCTCGCTGCAGGAGCGCAGTATGCAGATCTCGGAGGAGGAAGTCGGCGCCGCCGTTGCCGATACGGCGGAGTTCTTGAAACGTCTGTTCACGCAGCCGGACCATCTGGCGCAGAATGCACGCAATGCCGAGGAAGACCTGTTGTCGCTGGCGCAGGCGGTCATCCGCGATCATCTTGCCATCGGCAAGCTGTCTCCGGATTTCCTGGCCGACAGGCTCGGCATTTCGCGCGCCTCGCTGTATCGGGTTTTTGCCCCGCATGGCGGCATCATGCGCTATGTGCAGGAGCGCCGGCTGATCGCGGTGCGGGCAGCGTTGAGCGATCCGCTCGAAACCCGCAAGCTGTCGCGCATCGCAGCCGATCTCGGCTTCAACAGCGAAGCCCATTTCAGCCGCGCGTTCCGCCAGCGCTTCGGCATCACCGCGAGCGACTATCGCAGGACGCAGCTCGAGGCTTCATTGCACACCCAGCTGACCAGTCCGGAAGTCGTCAACCAGTGGTGGGTGGATGTCGCCACGCGGGCGCGACCGGCAGGTACCTAGCGGCGGCCAGCGAGCGCATTGGAAACAACACGAGGCTCAGGATTTCGCCCTGACCGCCCGCCACAGGCCGAACAGGAAGATCGCGCCGCCGAGCACGAAGGTGGGCACGAACAGCTGCAAGGCTTCCCAATCGCGCCATTTCAAAGAAAAGCCGGTGCATCCGGTCGGGCTCATGCCGCAGGCGAAGGCATTGAGCAGATACCAGCCGGCAAAGGTAGCGCCGAAGATGACCGCGCCGAGGATCATGAGGATGATTGCGGATTTCATGCCTGCTGATAGCGGCAGGCGGGGTTCGGGGCAATGTGAAGGCGCCGGGTAACGCCGGCCCCGATGGAGAGTTCGGCGCGCCGTCACGGTCTTCCTGACCATCGCGATCATGTTCCTCGCGGTTGCAAGCGATATGTGGCGCCGACGGATTGGCCCAGTCGGTCGCACCTTGACGGCGCCGGCGTGGTGGTTTCCAGTCGCGGCAATCGACAGAGAGGCGGCATATGGAAAAGATCATCCTGGATTGCGACCCCGGGCACGACGACGCCATCGCCATCCTTTTGGCGGCCGGCAATCCGGCCATCGACCTGCTCGGCATCACTACCGTTTCCGGCAACCACAATGTCGAGAACACGACGCGCAACGCGCTGTCGGTGTGCACCGCCTATGGCATCAAGGTGCCGGTGGCGAAGGGGTCGCCCGGGCCGATGCTGAGCGAGCAGGTGCTGGCGATCGAGATCCATGGCGAGACCGGGCTGGACGGCCCGGTGCTGCCACCGGCTTCCTTCGAGCTGGACAGGCGCCATGGCGTGGACTTCATCATCGACACGGTGATGGCGCATGAGCCGAAGACGGTGACGCTGGTGCCGGTCGGCCCCTACACCAATATCGGCCTCGCCGCCCGCAAGGAGCCGCGCATCATCGAACGGGTGAAGCGGGTGGTGGCGATGGGCGGCAGCTATACGCGCGGCAACATCACGCCCGCCGCCGAGTTCAACATCTATGGCGATCCGGAAGCCGCCGACGTTGTGTTCCGCGCCAACTGGGACGTGACCATGGTGGGGCTGGACCTGACCCACCAGGCGCTGGCGACGCCCGCTCTGCAGGACAGGGTGCGCGCCGTGGGCGGGCCGATCAGCCAGTTCATTCTCGACATCTGGGACTTCATCGCGACGACGCATGGCGGCCTGCTGCAGATCGAACATCCCGCCGTGCACGACGCCTGCTGCGTGGCGGCGCTGATCGACCCGAGCGTCTTCACCACCGAAAAGGCCGACATCCGCGTCGAGATCGCCGGCCGGTGGACGAAGGGCATGACCGTGTGCAATTTCGAGAAGATGGGCGGCATGCGCCATTTCGGCGGCACCGCCAGCGAGCAGATGAACTTCCGCCACACCGTGGCAATGCAGCTCGACCACGCCAAGTTCTGCGACCTGATCGTGGATGCGCTGGAGCGGCTGACGGTGCGGAAGGGGTGAGTGGTCAGAGCTCCTGCGCCAACCCGATGAGCAGGCCCTCCGGCCCGCGGATGTAACAGAGCCGGTAGACGTCCTGGTAGTCGACGACCTCGCCTTCGAGCCGCGCGCCATGCGTTTGCAGCCTTTTCAACGTGTCGTTGAGGTCGTCGACGGCGAACATGACGCGCAGATAGCCGAGCGCGTTGACCGGGGCGGCGCGGTGGTCGGCGACGACGGCCGGCCGGATGAAGCGGGAGAGTTCGAGCCGGCTGTGGCCATCCGGCGTGCGCATCATGGCGATCTCGACATGCTGGTCGCCCAGCCCGGTGACACGCCCGGCCCATTCGCCCTCGATCGTGGCCCGCCCTTCGAGTTCGAGGCCGAGTTCGCGAAAGAAGTCGACCGCCGCCGTCAGGTCCTCGACGACGATGCCGACATTGTCCATCCGCTTGAGCGCCATGTCGTGATCTCCAGATTGCCGGTTCTTTTCGGAGAATGATCTTTTCCAGAAACCGGTTCCCACTTTTTGGGATCATGCCGTTGGCGGCAAGACTGATCGCACCGCCTGCGGATGGTCAAGCGTGTTCGGCCCCACGCCATGCAGCGACGCCGGCGCGTTCGCGAAACTCAATCCGGCAGCATGTGATCCGCCACGCTATAGCTGTGGCTGGCCTGGTAGGCGTTGCGCCCCCGGTTCATGTGGGTGAGGTTGAAGGTGCGGATGGCGCGCAGCGCGCGCGGATTGGCAATGAATTCGCGGATCGAGGCCGCATTGCGCAGCTTGACGATGAACATGTCGGGGCCGCTCGGGAAGACCCAGCTGACGTCCTCCGGCGCCACGACGCTCTGTTCGAGAAAGGCCTCATCCAGTTGGCCGGGCGTCGCCGAACCATCGCTGGTGAAATCCGACAGATGCACGATGAAGCGGGCACGGACATCCTCGCCGTCTGCATAGAGGGTGAACAGCTCCATCCAGCTCGCATTGACGCGGACGAGCGGCTTGTCCGAGGTCGACGGCAGGCAGGATACAGACCAGTAGAAACGCTCGGTTTGGCACGGGATCGGGATGCAGGCCGGGCCGTAGAGCTTGAGCAGCTCCAGCACCTGCTTTCCTTGCGGGCGACGCAGCAGCTTCTCGAAGCGGGCGGCGTATCTGAAGCGCTGTTCAAGGGATTCCGAGCGCTCGGTGGTGTCTGGAAGGTCGATCTTGCCGTCGAGCCAATCACGCTGCTGGTCGAGATCGAGGAACTGGCGAAGGCCGGTGGAGCGGGTGGGTTTGGCCATTCAGGCATCCTGCGACAAGTATGTGCCCGCCATTCTAACACCAATCCATGGAAAGACCGGAATGGGCCGATCCAGACGGTCCGCCTTGGCCGTTCAGGATGGAATAGCAGCCGTTGAGTGAGCCGCAACGACGGCCAACCTGGGCTCCAGAGCCTGATGCCTAGGGGCTTTTTCCTGCTCTGCTTCAACGACAACGACCGTACCGATCGCGATAGTAGCAACGATCATATCGGCGGTCCCTTTGATTCCATTGATCGGCGCGGCGGCTCCTCTCGTTGCGTTCGCTTATGTTGCCCACCACCGCGCCGCCCACGCCGCCGGCGGCGGCGCCTATGGCAGCACCTTCCCATGAGCCGCTTGCCAGGCCACCGATTATCGCGCCACTGGCCGCGCCGATCCCGGCTCCCTTTTCAGTCTGGCTGCACGCTGTCAGCGATAGGCAAACCAGCAAACCTGAAATGATCTTCTTCATGTCTCATCCTCGTCAGTTCAGCAATCAGGCACGGTTCATGTGTTGAAGCGCCGCACTGCCAGGATGCCTATGGCTGCCCACAATTACGGGTGCATTACGGCTGGCAAGACCAGTTGAATTCGTAGTTTCCCAAGGTCGGCGGCGCGCATCCCGAGCCTGTAACTTTGCCGCAAGGCAAGCCCTCTACTGCGAGAAAGCAATCTTGACGTCGCGCTATCAGGCGACCATCGCAACTGGGATTTATTGAATGAACGTTCGCAGCAATTCGGCCCATCTCGCGCGCCCTGGTTCGCTGGAGGTGACGGTCGTACTCGTTTCCTATTTCGGGCTGCTGGCGATTATGTCCGCCTTCATGCTGCGGATACCTGATGACCAGGCGGCCTTTCGCGGCAATTTTGGGATGGCCGGAAATGGCATTGTTGCTGTTCTCGCGTTTACCGCCGCGTTCTCCATCCGCATCGGCAATTTTCGAGCCTTTGGATTCCGGACAGTTCCATGGAAATGGATGCTGGCTGGTGCCGCAACAGGATTTGCCGCCTACGGCGCCAGCCACGTTATGGAGAGCGTGTATTTCCTGCTCGTCACCGAAGTGAACACCCAGGCTGATTTCCAGGCTGGAGCCAAAGAAGGGATCGTGCCTTTGCTCATCCTGCTGTTCACAGGCGCTCTTCTTACACCAATTGGCGAGGAACTGGTGTTTCGCGCGGTCGTCGCCAACGCATTGAACCGTTATCCAGCGGGAATTGGTGTTGTTGGCAGCGCTCTGATTTTCGCCGCCGCCCACGGGCCAAGCGTCATCTTTTTCAACGCATTTCTGATCGGAATCCTCACAGCTTTCTCATTCAGGAAGACGTTGTCTATCTGGCCCGGTCTTGTTGTCCACGTTGTCTTTAACGCGCTCTGGCTCGTCACCTACGCACTTGCCTGACTGCCCTGGAGCGTTTCCGTTTTTCACGGAAACGCGGAAACGCTCCAGCCTTTTGTTTTTACACAATTCCGGACGGAAAACCGTTACACACTTTTCCTGGAATTGCCCTGGCGGGCAGAGGAAGCTCGCCGCGATTGTTTCATGCATCATCCGGCACGGAAGTATCGCACACGCCGCGCCATCGCACAGTGAAAGTGCTGCCGCGTCCCGGCGAAGATTTCAACTCAATGAAACCACCATGACTGGTGACGATATCATGGACCATGCTGAGGCCGAGGCCAGCTCCAGAGCCGTGAGGATTGATCCGATAAAACGGTTCGAAGATGCGTGCATGCTTGTCGCTGGCGATACCCACTCCCTGGTCCGCGACACGAACGCTGCCATCCGCTTCGATGCCCACGCAAATCTCACCTGACTTGCCGCCATACTGAATGGCATTGCGCACCAGATTGGCGAAGGCTCTTTCCAAGGCATCGGAATCACCGATCAAGGAAACCTGTTTCGCCTTGCTGTCGAAGGAAATTTCGTAGCCCTCGGCAATGGCGAACGGCGCGAGATCGGCCACCACTTTCGAGACCACGGCATTGAGGTCCACCTTTGTTTTGCGCGGTGGCTTCTGCCGGTACTTCTCGATGTCCAGAAGTTGGTTGGTGATCGCTGCCAGCCTTTTGATGCCGTTTTGGAGCTGGGATTTTTCTTCGCTCGCCGGCAAGGTGCCGATACGGACCTGGAGGATGGCGATCGGTGTTCTCAACTCATGGGCTGCATTGACGAAGAACCGTTCTGTCGTCTCGAAGCCGTTGTCCAGTCTGCGAAGCGCCTTGTTGATGCCATCAACGACCCTCCACACTTCGCCTGGAAGGCCGCGAACATCTACAACTGCGCCTCGTGCGTCAAAGTCGATCGTGTTCAGGCGTCCGGTAAGATCGTTGAAGGAGCGAAGCGACCATCTGGTGACCCAAGGAACGCCGACAAGCGTGATCGCGGCAAGGATCGCGGCCGGAATGGCGACCGCGGTATTTCCCAACCATACGATCAAGCCATGGAGAGACATGGAAACACCCCCCGCGAATATAGAGGCCTCGCCGGCGGCGGTAGCTATCCGTTCGAGCCGCGCGACACTCTTCGGATTGCCGACATAACCATGCAACTCAGCACTTCTGAACGTCCGCAGAAATGGAATATTCGCGGCGATAGCGCCTGGGACCTCCCCTTGCCTGATGACTTCACCGCCCGGCAATTCGACGACAAACCAAACGCTTGGCCATTCTTTCAGTGTGTTCGACAGGCTTTCGGTTGGAACCAGGATCGGCTTCCCGTTCGGTCCCACTTCGATCGAATCCGCGATCTGCTCCGACAACCATATGGATGGAATAGCACCGTCAGGGGCGATGCCAGAAGCAAGGTAAAGGACAAGAGCGAGGGAGGCTGCCGTAGCGAAGAGTTGCAGGACGATGAAGCCGAGCGTGAACCGCCAGCGGAGAGGTGTGCCGTTCATTTCATTCCGGTTCATGAAGGAAATAGCCGATCCCGCGGATATTTTTGATGACTATGTTCGCACCTGCCTCTGCGAGCTTGCGGCGCAACCGCGACATGTTGGCTTCCAAGGTGTTCGATTGGATTTCCTCGTTGAAGGAATAGACATTTTCTTCCAGCGATGACCGCAAGACCGTTCGTCCGCGGTTCCTCAGAAGGGTCTCGATGATCAGGAGTTCGCGTCTGGTGAGTACAAGTCGGCTTCCTTCGACATGAATATCCAGGGTGCCGCGATCGTACGTAAGATTGCCCGCTGCGAGGATTTGCGAACCCGGTACCGGAGCACGTCTCAGAACTGCACTGATCCTTGCTATCAGTTCGTCGATCTCGAAGGGTTTGGGCAGGTAGTCATCCGCCCCTTCATTGAGTCCTGAAATCCTCTCACGTGTCGAACCAAGCGCGGAAATGATAATGGACCGGGCAGACTTGCCAGAGTTGCGCATCTCAGCAAGCAGGCTGCTTCCGTCGCCGTCCGGCAATTGTCGGTCAATGAGCACGATCTCGTAATCCGACATGGCGACTGCCTCTCGTGCTGCCGCAAGATTGGTCACCGAATCCAAAACGATACCATGTCTGGACAATGCGACCTGAAGCGCGTCGGCCATTTCCAGATCGTCTTCGACAAGCAAAAGCTTCATGAGATAGGGCGGGTGGGTCGTGTCATAGAAGCATCGTGTTCGACCGGAATTACATGAGCGTTACGGCCAGCCCGCATCTTCTCCGATCCGACCGAAGACACTTCGTCGAAAGAACCGTTGAAGGTAAACCTTTGTCGTCGAATGTCGACTTCAGAAATCCGGGCGCAAACCAGCCCCAACTCACCTGGCGCCGCAAGCAAATCCAACCCAGCGACTGATGGCTCTCCTCCCAAGGCGAGAAAGCGAAGCAGCCTAGGTGCATTTTGTAGCCAGTGGAATCACCTGGCGTTACAAAAATGCGACGAAAACAAAAACTTAGAGCGTTTCCGCGTTTCCGTGAAAAACGGAAACGCTCTAGGTGCGGTTGAGATCAATCCGACTGATCACAACGTTTTTTCCGGTCGCCGGATCCTTGTCGGTGGTCGTCAAGCGCATCCGGTTGTTTGCGAGCTTCTCCAACCTGAGTTCCGCGGCACGGTCGCCATTGACTTCCTTGGCCCAGCGAATGCCCAAGACCAAAGCATTGTTCGCACGCTTGCCACGGAGGCCGGCGGGGCCGGTCCGGGAACCGTTGTAGACGCCGGTATAGGTTTTGCCGTCGGTCTTGACGTCGGCACCGATGGCTCGGGAGAAGACGACATATCCGGTGCATTTGCCATTCAACGACAGCGAGGTATCCGTCGCACGCGACGCAAATCTGCAGTCGATCTTGATAGGCTGAGACCCCGTCTCGGTTTTGACCGTGCCCTTGCCACCCCAACTTCCGCCCAGCGATTGGAGAAAGGCTGCGTCCGTGGCATGCGCGGGCCCCGCGAGACAGAGCATTCCCGCCGCCATGTAGCCAATGAATCTGGTCATGATCGATACTCCTTTGAGTCAGCGGATACCGGCATTCGAAACTTTCGTCCGAGGAGTCGCGATGTGTGCGACAACCCGACGGTTATGTTCGAAAACGGCGCGGATCGCTTATCGTTCCGCTGTTCATGAGCCAGCCACATGCCTGAATGGACGTTGTGGTCTGTGCCAGGATGATGGCCACAACGTCGTCCGGCTCGCCATGTCCCCCAACGCAGAGGACCGGTTTGCCGGCTGCACCAGTGAGATGGGATTTGCCCTTCGTCCAAAAGGATGAATTCGTTTGAACGAAGTGCCGGATCGTCCGTTCTCAGCAAACCGGATAATTTCGGTGTTGCTCACAAACGAGGAATCCCCATGAAGCTTTTCGCGAAACCCGTCTACATTTTTGTCGGTCTTGGATTTCCGCGCGACGTGGATTCGGTCGAGGAGGCCTTTGAAATCCTCAACGAATGGGTCGGTTCGCGAAGCCCCACGCATGAGCAAGCCATTGCCACAGTTCGCGCGGCTCTCAGCGACGGTGATGTATCGGTGGCGCGCCTCGCATTCGAAACTTTCGCCCAGAAAACCGGGATCCTGGCACCCGACGCGCTGGAACTGGCCGCGGCAAGGGCTGCCGATGAATGGCTGTCCGCCTGATCTGACCGGGGCGGTCGTGCCACGCGGCCGCCCTCGTCCAAGGCGATCAATGGCAAAGACGCAAGCCAGCCGTCTGTGGCCTCGCGAACATCAACGCTAAACATCACCAGCATCTATCCTGTTAACGCAGCCCCTCGCGCCTCTAGGCCAACCCAACCAGCCGCGCTATCTTCCCGCAGTAACTTGGTGATTTGCTCGACATGAGCGGGGCCTTAGCGCCACCTGCCGGAGCAGCCTCGGTCCTCACCGCCGACAAAAGGGGAAGCTATGCCCCGCTCCATACAAGCCGGCTAATTTTAAACCGTCACTCGCATCGCCGCTCGCCTTACTTTGCGACCGGCTTGGCTCACCTCCATGCCTTTTCTATCCTCGGAGCAGCATGTCGCTATCGACCAAATACTCACAGAAAACGGCTGGCACGATCTGCGACCGGATCGCGGAGGGTCAAAGCCTGCGCTCGATCTGCCGCGATGCGGACATGCCGGACAAGGCAACGGTTTTCCGCTGGCTGGCGGCTCGGGAAGACTTCGCCACACAATATGCCCATGCCCGTGACGCCCAGGCGGATGCGCTGGTGGACGAAATGCTCGACATTGCCGATGACGGTTCCAACGACTGGATGGAGCAGCGCGGCCGCGACGGCGAGGTGACTGGCTGGAAGGAGAATGGCGAAGCGCTGAAGCGCTCGGCGCTGCGGCTCAGCACGCGGCAATGGATCGCCGAGAAGCTGAAGCCGAAGAAATATGGCAACAAGGTTGCGCTCACCGATGCCGATGGCGGGCCGCTGACCGTGAACGTGATCCAGCGTGCCGCGCATCGAACTTCCGAATGACTGGGCGCCGCGCGGCTACCAGGAGCCTGCCTGGCACTCCTGGCTGAACGGCTGCAACCGGCAACTTCTGGTCTGGCACCGCCGCGCCGGCAAGGACGACATAAACCTGCGCATGCACTCCGTCGGCGCGTTCAACCGCGTCGGCACCTACTGGCACATGCTGCCGGAGTATTCGCAGGCACGCAAAGCGATCTGGGACGCCGTCAACCCCAACACCGGCAAAAGACGCATCGACGAAGCCTTCCCCAAGGCGCTGCGCGAGAACACACGCGAATCCGACATGTTCATCCGCTTCAAGAACGGATCGACCTGGCAGGTGGTGGGCTCCGACAATTTCAACGCGCTGATCGGCACGCCGCCGGTCGGCCTCACCGCCTCGGAATGGGCGCTGGCCAACCCGATGGCCTGGGCCTATCTGGCGCCGATCCTGGCCGAGAATGGCGGCTGGGCATCCTTCATCTCGACGCCGCGCGGCAACAACCATCTGAAGGCGATGCTGGACCGGTTCCGCAGCGACGCAGCCTGGTTCACGCAGGTGCTGACGGCACATGACACCGGCGCGATCTCGGACGCGGCGATCGAGGCGCAGCGGGCGGAATATGAGGCGCTGTTCGGCAAGACCGTCGCCGACCTGCTGGTGGAGCAGGAGTTCTTCTGCTCGTTTGCCGGTGCCACGGTGGGCGCTTATTGGGGCGCGGAGATGGCCACGGCCGACGTGCAAGGGCGCATCGGCAAGGTGCCTGTCGACTGGGGCGAGCCGGTGCACACGGCCTGGGATCTCGGCAAGGCGGCGAACAACCCGATCTGGTGTTTCCAGGTGATCGACGGCCGGCCGCGCATCGTCGATTTCTACCGGCCCGAAACGGATGACCTGGCTGATTGGTGCGAGTGGTTGGACAAACGCGGCTATCACGGCAACGATTATGTGCCGCATGACGCGGTGGTGAAGAACTGGGGCGACAAACGCACCCGGGTCGAGACGCTGAAGGCGCATGGCCGCAAGCCGAAGATCGTGACGATGGCAAGTGTGGCCGACGGCATCAATGCCGGGCGCGAGACGATCAAGCTGGCCGAGTTTCATCTCGGCCCCGACGAACGCGGCCAGCGCATGCAGCACGGCATCGACGGGCTGAAGATGTACCGCCGCACATGGGACGACGATCGCAAGAGCTTCGTCGACAGCCCGGTGAAGGACTGGGCCGAGCATATCGGCTCAAGCTTCCGCTATCTCGGCCTGGCCTGGCGCGACGTGGCGCCGGCGTTTGTGCCGAAGAGACAGGCGGATGGGCCGACCTACCAGGTGACCGCAACGGGCGTGGTGCGCGCCGACATCGGCGTGAAGGCGGCTGTCGAGGCGATGGTGCGGCGCAAGAAGAGGATGGACGGATGATGCGATTTCGCAAGTGCCCGGCTGGAGCATTCTGACATGGCCAAGAAGACCGAAGCCGGCAAGGGTGCGGCGCTGCGCGACACCGGCCGGAAGTGGCTGGAGCGCATCAAGGCGGCCGAAGCCGACGAGAAGACGTTCCTCGATGACGCGGCGGTGGCGACTGCCGTCTATCGCGGCAAAGGCGCGCCGAAGACCGACGGCTCCTCGGACACGGCGCCGTTCGATTTCAACATCCTGTTCTCCAATGTCGAAACCATCGTGCCGGCGGTGATCAACTCGGCACCGGCGCCGGATATACGTCGTCGTTTCGGTGCCGACGATCCGGTGGCGCGCGACTTCGCGCAGCTGCTGGAGCGGGCGATCTCGGTGCAGATCGATGACAGCCGGCTGCAGAGCGAGCTGGAAGCGATGGCGCAGGACGGCTTCCTGGCCGGACGTGGCGTGGTGCGGCTGCGCTTCATGAGCGATTTCGTCGGCGGCGAGACCACGGATGAGGAGCTGAAGAGGATTGCCGAAGACAACGACAGCGATGCCAGCGCGGATGACGCCGACCGTGGCGACCATGACGCCGGAAACAATGCTGGCGGCGAACATCTTGCCAATGAACGCATCGTGTTCGAGGCGGTGAGCTGGCGCGACTATCGCCATGGCAAGGCCAAGCGTTGGGACCAGCGGCCCTGGGAGGCGTTCCGGCATTCGATCGCCAGCGACGACTATGACCGCTTTGTCGACGGCGCGCTGGTGGCGCTTCAGGCCGACGACAGCAGCGACAGGGACGACAGCGACCACGAGGTCTGGGAGGTGTGGGACCGCAAGTCGCGCGCGGTGCTGTTCATCGGGGCCGGTGACGGCAAGGTGCTGAAGAAAGTCGCCGATCCGCTCGGCTGGTCGGGTTTCTTCCCGACGGCGACGCCGGTGCAGCCGATCGAGGTCAACGGCAATCTGGAGCCGGTCAATCCGTTCTCGATCTACCGCAGGCTGGCCGACGAGCTTGACACCACCACCAAGCGCATCCGCGTCATCACGAGGCAGCTGAAGGTGAAGGGCTGGTACGGGGTGAGCCCGACCGACGTGCAGGCGGTGCTGGAAGCCGACGACAACGAGTTCGTGCCGGTCGCCGACGCCGAAGTGTGGGCCAAGAATGGCGGACTGCAGGCTGCCGTGCTGTTCTGGCCGGTGGAGCGGCTGATCGTGGTGCTGGCGCAGCTCTACGGGCTGCGCGACCAGACCAAGCAGGCGATCTACGAGATCACCGGCATTTCCGACATCGTGCGTGGCGCTTCCAACGCCGCCGAGACCTATGGCGCGCAACAGATCAAGAGCCAGTGGGGCTCGCTGCGCATCCACAAGATGCAGCGCATGATCGAACGCGCCTCGCGCGACCTGTTCGTGATGATGGCGGAGGTGATCCCGGCGAAGTTTTCGCCTGAGACACTGCAGAAGATGACCGATGTGCAGCTGCTGCCGAGCGCGCAGGACCTGACGCCGGTGGCCCCAAAGCCGCTGCCACAAGGGCTGCCGCCGGAGGCGGTGGCCCAGGCGCAGCAAGCGGCGGCGCAGGAGGCGAGCCAGGCCGAGGCGGCGCGGCAGAAGAAACTGCAGCACCTCGCCGCACTGAACGGCCTGATGCATGAGCGGGTGACCGCCGGGTACCGCATCGATGTCGAGACCGACAGCACGGTGCGCGCCGACGTCAGCCGCAAGAAACAGGAAGCGACCGAGTTCATGTCGGCCTCCAGCGCGTTCTTCGCCTCGGTCGGCCCGCTGGTGCAGCAGGGCGTAATGCCGGCCAATGCGGCGATCACCATCTACGGATCGTTCGCCCGGCTGTTCAACCTCGGCAAGGCGATCGAGGATGTGCTCGACGACCTCATCGCCAAGGTGCAGCAGGGCGGCGGCGTGCCGCCTCAGCAGGACGGCCAGGCCGATGCCGCAGCAGCAGCCGAGAAGCGGCGGCAGGAGGCAGCGCAGTTCGACCAGCAGATCAAGCTGCAGAACGCCGAGGTGGAGCGGCAGATCAAGCGCGAGAACGCCTCGCTCGACCTACAGATCAAGAACGCCGAACTGCAGATCAAGACCAGCCAGCTCACCGCAGTGCAACGGCAATTGCAGATGCAGCAGGTCGGCTTGGCCGGATAACCAGGAGACACAGCCATGCAACGCCTTTTTCACACGCTGCCCTCCGGGGTGCGTGAAGCCGCCGACGCGACCGTGGATCTGGCTTCGGCGCCCGCCTCGTCGCTCAAGGCTGTGACGCCGCATGCGACCGATACGCTGCCGAATGGCGTCTGCCGGGCGCTGTGGATAGGGGCCGCCGGCGACGTGGCGGTGATCGCCGAAGACGACACGCTCGCCGTGACGCTCACCGCCGTGCCGGCCGGCAGCGTGCTGCCGGTGCGGGCGAAGGCGGTGCGCGCGGCGGGCACCACGGCAAGCAACATCGTGGCGCTCTACTGATGCGCCGCTACGTCTTTCGCGACGGCCATTTCCGCGACCCGGAAACCGGCGCGCCGATGGCGCTTCCGGCCGGGCCGCTGGCCAGGCCCGGCATCACCCGGCCGATGCCGGAATATGCCAGCCCGATCGATGGCCGTCTTATCAGCACCCGCCACGAGCGCCGCGAGGACATGAAACGCAACAACTGCGTGGAAGCCGGCGACATGCCGTCGCCGACCGGCGGCAAGATCAGGAACAAGGCCTTCGCCGCCAAGCGGGGCCTGACAGTCAGCGAGGACTACCGATGACCATCGAGAATGGCGAAGCCATGATCCCGGATGCCGCTGTCGCGAAGGGCGCCGATACCGCCAGCGACGATGCCGCGCTCGGCGCGGTATGGGACCAGATCGAAAGCGACAGCCAGGACGCCGCCGACGGTGGCCTGGTCGACCGTCGCGACGATTCACCCCAGAATTCCCCACTGGAAGGTGAGGGAACGGGAGGGGCGCGTGCGAAGGCCGAGGTTTCCTCGCCCCTCGCCGGCGCCGTGCCTCTCCCGGCCAACTGGCGCGGCATGGAAGGCGAGTGGGGCAAGATCCCGGCGGACGTGCAGGCGAGGATCGCCCAGCGCGACGCCGAGCTGCACACCCGCATGTCGGAGCAGGGCCGGCAGATTGGCGCCATGCGCCACTACAACGAGATCTTCGAACGCAATGCCGACCTGCTGGCCGGGCGGACCTTGCCCGACGGCTCGGCGCCGTCGATGGCCGAGGCGGTCGACTTCCTGTTCAGCGCCCAGCGCCGGCTGGATGAGAACCCCATCGCCAGCCTTATCGACATCGCCGACCGCTACGGCGTGCGACAGCATCTCGCCGCGGCGCTGAGCGGCCAGATCGACATCCCCGCCGACCCGCAACCGCCGGCGATGACGCCGGCCGATATTGCCTGGGTGATACGGGAAATCCAGCAGGAAGACGCCATGGCGCGATCCGCCAACGAGGAAGTGAGCCGCCTGGCCAAGGACAAGCCGCTCTATTCCGAGCTCGCCGAGGACGACATGGTGCATGCGATCCACAAGGCACGTGCCAGGCTTGGCGACACCGCTTCCCACGAAGCCGTGTTCGACCTTGCCTACGACATGGCCGTGAATGCCGACCCAGACCTGAGGGTCAAGGCAGCCGCCGCCGCCAGGGCCGCCGCCGCCGATCCGAGGAGAATGGCCGACGCACGCCGCGCCGCCTCCGTCAACGTGACCTCGACCTCCACCGGCCAGTCGCGGCAGTTCAGCGAAGACGAACTGCTCGGCCAGGCCTATGACGAAGCTCAGAACTCAAGGTGATCAAGATGGCAGGACCATCCACTGTGTTCACGCAGATGGTTTCGACCACGCTGCGTAACGCCGCGACGGAAGTCGCTGATAATGTGAGCAAGAACAATGCCTTGCTCGCCCGCCTCAAGAAGAAGGGCAATATTCGCAATCTCGACGGCGGCACCGAAATCCAGGTTCCGCTCGAGTATGGCGAAAACGGCACCTACCAGCGCTATGGCGGCTATGAAACCCTCAACACCAACGCCTCCGATGTGGTGACGTCGGCGAAATACGACTGGGCGCAGATCGCGCTGCATGTCGTGTCGAGCGGACGCGAGCTGCGCCAGAACTCCGGCAAGTCGGCGATGATCAACCTGGTGAAGACCAAGAAGAAGAACGCGCTGCACACCGCGGCGAACAACTTCTCGATCGATCTCTATTCGGACGGCTCGCTGCCGAACCAGATCGCCGGTCTCGCCAACATCATCCAGTCGAACGGCCAGGGTACGGTCGGCGGCATCGATTCGGCGCTGTGGCCGTTCTGGCGCAACAAGTTCCGCGAGATTCCCGGCACGGACGCCTACACCAAGGACACGATCCTCGGTGAAATGAACCGGCTGTGGATGGCGCTGACGCGCGGCACCGACACGCCGGACCTGATCACGTTCAGCCATGACCTGTTCTCTGTCTACGAAGCCTCGCAGCAGCAGTTCCAGCGCTACCAGGATGCCGACCTCGCCCAGACCGGCTTCCTGTCCTACAAATACAAGACCGCCGACGTGATCTTCGACGACAACACCAACTTCGCCACCAATGCGGAGCGGGCCAACTTCCTCAACACCGACTATCTCTACATCTTCCAGCACAAGGAAGCGCAGTGGTCGCAGGACGAGGAGAAGAAACCGGTCAACCAGGACGCCGTGGTCATCCCCTACTACTGGATGGGCAATGTCGCCTGCTCGAACCGCTCGCTGCAGGGCCTCCTGCTCGACGCGGCTTAGTGCTGAGGTCCTGGATGTTGACACATCCAGGACGCCTCAAGCGCCGGCGCGACCCATCCGGGCCGCTTGGCTTCCGCGCCAACGGGCGCGGCGCGCAGTCGCGCGCTCGGTCATTTGCAATGACCGTCTGACGACTGAAGTCCTGGATATTGACACATCCAGGACGCCTCAGGCGCCGGCGCGGCCCATCCGGGCCGCCCGGCTAGCGCGCCAACGGGCGCGGCGCGCGGGCGCGCGCTCCAACGGTCAGATGACCGCTGGCACAGCAACATCAAACAAGGAGAACCAGATGGTTTATTCCGTTACCCCGATCGTCGGGCTGCGTCTCGGCGAGGTGATCAAGGCAGGCGAGGATGCCGCGGCACTGGGCACCGTCGTGACCGGCAATGACGGCCACGACTACATCCTGGCGCTGGCGACAGGCGCGATCGCCAATGCGGCGACCGTCACCCTGACCGAACCGGCAATGACGGTCGCCACCGGCGCCGGCGCATGGACCAACACCAATGCGGCGCTCGTGGCGAGCGACCGTGCCTGGTTCAAGAAGACTGTGATCTAGGGGAAGTCTTTCGTCCTCGCGCTGTCTTCGTTCGTCCT